>NZ_JAQYXC010000277.1:0-115586 GCF_036322365.1 Streptomyces sp. SP18CS02
GGTAGTTGGCGGTGTTCTGCTCGACGATGTGGACCAGGCCGCCCGTCTCGTGGTTGACGTTGGCGAGGAAGGCCGCGGCCTCCTGCTTCTTCACCGTGTCGCTGCCGGTCTTGGCGAAGCCCGGGTAGGCGCTCAGCGCCGCCGTCAGGCCGCTGTACGTGTAGAACGCGTTCCGGTTCGGGAACATCTGGTTGAACTGCGCCTCGCTCACCACGAAGTCGGGCGAGGGCCCGGGGCCGGTGCCGCCACCGCAGGTGCCCTGGTCGGACCAGACATCGGCCGCACCGGGCCGCTCGTTCTGGGTCCACCACTTCGCCAGCCAGTTGTGGCCGTTGTACGAGGCGGTCTTGCCGCCCGTGTAGACGGTGGAACTACTCCAGGCGGACGCGCAGTCGGCGGCGGACGCGGAGGCGGGGAGGAACACGGCGAGCCCGATGGCCGTGGAGAGCGCGGCGAAAAGTGTCAGCAGACGTCGAAGCATGGAGAGACAGCCCTTCGATGGGGGATGGTCCATACCAAAACGCGAATGGTCTGAACCTGTCAAGGTCTAGACCAAACTTGCCGACGGACGCGTCCGCGCCCTCCAACAGGGCTGGAGGGCGCGCGCGTCGGGAGACCGGCCGTCACGGCCGCCGGGGCGTGAGGACCGCCTTGCGGCAGTCCGGCACGTCGGAGGGCGGAATGATCAGCTCGGCGGTCGTGTCGTCCAGGGCGTAGCAGAGCTGGGCGTGCAGCACCTCCGCCTCGGCCGGGGAGAGACGCAGTGCGGCATCGGACTCGAAGGCGCCTTCACGACGGAGCCAGAGGTCGATGGCGATCGACCCGTCGGCCTCGCGCCGCACGGGCTTTCCGGGCACACGGCTCACCAGCACCTGGAACGCGCCCATCAGACCGCCACCCCCAGCGGCACACCGACGGTACGGCGATGGATGGCCCAGGGCCCGATGCCGATCCCGTCGAGCGCGCGGGCGAGGGCAACCCGCCGGCCGTACCGCTCATGCGAGACGGGATACGGGTGGACGCGCCGGCCCGGGCAGTGGAGCGGCGACACCGGAGCCAGGCCGGGGACGGGCGCCTCCACGGCCGGCGCCGGCGCCGGCGGCGCGGACGGCACGGGTCCGCACGGGGCCCGGAAGGGCCGGAACACACGCCGGACGAACACGGCGAGCCGGAGAACCGGGCGCACGACCGCGCGCACGAGGTCCGGCCGGATACGGTGGGACATGCTGACGCTCCTGGGTTGAGCCGTTGGCCATGCCCCGGGGTGCTGCTGACACCGCCGGGGCGTCTTGTGCCACACCGTGCTCGTCCAGCTACGGTGTGCTACCCCAGACTAGACGCAACGTAGCCAGCGCATCAACATTGATGCCGAATTGGTCCGTGCTGGCATATTCCGATATGACGCCCGTCAGACGAAGTCGTCGAACTCTCCGGCCCTGGCGCCGTCGAGGAAGGCTCGCAGCTTGGCCGGTGAGGTCCGGACGATCACTCCTGGATCGTCGCTCTCCCTGACCAGCACCTCGCCGTCCACCAGCGCCAGCTCGATGCAGTTGCCCCCCTCCCCGGAGAAGGACGACTTGCGCCACTCAATGTCCACGACCCTCACGCCTTCACAATTCGTGCAGCACGGTGCGAATGAAGTCACGCGAACTCCTCGGGTCCAGAGCTCTCGTCTCCATACGACCGAAAACGGCCTGGTAGTTGGTCAGGTGGGTTGACGAGTCCAGGAACGCGAGGCCGTTCGGTACATCGATCTGTACGGTATCGAGCTGCCGCACCGGCCCGCTGGCGTACAGGGTCGCACTGGCCGCGCTGGGGAAGCCACCGGCCGAGAAGGGAATGACGCGCAGGGTCACCGACTCCCGTTCCGCGTGGACAAGTACATGCTCCAGCTGGCGACGCATCACGGCACGGTCGCCGAACAGCATGCGCAGCGCCGCCTCGTGCAGGAGAAACGTGCACGGTGGAGGATTCGGACGGTCGAGCACTGTCCGTCGTCGCATCCGGAACTCCACCTGCAACGCCATGGCCTCAGGGGTCAGCGGCGGCATGGCCTCCCCGAAGACCGCCCGGGCGTAATCCGCCTGCTGCAACAGACCGGGCAGGTGTGTGATCTGCACGTGCCGCAGGGCTGCGGCATGGTGTTCCAGCTCGGCAAGGTCCAGCATGGACGTGGCGATGGAGTCGCGGAACTCGTCCCACCAGTTGGGTACCGCCCGCTCCCGGGCCATGGCGGCCAGGGCATCCACGTACGCCTGGTCGGGACAGGCGTAGTTGGCCGCCCAGACCCGTACCCGATCGGCACTGACCCCGAAGCGGGCGGACTCGGTGTTGCTGATGGCGGTCTTGTCCACGCGGTGCAACGCGGCGGCCTCGGTGGCGGACATCCCCACCTGCTCGCGCATGCGCCGGAGCTCGGCTCCAAGCCGCCGCTGCCTGGCGGTGGGCGGCTTCCTGACGGGCATGACGGCTCCCCATGGACCGATGGACGTGCGGAAACGCGTTCCGCCCCTCGCACCCACCCTAGTTCGCACGAAGGCGGCCGGTGGTCGTGAGACCACCGGCCGCCTTCGTGAACCCGGCTCCTAGAGGAAGGAGTTGATCTCGATCGTCTCGGTGCGGCCGGGGCCGACGCCGATCGCGGAGATCGGGGCGCCCGACATCTCCTCCAGCGCCTTCACGTACGCCTGCGCGTTCTTCGGCAGGTCGGAGAAGGTCTTCGCCTTGGAGATGTCCTCGGACCAGCCCGGCAGGTACTCGTAGACCGGCTTCGCGTGGTGGAAGTCCGTCTGGGAGTAGGGCAGCTCCTCGACGCGCTTGCCGTCGATCTCGTACGCGACGCAGACCGGGATCTGCTCCCAGCCGGTCAGCACGTCCAGCTTGGTGAGGAAGAAGTCGGTCAGACCGTTGACCCGGGTCGCGTAACGGGCGATGACCGCGTCGAACCAGCCGCAGCGGCGGTCGCGGCCGGTGGTGACGCCCCGCTCGCCGCCGATCCGGCGCAGCGCCTCGCCGTCCTCGTCGAAGAGCTCCGTCGGGAACGGGCCCGCGCCGACACGGGTCGTGTAGGCCTTGAGGATGCCGATGACCCGGCTGATCTTCGTCGGGCCCACTCCGGCGCCGGTGCAGGCGCCGCCCGCGGTCGGGTTGGAGGAGGTGACGAAGGGGTACGTGCCGTGGTCGACGTCGAGCAGCGTGCCCTGACCGCCCTCGAAGAGGACGACCTTGCCCTCGTCGATGGCGTCGTTGAGGATCAGCGTGGTGTCGGCGACGAACGGCCGGATCTGCTCCGCGTACTGGAGCATCTCCTCGACGATCTTGCCGGCCTCGATCGCGCGGCGGTTGAAGACCTTGGCGAGGAGCTGGTTCTTCTGCTCCAGGGCCGCCTCGACCTTCTGCTCCAGGATGGACTCGTCGTAGAGGTCCTGGACGCGGATGCCGACGCGGTTGATCTTGTCGGCGTACGTCGGGCCGATGCCCCGGCCGGTCGTGCCGATCTTGCGCTTGCCGAGGAACCGTTCCGTCACCTTGTCGAGCGTGACGTTGTACGGCGTGATGAGATGCGCGTTACCGCTGATCAGCAGCTTCGACGTGTCGACGCCGCGCTCGTTCAGTCCGCTCAGCTCGGAGAGCAGGACCGCCGGGTCGACGACGACACCGTTTCCGATCACCGGGGTGCACCCCGGCGAGAGGATTCCGGAAGGGAGAAGATGCAGCGCGTACTTCTGGTCGCCCACGACGACCGTGTGGCCGGCGTTGTTGCCGCCCTGGTATCGCACCACATAGTCAACAGATCCACCGAGGAGGTCGGTGGCCTTTCCCTTGCCCTCGTCACCCCACTGAGCACCGAGCAGCACAAGTGCGGGCACAGGCGTACACCCCTTCCGGGCGGGGCATGTCCAAGGCCAAAGGCAGTACAAACGTCGTACGTCGCTGTACGACACAACCTGAGCCGTCGAACCGGGTGCCCCGGAATAGACGAAGCCCCTGGCGCAATAGCGCAAGGGGCTCTTGCACAAAGATGCTACCCGAGGAAGGACCGAGGTGTCGGCTCCCGACCAGCTGATGGTGGTCATCGACCCGGTCGCGCGCCGCTGCGACGGCGAGTCCGTGAGGATCGCGAAGGACGTGCTGTGTGCCGGAGCGGCGGTGAAGGTGTGTCTTCCGGACAGCCCGGAGGAGTTCTCCCGGGCTCTCGCGCGACGCGGCTCGCGCCGTCCGGTCGTCATAGGCGACGACCGGGCTCTGCTGCGGGCGGTGGCCCAGCTGCACCGTGACCGGGAGCTGTCCGACGGCGCCGTGTCGCTGGTCCCGGTGGGGCCGCGCGGCTCGGTGGAGCTGGCCCGGTCGCTCGGTGTGCCGCCGGACGCGGTGGCGGCCGCGCGGGCCGTGCTGGACGGCGGGGAACGGCGGCTGGACCTGCTGGTCGACGACAGCGACGGCGTGGTGGTGGGCGGTCTGCGGGTTCCGGCGGGCCCCTCGCCCCTGTCGGCGGTGGAACCGCCGACCGTGTGGGACACCTGCCGGTCGCTGGTGCGCACCCTGGTCCGGCCCGCCCCCACCGTGCCCGCGATACGCACCCACCGGCTGCGGGTGGAGGCGGACGGGACCCTGCTGAGCGACCTGGACGACCCGGTGGAGGGCGTCACGGTGATCTCGCGCGGCGGGGTCGCCGAGGTGGTCGTACGCCCCCGCGCCGCCGCCCCGGTACGGGTGGACGCGTCGGCGGTCACGATCTCGGGCACCTCGTTCCGCTACCGGGCCGACGCCCTGGTGACGGGCCCGGTGTGGACGCGTACGTGGACGGTCCTGCCGTCGGCCTGGTCCCTGATGGTCCCGGTGCGGCCGGCGGGCCGCTGAGGCCGGGCGCCGGCCGCACGGGCCCCGGGCCCCCGGGCCCCCGGGCCCCCGGGCCCCCGGATCAGGACGCGTCCCGCGCCGCCCGGTGCTCCCGCCAGCGGTCCATCATCGCGACGATCTCCGTCTGGAGGAACTCGAAGAACTCGGCCGTCTCCGCGACCCGCGTCCCCGCCGCCGTGTTCTCCCCCAGTGTCTCCGCGCCGTCCCGCAAGGTGTTCCCCCAGCGGGAGAGGACCTGGTCACGGCGGGCGAAGGTCTCGTACCAGAGCTCGTTGTGCAGGACGTAGCGGTCCCGGCGGGAGCCCGGGTCGCGCTCGCGGCTGACCATGTTGACCTGGGTCAGGTACTGGATGGCGCCGGAGACGGCGGCCGGGCTGATCCGGAGCTGCTCGGCGAGCTCGGCCGAGGTCATCGCGGCGTCCTCGGAGGCGAGCAGGGCGGTGAAGACACGGGCGGCCATGCGCTGCATTCCGGCCGCGGTCAGCTCGCCGGCGAAACGCTCCACGAAGCGGCCGACCGCCTGCTCGTCGCGCTCGCCCCGCCCGCCGCCGCCGTCCCGCCCGGCCCCCGCGTCCGGCCCCTCCCGGTCCTCGCGGCCGCCCCCGGCGTGCCCGTTCGTCGCCATGCCCTCATCGTCTCCCGTCGTCCGCCGCACCCCCCGACTTTATACGGTTCCTTAACTTCACAAGTTTCTGAATTCCGCGTACGTTCTGAAACATGACGAAGGCAAACGTCGCTGTCGACGTATCCGGGCTGCACAAGACGTTCGGGCGGACGCGTGCGCTGGACGGCCTCGACCTGACGGTCGAGACCGGCGAGGTCCACGGCTTCCTCGGCCCCAACGGCGCCGGCAAGTCCACCACCATCCGGATCCTGCTCGGACTCCTGCGCGCCGGCTCCGGCACCGCCCGGCTCCTCGGCCGGGACCCCTGGCACGACGCCGTCGCACTGCACCGCCGCGTGGCGTACGTGCCGGGGGACGTGAGCCTGTGGCGCAACCTGTCCGGCGGCGAGGTCATCGACCTGTACGGCAGGCTGCGCGGCGGCCTCGACCGGACGCGGCGCGCACGGCTGACCGAGCGGTTCGAGCTCGACCCGACGAAGAAGGGCCGGACCTACTCCAAGGGCAACCGCCAGAAGGTCGCCCTCGTCGCGGCCTTCGCCTCGGACGTCGACCTGCTGATCCTGGACGAGCCGACGAGTGGCCTCGACCCTCTGATGGAAGAGGTCTTCCAGCAGTGCGTCGCCGAGGAACGCGACCGGGGGCGGACCGTGCTGCTCTCCAGCCACGTGCTGAGCGAGGTCGAGGCCCTGTGCGACCGGGTCAGCATCATCCGGCGGGGCCGGACGGTCGAGTCCGGCTCCCTGGCCGACCTGCGTCACCTCACCCGCACCAGCGTCACCGCCGAACTGGCCGGGCCGCCCGGCGGGCTGGCCCGCCTGCCCGGCGTCCACGACCTCGACGTCCGGGGCAACCGGGTCAGGCTCCAGGTGGACACCGGCGAACTGGACGCGGTGCTGCGCTCCCTCACCTCGTCCGGCGTGCGGTCGCTGACCAGCACCCCGCCCACCCTGGAGGAGCTCTTCCTGCGTCACTACACGGCGGACGAGGCGGTCGCGCGATGAGCACGCTCTCCCTCCCCCTCGCCGGGACCGCCGCCCTGACCCGGCTGTCCCTGCGCCGCGACCGGCTCGTGCTGCCCGTCTGGGTCCTGGTCGTGGGCGCCCTGGCCGCAGGGGGGACGAGTTCCCTGGACGCCCTGTACCCCACGCCCGCCCAGCGCGCCGAGGCCGCCGCCACGATGACCGCCAACAGCTCGATGAGGTCGCTCTACGGGCCGGTGTTCGGCGACTCGGCCGGCGCGCTCGCCGCCTGGCGGTACGGCACCCTCATGGCGGTGCTGGCCGCCGTGATGAGCCTGATCGTCGTCGTCCGGCACACCCGGGAGGAAGAGGAGACCGGCCGCCAGGAGATGCTCTCGGCCGCCGTGGTGGGCCGCCGCGCGCCACTGACCGCGGCGCTGCTCACCGCCCTGGTCGCCAACGCCGGCATCGCGCTCGTCGTCCTCGCCGGTCTGGCCGGCCGGGGTGCGGAGGGGGCACTCGCTCTGGGTCTCGCCGTCGGCGGGACCGGCATGGTCTTCGCCACGACGGCGGCGATCGCCGCGCAGCTCTCCGAGAGCGCGCGGCTCGCCAAGGGCATGACGGCCGCGGTGCTCGGGCTCGCGTTCGTCCTGCGGGCCGCGGGCGACGCGGGGCCGGCCGGGGACGCCCCGGGGGGAACCGGGGCCGCCGGCTCGTCGGTCCTCACCTGGCTGTCGCCCCTCGGCTGGGCCGAGAACGTGCGCGCCTTCGCCGGCGAGCGCTGGTGGGTGGTGGCGCTGATGACGGTGGTGGCCGGAGTGCAGGCCGCGGTGGCGTACGCGCTGGCCGGGCGGCGCGATGTCGCGATGAGTTTCCTGCCCGCCCGGCCGGGGCCCGCCGAGGGCCGGCTGGCGACGGCCGGGGCCCTGGCCCTGCGGCTCCAGCGCGGGGCGCTGCTCGGCTGGGCCCTCGGCTTCCTGGTCGCCGGACTCGCCTTCGGCGGCATGGCCGAGGGCGCGGCGGACCTGGTCGGAGACAACGAGCGGACCAGGGAGATCGTCGAGCGGATGGGCGGCCGGACCGGTCTGACCGACGCGTTCCTCGCCACCATGGTCGGCATGTTCGGGATGGTGGCCGGGCTGTACGTCGTCGGTTCGGTGCTGCGGCTGCACGGCGAGGAGACCTCCCAGCGCGCCGAACCCGTCCTGGCGAACGCGGTCGGCCGGCTGCGCTGGGCGGCGGGCCATCTGGTCGTCGCGTTCGGCGGCGCCGTCGTGATCATGGTCGCGGCGGCGGCCGGGCTCTCCCTCTCGTACGGGCAGGACCCCGGCCCGATCCTGGGCGCCGCGCTCGGCCGGCTCCCGGCGGTCTGGGTGCTCGGCGGTCTCGCGGTCCTGCTGCACGGGGCCGCCCCGAAGGCGGCGCCGGCCGCGTGGGGCGTGGCCGGGTCGGCGCTGGCCCTGGGCTGGATCGGCCCGGCGCTGGATCTGCCGCGAGCGGTGCTGAACCTGTCGCCCTTCGGGCATCTGCCGAACCTGCCGGGCGCGGAGATGGTGTGGGCCCCCGCGCTGCTGCTGACCTCCCTGGCGGTGGCACTCGTGGCGGCCGGCCTGGCCGCCCTCCGGCGGCGGGACATGACGGCCTGAGCGCCCGCGGCGGGGACCTGCGCCAAGGTCCGGGGCGCCGGGGCGCCGGGGTCCGGGGCCCGGGGCCCGGGGCCCGGGGCCCGGGGCGGCGGGGCGGCGGGGCTCACACCTCGACCAGCAGCTCCTTCAGTCCCCGGATCACATAGCCGGGCTGCCACCGGGGCTCCGCCACCGGCCCGAGCGTCGGGGCCCGGCGCAGCAGCTCGCCGAAGGACGCGGCCAGCTCGACCCGGGCGAGCGGGGCGCCCAGGCAGTAGTGGAGCCCCGCGCCGAAGGTGAGGTGCGGGTTCCGCGCCCGGGAGAGGTCCAGTTCGTCGGGGCGTTCGAAGCGGGCCGGGTCCCGGTTGGCCGAGCCGAGGAGCAGGGCCACCTCGGAGCCGCGCGGGACGACCGTCCCGCCGATCTCGATGTCGTCCAGGACCCACCGCTCGAACATCTGGAGCGGGGTGTCGTACCGCAGCAGTTCCTCCACAGCTGTGGACAACGCGGCCTGTCCGGCCCGCAGCGCGGCGAGCTGCCCGGGGTTGCGGAAGAGGGTCCACCATCCGTTGGCGGTGGTGTTGACGGTCGCCTCGTGGCCCGCGTTCAGCAGCAGGACGCAGGTGGAGATCATCTCCTGCTCACTGAGCCGGTCCCCCTCGTCGTGGGCCGCGATCAGCGCCGAGACCAGATCGTCGCCGGGCCGTGTCCGGCGCTCGGCGATCAGCGCCCGCAGGTACGCGGAGAACTCCACCGAGGCGGTGACGGCGCGGCGCGCGGTCTCCTCGTCCGGGTTCAGCTCGAACATCCCGCAGATCGCCGCCGACCAGGGCCGCAGCAGCGCCCGGTCGGACACCGGGATGCCGAGCGTCTCCGCGATGACCGCGACCGGCAGCGGCTCGGCGACATCGGCGAGCAGATCGCCCCCGCCCGCCGCGAGCAGCCCGTCGACCAGCTCACGGGCCAGCCGTTCCACGACCGGCACCAGCCGCTCGACCCTCCGGGGCGTGAACGCCTTCGACACCAGGCGCCGGATCCGGGTGTGGTCGGGTGCCTCCAGGTCGAGCATCCCGTGGTCGTTGAGGACGTGGAACGGCTCGTGCGCGGCGGGCGGAGGCGTCCGCCCGAACTCCTCGTGGGTGAAGCGGTGCAGATACGTCCGGCCCAGCCGCCGGTCCCGCAGCAGGGCCGACACATCGGCGTGGCCCGGCACCAGCCACTGGCCCGTCGGCTCGAACCGGTGCACCCGGCCGCGTGCCCGCAGCTCGGCGTAGGCGGGGTACGGGTCGGCGACGAAGTCCGGGTTCCACGGATCGAAGACGGCGTCCATGGGCGGACGCTACCGGCCGCCCGGGGAGCCGATCTACCCCGGCGTCACCAGCCGTGCCTCATAGGCGAACACGGCCGCCTGCGTCCTGTCGCGCAGGCCCAGCTTGACCAGGACGCGGCTGACGTGGGTCTTGATCGTGGACTCGGCGACCACGAGGTGCGAGGCGATCTCGGAGTTGGACAGGCCCTGGGCGATCAGCACCAGCACCTCCGTCTCCCGTTCGGTCAGGTCGCCGATCTGGGCCAGCGCCGGCGGGCGCGGGGACTCCGCCGCCTTAGCGAACTCCGTGATCAGACGCTTGGTGACGGTCGGCGCCAGCAGCGCCTCGCCGGCCGCCACCACCCTTACGCCCTCCGCGAGCTGCCGGGCGGAGGCGTCCTTCAGCAGGAAGCCGGAGGCACCGGCGCGCAGCGCCTGGTACACGTACTCGTCCAGGTCGAAGGTGGTCAGCACCAGCACCTTCGCCTCGCTGTCCGCCGCGACGATCTCCCGGGTGGCGTCGATGCCGTTCAGCTCCGGCATCCGGATGTCCATCAGGACGACGTCCGGCCGCAGGGCGGCGACCTGGACGACCGCCTCGCGGCCGTTCACGGCCTCCCCGACGACCTCGATGTCCGGCATCGCGTTCAGCAGGACGGAGAATCCCTCACGGACCATGATCTGGTCGTCGACGATCAGTACCCGGATGGTCATGCCCCGCCCTCCGCTGCCCCGGTGGCGGATCCGGCGGGCCCGGTGGACCCGGTGGACCCGGTGGACCCGGCGGGCCCGGAGGACCGTGCGGGGGCGGCCGGGGCGACGGTCGCCACGCTCGCGACGGGGAGGAACGCGGCGACCTCGTAGCCGCCGTCCGCCGTGGGCCCGGCCGTCATCTCGCCGTTCAGCATCGCCACCCGTTCCCGCATGCCGGTGATCCCGTGCCCGGCCCCCGGCGACGGCTTGACCAGCCCGCGCGCCGGGCCGTTGACGACCCGCAGGCCGAGCCCGCCCAGCACGTACGACACCTCGACCTTGGCGGCCGCCCCCGGCGCGTGCCGCAGTACGTTGCTGAGCGCCTCCTGGACGATCCGGTACGCCGACAGCTCCACACCCTGCGGAAGCTCCCGGACGGCACCGGTGACGGTGCTGTCCACGGTCAGCCCGGCGTCGCGGACGTTGCCCACCAGCCCGTCGAGGTCGGCGAGGGTCGGCTGCGGGGCGTCCGGTGCCTCGTAGTCCTCGGCCCGCACGACGCCGAGTATGCGCCGCAGCTCGGTCAGCGCGGCGACCGCGTTCTCCCGGATCGTGACGAACGCCTGCTCCAGCTCGGGCGGCGGGTTCTCGACCCGGTAGGGCGCGGCCTCGGCCTGGATGGCGACGACCGACATGTGGTGGGCGACCACGTCGTGCAGCTCGCGGGCGATGGTGGTGCGCTCCTCCAGGAGGGTCCGCCGGGAGCGCTCCCGCGCGGTGACGGACTGCTGGGCGGTGACCTCCTCCCTCGCCGCGCGCCGGGTGTGGAAGACGGTGACGCACAGCAGGACGAAGGCGGAGACGGCCAGCAGGGGGAAGGTGTGACCACCGCCGCCCCGGCTGACGAACACCTCGCAGAAGAAGCCGAACGCGCCTGTCAGCGTCCACATCCACGCGGCGGTGCGCGGACGGGTCCGGGCCGCGACCACGGTCATCACGGTGAGCTGGCCCAGGAAGCTGGTCGGGGCCCACGGCCAGCCGTCCCAGTAGCCGGACATGATGCTCACGAACGGGGCCGTCGCCAGGGACAGCCAGAACGCCGCGACCGGCCGGACCAGGGTCAGCAGGATCACGGCCGCCGGGATGATCCCGGCGACCGGCTGTCCGTCCGTATATCCCACGGACATCACGATCAGGGCGGCCCCGGCCACCAGGGCGTGCGGGAACCAGGTCACGTACTCATGGGTGAACCTCGGCAGCCGCCTGGTCACCGGCCCGTCGGTGCGCATGGGCGGGAGCGGCCGGTAGGCGAACACGTCGTCGAGGAGCTCGCGGCGCATGCCGTGGAACATGCCGCGGGCCATCCGGTACTCCGGGCTGCGGGTCTTGGTGTCGGTCACGCGATAAACCGTAGGCAACGGCCGGAGGGCGGTCGTCACCTTGGATGGGGATCCTTCCGCGTCCTCCTGGAGTACTACGCCGCCGACCCGGAGCGGAACGCTCCCGGCTGCCCGTGCCCCGCCCGTGCCCGCGCCCGTGGCCCCGGTCACCAGGCGAGCTGGGCGATCTCCTCCACGACCACCGCGCAGGCGTCCGCCACCGGGTCGATCAGCGGGAAGTGGCCCACGCCGTCCAGGAGGGTCAGTCCGACCATCTCGCCCGCCCTCGCCGCCGCGTCCGCGTACGCCTCCGCGACGGCCCCCGGGACGACCGTGTCCTGACGGCCCTGCACCACGGTCGTGGCGATCCCGGTCGGCAGCAGCACCGACGGATCGGCGCACCCCGCGCGGGCCTTCGCGTCCGCCCCCTCGCCGAGCAGCTGGGTCACCGCCCCGCCGCACACATCGAGCTCCACCGCCCGCTCGAAGTGCGCGATCGGCGCGAGCGCGACGACTCCGCGCAGCTCGGGAGGTGAAGCCAGGCGCCACGGCGACCCGGGCGGCAGCACATGGCGGGCGGCCGCCCACAGGGCCAGGTGCCCGCCCGCCGAGTGCCCGGTGACGACCATGCGCCGGGGGTCGCCCTGCGGGAGGTGGGCGGCCACCAGCGCGGGCAGCGCGTCCATCGCCGCGGCCACGTCGTCGAACGTCTCCGGCCATCGCCCGGCCACCGGACCCGCGGCGTCCGGGGCTCCGGGGGCGTCCCCGCCCCGGCGGTACTCCACGTTCGCGACGGCGAATCCGTGCCGTGCGAGAAAACCGGCGAAAGGGGTGATGTGGCGACGGTCGTACGGTGCCCGCCACGCCCCGCCGTGCAGGACGACGACGAGCGGGACCGGGCCGCCCCGGCCGTCGCGCGGGGCGTAGAAGTCGACGACCTGGTCCGGGTGCTCGCCGTACGCGGCGGTGGAATCCGGGTCGACGGCCGGATGCGACAGGGCGGACGCTTCTTCGGCGGCGTCGCGTGCGGCGGGGTCGGGCATGATGCTCAACCTTTCGGTGACGGGGCCGAATTGGCCTGACCTGCGGGGACGGTACCAGCACCGGCGCCCCCGCAGATCAAGCCGGACGTCACCGCGTCGGAGCCGCCGGCACGTCCGCCAGCACCTCCGCCAGCACGCGTGCCGCGCGCTCGGCGTCGGCGAAGCCGACGTACAGCGGGGTGAAGCCGAACCGCAGCACGTCGGGGCGGCGCAGATCACCCACGACACCGCGGGCGATCAGCTCCTTCATCACGGCCGGGGCGTCGGCGCAGCGCAGGGCCACCTGGCTGCCCCGCTGCCCGTGCTCCTCGGGCGTCAACGAGGTGACCAGGCCCTCGGGCACATACGCCCGTACGCACTCCAGGAAGAAGTCCGTCAGCGCCAGGCTCTTGGCCCGTACGGCGTCGATGGAGACCCCGTCCCAGACGTCCAGCGCCGATTCCAGCGCCAGCATCGAGAGGATGTCGGGCGTGCCGACCCGGCCGCGCGCCGCGCCGTCGGCCGGCGCGTAGCCGGGCGTCATGCCGAACGGGTCGGCGTGCGAGTTCCAGCCGGGCAGCGGGGAGTCGAAGCCCGCCTGGTGGCGCGCGGCGACGTACAGGTAGGCCGGCGCCCCGGGGCCGCCGTTCAGGTACTTGTACGTGCAGCCGACCGCCAGGTCCACGCCGTGCGCGTCCAGGCCCACCGGCAGCGCGCCCGCGCTGTGGCACAGGTCCCACACCGAGATCGCGCCGGCCGCCCGGACGGCCGCGGTGATGCCGGGCAGGTCGTGCAGCCGGCCCGTGCGGAAGTCGACGTGGTTGACGAGGACGGCGGCCGTGCGCGGACCGACCGCGGCCGGTACGTCCCCGGGCTCGACCGGCACCAGCCGCCTGCCGGTCAGACGGGCCGCCGACTGCGCGATGTACCCGTCCGTGGGGAACGTCGACACGTCGACGACGATCTCGTCCCTGACGGAGCCGTCACCCGCGCCCGGGGCGCCGCCGGGCCCCTGTCCGGCGTCGGCCAGCCGGACCGCCCCCACGAGCGCCTTGAACACGTTGACGCTCGTCGAGTCGCCGACCACGATCTGGCCCGGCGCCGCGCCGACGAGCGGCGCGATCCGGTCCCCGATCCGCTCCGGCGCGGTCCACCAGCCGCTCTCGTCCCACGAGCGGATGCGCAGCTCGCCCCACTCGCGGCCGATCACGTCGGCCATCCGGAGCGGGACCTGGCGGGGCAGCGCGCCCAGCGAGTTGCCGTCCAGGTAGACGCCCTCGTCGAGGGTGAAGAGCTCACGCGCGGAGGCGAGCGCGTCCTCGGCGTCCAGCGCCAGCGCGTCCTTCCTCAGCTGCTCGGCCCCGGCCGTCCCGCTCGCCGGCCGCCCGGCCCCGGCCGCCCGCTTCTCCAGCTGCTCAGACATGGCTGCGCGCCGTCCACAGCTCGGGGAAGACGTTCTTGCGGGCGCGCTTCTCCAGCCAGGCCACACCGGCCGAGCCGCCCGTACCGGTCTTGGAGCCCATCGCCCGCCGCGTGGCGACCAGGTGGTCGTTGCGCCAGCGCCAGACCAGCTCGCCCACGTCCGTCAGCGCCTCGCCGAGCCGGACCAGCTCGTCGCCCTGGTCGTCCCCGGCGTAGATCCCGGCCCAGATCTCCTCGATCTCGCGGGCCGGCTCGTACTTCTGCGCCAGGTCCCGCTGGAGGACCTCCGCCGGGACGGGGAACCCGCGCCGGGCGAGGAGCCGCAGCACCTCGTCGTACAGACTCGGCTCCTGGAGGGCCTTCTCCAGCTCCGCGTGGACGCGCGGCGCACCCCGGTGCGGGACCAGCATCGACGCCGACTTCTCGCCCAGCAGGAACTCCATCCGCCGGTACATCGCCGACTGGAATCCGGAGCCCTCGCCCAGGGCGCTGCGGTAGGCGTTGAACTGTGCGGGGGTGAGCTGGCCGAGCGGCTTCCAGGAGGCGTTCAGCGCCTCCAGCTCCCGTACGGACCGCTTCAGGGCGTCCATCGCGACCTGGACGCGGTCCTCGCGCAGGGCGCGGCTCGCCGTCTCCCACTCATGGACGATCACGGTGAACCACAGCTCCATGACCTGGGTGGTGACCAGGAAGACCATCTCTCCCGGATCGTCCGAGAGCGGGTGCTGGAGGTGGGTGAGGACGTCCGCCTGGACGTAGTCCTCGTACGGCGTCGTACCTGCGAAGTCCAGGTTCGGGGTGTCCGAACCGGCTGCGGAGGCATCGGGGTAAGTAGACATCGCTGTCTCCTCAATGCGTGCTACCGGGTAGCGGTCCGCTCCTTCCAGCCGGCTGTGGAGCCCCGGTCCCCTCGGGACCGCACGCGTGCGGTCCCGGTCGCATCATTACACGACTGGCCCCGTGATGTACCGGCCACTGGTGTCATACGGCCACGCGTTGGACTCGCAGCCGTCCAGTCCCTTGATCTGCTGCATCATCACCGGCGCGAGCTTGCCCGCACCGGAGCAGCCCATGTGCTCGCGGATGCCGATCTCGTGCCCGACCTCGTGGTTGATGATCAGGTGACGGTACTCGGCCGGGGTGCCGGAGAACGTCGGGGACCCCAGCATCCAGCGCTTGAGGTTCACCACCACGCCGTCGACCGTCTCGCAGTTCAACTCTCCTCCGGTGTCCAGCCCTTGGGCGAGGCAGAGCGCGTCGGCGGTCTTCGGCGTCGCGATACGGATGACGAAATCCGCGTCCTTGTCGACCAGTTGGAAGGACCCTCGGCCATTGGCCGCCCAACCCTGGGGATGGGCGAGGATCTTCTGGATCTCCTCCGCCGCCTGGCCGGCCGAGATGTCGATGCCGTCCTCCACCTGGACGCGGTAGCGGCGCGGGGTCCCCGAGCCGACCTTGCCGCCGGAGGTCCGCGCGGAGGTGAAGGTGCCGTCGCCCGAGGAGGGCACGGTCACCGGGGCCGGGTCCTTCACGGCCTCCCTGGGCGGGGCACTGCGGCCGGCCCGGGGCGACGCGGCGGCGGGGGGCGAGGGGGCGGGCGGCGGCTCTGCGACGGGTGTCCGCGCGGGGGGCGCGAGGGGACTCGCGGCGTTGCCGGGCCCGGTGGCGGTGGGCTCGCCCCTGCCGTGCCAGTGCGCGAGGGCGGCGCCGCCGCCCAGGCACAGGGCGATCAGGCCCAGGGCGAGCAGGAGTATCGGGCCGGCCGAACGGCGTCCGCCGCCGCGTCCACTGCTGCTGCTCCGACGGCGACGGCGTCCACGGGGTGCGGCGGCACGCTTGCCCAAAACAGACTTCTCCCCTGCTCCGGCCGGGTGGGGGGAAGAGCGCCGTGGGGGGACTCTGCGCCGGCTGCGATTCGATGGTGTGTGCGATCGTACCGGCCCGGTTGCCCGGAAACGGGTCGGCCCGCCGCGCCGGGCGTGCCGGGGGCGGGCCGTGCCGGGGCTGTGGGCGGATCAGCCGAGGGTGTCCGCGGCCAGCGGGGACGAGTCGCGCAGGAACGTCGAGCACCGCTCGGACTCCTCCTGCTCGCCGATGGCCTGGGCGGCGCGGGCGAGGGCGTTCAGGGCACGCAGGAAGCCGCGGTTGGGCTCGTGCTCCCACGGCACCGGGCCGTGCCCCTTCCAGCCGCTGCGGCGCAGGGAGTCCAGGCCGCGGTGGTAGCCGGTCCTGGCGTACGCGTACGACTCGACGACCCGGCCGCCCTGGAAGGCGTCGTCGGCGAGCTGGGCCCAGGCCAGGGAGGAGGTGGGGTACTTGGCGGCGACGTCGGCGGGGGCGGCCCCGCTCGCGAGCAGCTCGCGCGGCTCGGGATCGTCGGGCAGATGGGTGGGGGGCGGTCCCCCCAGCAGGTTCTCGTGGATGGCCATGCCCCCAGTGTCACAGGTCGCCGGGGCGGTTCCGGCCGGCGGGCCGGCGCCTGGGCACCGCCCGGGGGCAGGCCGGAGGGTTCTGGCACCGCCCGGGTGGCTCTGGCACCGCCCGGGGGGCAGAGCGGAGGGCTCGTAGCCCGGGGCCTGCCCGCGGCTAGGTGCCGGCCCGGGGGTCGGGGCGGGGGCCCTGCCGGTCCGGGGCCGTGCCCTCCGGTTCCAGCGCCGTGTCCGGCTCCAGGGGCGGCGAGGTGATCCCGCAGTTCACCCGGCATTCCGGATGGCAGCGCCCGGCCGCCCGGGGGGCCCGGATCGTCCACCAGGCGATCAGGGACCCCAGCACCAGCACCCCCGCGCACATCGGCATCGCCCTGCGGAACGTCGCCTCGAACTCCTGCGCCGAGCGGTAGGCCTCCGGACCCATCCCGGCCAGCAGCGGCAGCGCCGCCACGGCCAGCAGGCCCGCCGCGCGGGCGGCCGCGTTGTTGATGCCGCTGGCCAGCCCGGCCCGGCCGGTCTCGACCGACGCCAGGACCGTCGCGGTCAGCGGGGCCACCAGGACGACCATGCCGAGCCCCAGCACCACCAGGGCGGGCAGCACGTCGCGTACGTAGGAGGCGTCCGTACCGACCCGCAGCATCAGCAGCATCCCGGCGGCGCACAGCAGCGGCCCCACGGTCAGCGGAACGCGCGGACCCAGCCGCTGCCCCCACTCCCCCGACCTGGCCGAGAGCAGCAGCATGAGCACCGTGGTGGGCAGCAGCGCCGTGCCCGCCCCGAGCGCCGAGTACCCGGACACCACCTGCAGATGGAGGGTCGCCAGGAAGAAGAAGCCGCCGAACGCCGCGTACACGCACAACGTCACCAGGTTGACCGCCGTGAACAGGCGGGAAGCGAAGATCGAGGGCGGCAGCATCGGCTCGGACCGCCGGCGCTCGACCCCCACGAAGACCGCGCCGACGACCACGCCGGCCGCCCCCGTCCACCAGTTCTCGTCGATCAGCCCATAGGTGACCAGTGCGAGCGCCAGCGCGCCGAGGACCGCGCCCAGCACGTCGAACCGCCCGTGCGCCCGTTCGTCCCGCGATTCCGGTACGTGCCGCAGCGCGACCGGCACGCACAGCGCGGCCAGCGGCACGTTGATGAGGAAGACCCAGCGCCAGCCGGGCCCGTCGACCAGCCACCCGCCCACGAACGGGCCCACGGCCGCACCGACCCCGCCGAAGCCGGACCACAGCCCCACGGCGCGGGCCCGGTCGTCGGGGTGGAAACTCGCCTGGATCAACGCGAGCGAGCCGGGTGTGAGCAGGGCCCCGCCGACGCCCTGCAGCGCCCGGGCGATGATCAGTACGAGGGTGTTCGGCGCGAGCCCGCACAGCAGCGACGCCACGGCGAACCACACCACCCCCACCACGAACACCCGCCGCCGCCCGAAGCGGTCCCCCAGCGCCCCGCCCAGCAGGATCAGCCCGGCGAGGGTGAGCATGTAGGCGTTGACGGTCCACTGGAGGTCCGCCATGTCCGCGCCGAGATCCTCGCCGATGCGGGGCAGGGCGACGTTGACGACGGTCGAGTCCAGCAGGGCCATGCCGGATCCCAGCACGGTGGTGAGCACCACCCATCGGCCGGTCGCCGACGCCAGCCTGATGTCCATAGGGGCATCCTGCCGTCCCGGGCACACCCCGGCCACCGCATGGTCACCGCATGGCCGCGGCGGCCGGGGGCGGCCCACCGCGTCAGCCCCTGGGCGCCCACCGTGCCAGGGCCCGGGCACCCACCGCGTCAGCCTCCGGGCACCAACCGCGTCAGGGCCCGGATCAGGGCGTCCGTGCCCGCTTCGGCCTTGGCGCGCGGGCAGCCGAGGTTGAGGCGGACGAAACCGTCCGCCCCGTACACCCGGCCCGGCATGATCGCGACCTTCTCGTGCTCGACCAGCTCCCGCTGGAGCGCGTCGCCGTCCACCGCCAGCGGCCGCAGATCGACCCACGCGAGATAGCCGGCCTGCGGCGGCTCCCACCCCAGCTGCGGAAAGGCCGACGCCAGACGATCGGCGAGCATGCCCAGACTGCCCGCCACATACGCGCGCAGCTCGTCCAGCCAGGCCGCGCCCCGCCGGTAGGCCGCGATGTGGGCGGTGAGCGAGAGCACCGCCGGCGAGGCGAGCCCCTCGGCCGTCTCCATCCGGCGCAGGAACGCCGCCCGCTCGGCCGGATCGCCGATGATCCCGTACGAGCCGTTCAGCGCCGGGAAGTTGAACGCCTTCGACGCCGAGGTGATCACGGCCCAGCGGCCCGGGCCGCCATCCGCGACCGCGGTCCACGGCAGATGGCGCCGGCCGTCGTGCACCAGATCCGCGTGGATCTCGTCGCTGATGACGGCGGCACCGTGGTGGGCGGCCAGCCGCGCGAACGCGGCGAGCTCCGGCCGCGTCCACACCCGGCCCGTCGGGTTGTGCGGCGAGCACAGCAGCAGCACCTTGGAGTCCGGCCGCGCGAGCTGCCGCTCCAGCGCGGCCCCGTCGTCCACCGGCACGCCCCGCGGCTCCCGCCCGAGCCCCGACAGCACCTTGGTGAAGCCGTCGTACGTCGGGGTGTGCACGACCACCCCGTCCCCCGGCTCCGTCCACATACGGAGCAGCTGGGAGAGCTGGTTGAGGACGGACGGCGCGTACACGATCGACTCCGGGTCGAGCGCGGTGCCGAACCTCGTCCCGTACCAGTGGCGTATCGCCGCCCGGAAGTCCCCCAGCCGCCAGTCCGTGTAGCCGAAGACCCCGTGCGCGACGCGCTGCCGCAGGGCGTCCAGCACCTCGGGCGGAGAGGTGAAATCCATGTCGGAGATGGTGAACGGAAGCAGCCCGTCCACCCCGAAACGGTCCGCCACCCCGTCCCACTGGACGCATGAGGTACCGCGCCGGTCGATGGCCGTATCGAAGTCGTACGTCACGAAGCCTCCAGACATGACAGGGCCCGACACCGCGCACGCGATGCCGGGCCCGTCTTGGCTACCGCGTGCCTACTTCAGCTTGGTACCGGCCGAGCGCAGCGCGACACACGCCTCGGACACGCGCTTGGCCATGCCCGCCTCGGCCAGCTTGCCCCAGGTGCGCGGGTCGTAGGTCTTCTTCGAGCCGACCTCGCCGTCGACCTTCAGGACACCGTCGTAGTTCTTGAACATGTGGTCCGCGACCGGACGCGTGAAGGCATACTGCGTGTCCGTGTCGAGGTTCATCTTCACGACGCCGTTCTCCAGCGCCGTGGCGATCTCCTCGGCGGTCGATCCGGAGCCACCGTGGAAGACGAAGTCGAACGGCGACGCCTTGCCGTACTTCGCCGCCACGCCCTCCTGGAGGTCCTTGAGCAGCTCGGGACGGAGCACGACGTTGCCCGGCTTGTAGACACCGTGGACATTGCCGAAGGAGGCGGCCAGCAGGTAGCGGCCCTTCTCGCCCAGGCCGAGCGCCTCGGCGGTGCGCAGCGCGTCGTCGACGGTGGTGTACAGCTCGTCGTTGATCTCGTGGGTGACGCCGTCCTCCTCGCCACCGGTCGGGGTGATCTCGACCTCAAGGATGATCTTGGCGGCGGCGGCCTTGGCGAGCAGCTCCTTGCCGATGGCCAGGTTCTCCTCAAGGGTCTCGGCCGAGCCGTCCCACATGTGGGACTGGAAGAGCGGGTTGAGACCCTTGGCGACGCGCTCGGCGGAGATGTCGAGCAGCGGGCGGACGTAACCGTCCAGCTTGTCCTTCGGGCAGTGGTCCGTGTGCAGCGCGACCGTGATGTCGTACTTGTCGGCGACGACGTGCGCGAACTCGGCGAGCGCGACCGCGCCCGTCACCATGTCCTTGTTGTACTGGCCGCCCAGGAACTCAGCCCCACCGGTCGAGATCTGGATGATGCCGTCACTCTCGGCCTCCGCGAAACCGCGCAGCGCGGCGTGCAGGGTCTGGGTGGACGTGACGTTGATGGCCGGGTAGGCGAACTTGCCTGCCTTCGCCCGGTCGAGCATCTCGGCGTAGACCTCGGGGGTTGCGATGGGCATCTGTCCGCTCCTTGTGATCTGCGGTTGCGTTGCGTTTGCTGATCCCTGACCTGGGGGCGACGTCATCGTCGCACCTATCTTTCCAGATGGCCGCGTGGGCTCCACCCCTTGGATGCCCATGACAGGGGCGAGGGGCGGACGGTTTCACGTGAAACCATCCACCCCTCCAAGGAACCGCAGGTCACGCGTCTGTCAGGCGAGACCCAGCTCGTCCAGGGCGTAGGCGTAGAGGTACGGAACCCCCGCCGTTCCGCTGATCTTGTCGCCCGCGCCGGTCGCCCGGTCCACGATCGTCGCCACCGCGACGACCTCGGCGCCGGCCTCACGGGCCGCCTCGACGGCGGTGAGCGGCGAGCCGCCGGTGGTGGAGGTGTCCTCGACGATCAGGACCCGACGGCCCTTGATGTCCGGCCCCTCGACCCGGCGCTGCATGCCGTGCGCCTTGGCGGCCTTGCGTACGACGAACGCGTCGAGCGTCCGGCCGCGCGCGGCCGAGGCGTGCAGCATCGCCGTCGCGACCGGGTCGGCGCCGAGGGTCAGACCGCCCACCGCGTCGAAGTCGAGGCCGTCGGTCAGATCGAGCATGACCTGACCGACGAGCGGAGAGGCCGCGCCGTCCAGCGTGATCCGGCGAAGATCGACGTAGTAGTCGGCCTCCAGACCCGAGGAGAGGGTCACCTTGCCGTGCACCACGGCCTTGTCCTTGATCTGCTGCAGCAGATCGGCGCGTACGTCAGTCATGCCATTGAGCTTAAAGCCGGCGCCTCACAGCCGGCGCCACGTCCAGGTGGACGTCATCTCCAGCGGCTCCAGTGGCGTGACCAGGAGCGGATCGGTGTTGAGCCCGTTCGGCGGTCCCGACTGGGGCTCCACACAGACCGCGGCCTCCTGCTCGTCGTACACGACGGCCCAGGGCGCGGAGCTGGTGACCCTCAGCTCCAGCCGCCCCGGCCAGGTGAGGGTGACGTCCACGCCGTCGGGCATGCCGAAGCAGTCGTCCCACGGGCCGGGCCCGGGCGGGATGCGACGGCCGGTCGGCAGGTGGTCCTCACCGCGCACCTCCTGCCACTCGGGGGCGAAGGCGATCCGTACGCCCTCGCCCGCGTCCTCGTCCCCGAGGCGTCGGTTGAACCAGGGGTGCCAGCCCGCCTGCGCGGGGAACGAGTCGCCGTACGTCTCGACGCCGAGCTGGAGGGTGAGCGACTCCTCGGTCAGGGCGAAGGTCTGGGTGACCCGTCCGGGGTACGGCCAGGGTTCGGCGAGGTCGTAGTAGAGGACGGCCTCGTCCTTGTCGGCCCTGGCGGTGCGCCAGACGGTGTCGCGGCCGGTGCCGTGGATGGCGTGCGGCGGCGAGTTGAGCGGCATCGAATGCTCTGTCGCGCCATTACGGAAGCGGCCGTGCGCGAGCCGTCCGCACCAGGGCACCATCGGGAAACAGCCGTACCGCTCGCCCTGGCGCAGCAGTTCGGTCCCGGCCACACGAAGGCTGCCGATGCGGCCGCCGTTCGCCGGGACCACGGTCATGTCGACATCTCCGGCGGACAGCCGGATGTTCTCTTCGCTGCTCACATTCACACCGCCCGACACTACTTGCGACGGCGCAGCGCGCGTCCGACCACCACAGCCGATGCGAGCGCGAGTGCGGCGGCGGGAGCGAGCCAGCGCAGTGTGTCGGCGGCCGACGACCCCTCCGGACCGGGTGTGGGCGCGTAGCGGCCGCGCGGCGGCGCGTGGTCGACCTCTTCGGCACTGCGGCCGATCATGGTGCGCCGGGCGTGCGCGGCTTCGGCGGGCGGCGGGTCGGGCAGCGGCGGACCGCTGGGGACGGTGAACTCGGCGTCGGCGAAGGGCTCCGCGCCGAACGTGGGGGAAGGGTCCAGCGACGGCGGCGGCACGGGTGTGTCGAACACGGACGGGCTGTCCTCCTTGCCCTGTTCCACATCGTCGTCGAAGCCCTCGTCGGCCGCGATGGCCTCCGCCCCGGCGCCCGGGTCGCCCGCGCTCCCCTGTTGCTCCTCGCCGCCCTCGTCGCGGGGTTCGCGCCCGTCGGGGTCGTCCTGGCCGTCACGGCTCTCGCCACGATGGTTCTCATGGGCTTCGCCGCCCTCGCCCACCGGGCCGTCACCGGCGTCCGCCGGGCCGTCACCGGCGTCCGCCGCGCCGAGCGACGCGACCTCGGCCAGCGATTCGGCGAACCGGTCCAGCAGACGGTGGGCCGTGGAGGCCGCGGCGTCCGTGGAGAGTTCGGCCAGCCGGCCCTCCGCGCTCGACGTCCCCGTGAACGCGAGCGTCGTGCCGCCCTCCGCCGGGGCGGGGCGTACGGTCAGGGCCACCTTCACCGAGCCCGATCCGCGTGCCTCCGCGCCCTCGCCCGTCACGGCGTAGTCACCGTCCTCCTGCTCGACGACGCGCAGATGGCCCCGGTAGGTGATCGTGTGGCCGTCGACGCGCGCCTTCAGGCGCCCGGACAGCGGGTCGGCCGTCGCGTCGGCGTCCTGGGTGAACCCCGGTACGCAACGGGCGACGCGGGCGGGATCCGCCAGCACCCGACGCAGGGTCTGTACGGCAACCGGAACGAACACCTCATGCTCCATGGGAACCGAGCCTACCCACGCCCGGCCGCCACGTCTCCCACGCGCACGAGGCCGAAGGGGTCACCCGCCGTACCGGGGGTGCACCAGGGTCGAGGGCGGCAGGTCGTCCAGCCGGGCCCGCTCCGCCCGGCGGGCACCGGCCGCGAGGGCCCCGCCGGCCAGCGCACGCGCCTGCGGGGCGTCCGGCGAGAGCCCGAGCTCCGGCGGGGTGGCGCCCGGCGCGGCGAGGAGGAACCCCCAGTCGCGCGGTACGGCGTCGCCGTCGGTGGACCGGCCGGGATCCGCGGCGAACCCGGACATGCGCCCGGTCGCGCAGTAGGGCCGGGACGCGAGTCCGGCAGCCCGCAGGGTGGCGTCCACCGTCCAGTAGGTGTGCGGGCGGCTCTCGACCGGCCCCGCGTGCACCACGAGCCGGCCGCCGGGCGCCAGCACGCGCACGGCCAGGCCGTAGAACTCCTCCGAGTAGAGCTTGGTGCTGCGGGTGATGCCGGGGTCGGGCAGATCGGAGATCACGACGTCGTGGACGCCCAGCGCGCCCGGGCCGCCCGGCGCCCCCGCCGACTCCCGCAGCCGCCGGAAGGCGTCCCCGTACACCACCCGGACCCTCGGGTCCTCGTAGGCGTGGTCGTTGAGGCGGGTCAGTTCCGGGTCGGTACGGGCCAGCCGCACGAGCCCGGGGTCCAGTTCGACGACGGTCACCGACTCGACCCCGTCGTAGCGCAGGGCCTCCCGCAGGGCCAGCCCGTCACCCCCGCCCAGGATCAGTACGCGCGCGTGCGGGCCGCGCATCGCGGGGTGCACCAGCGCCTGGTGGTACCGGCGCTCGTCGCGCCCGCTGACCTTCAGCCGCCCGTCGAGGAACAGCTCGGGCGGCCCTCCGCGCTCCCCGGTCACCACGACCTCCTGCACGTCCGTACGGACGGCGACCCGCACGCGCTCGCCGTACACCGCCCGGCGCGCGGCCCGCTCGAAGTCGTCGGCCAGCACGGTCGCGGTGGCGATCACCGTCAGAACCGTCACGTTGGCGACGATCACCAGCCATCGCTCGCGACGCGTCAGGTCCCCCGCGAACAGCCAGAGCACCAGCACGCCTCCGGCCATCGTGTTGACCGCCCCGGTGAGCAGGGAACTGGTCAACTGCCCGAGCCACGGCAGCAGCAGGAACGGAAAGGCCAGCCCTCCGACGAGCGCGCCCACGTAGTCGGCGGCGAACAGATCGGCCACCGTCCCGCCCGCGTCCTGCTCGGCCCGTCGCGAGACGCGCTGGATCAGGATCATCAGAAGCGGTATCTCCGCGCCGATCAGCACTCCGATGGCAAGGGAGAACCCCACCAGCGCGTACCTCGACTCGCCCACCCACGCGAACGCGGCGTACAGCGCGAGAGCCGAACAGCCGCCGATCAGCGCCAGCGCCGCCTCGACCATCCCGAAGCCGACGGCCGCCCGGCAGCGCAGCCGCTTGGCGAGCAGCGATCCGACGCCCATCGCGAAGACCATCACCGACAGGACGACGGACGCCTGGGTGACGGAGTCACCGATCAGATAGGAGGCGAGGGCGACCAGTTCCAGTTCGTAGACCAGTCCGCACGCGGCACAGACGAAGACCGCGGCCAGCACCAGGCACCGTCCCGCCCGCACCCGCACGGGCAGTGGCGCCGCGCCCTGCGCGGGCGTCCGGGAGACGGAGACGGGCGCTTCAATCATGCAGCAACGTTACGTCACTCGACTGTAACCAAGAGTCACCCACACGAGTGCTACTGAAGCGCCGCGGGCATACGGACACCCACCCTCGTCCTGGTCACCACGAGCTGCCCCTCCTGGGGGTACGCGTGCCAGGTGCGCCATCTGACCTGGCCCTCGTGGCGCTGCGCCAGCATCGCGGTGAACGCGTACGGCGAGCCGGGGAAGGTGCCCGCCAGGCCGTGCGGGTGGTCGGACACGAGCGCCAGCAACTCCTGCGCGCGGCCGGCGAAGGAGCCCTGCGAGAGGGTCTCGACCCGCGCGGCGAATTCGTACTCCCATTCGCCGATCCGTTTCGCCACCCCGAGGGGAAGCGGCGTGCTGCTGCCGGGGATACAGGCGACGGTCTCGGAGCATCTGCCCCGCTCCTCCTCCAGCAGCACCTGGTGGGACGCGCCGAGGAGTCTCAGCTGGAGTATGGCACCGGACAGTTCGAGGTCGAGTACGGCAAGGGCGGGGAGGGCCTCGCGGCCCAGCGCCCAGGCCAGGTCGGCGGCGCGCGTATCGGTGTAGGCGGTCTGGAGGGTCGTGAGCATGGGTCGGCTCCGCAAACACGGTTCGACGGGTGGACCGGGGGTGCCCCGGAGGAGTCATTGAGGAAGAGGTCTCGGGAAGCGCCTGCTCGGGTCCGCATACGAGGTCCGAGGGCCGGATTTTCCCCACAGCGAGGGAAGCATGAACGAGGGGACACTCATAGTGTTTTTACCCAACTTGCCGTGGTTTCCATCCCCTCGGGGGCCCCACGGTTCAACTGTTCAACAAAAAAAGGCAAGTCGAGCGTCTTGCGACCACAACAGAAGGGCGCCCGGCGGGAGTTGCACCCGCCAGGGCGCCTTCAGTGGTCGCGGGCCAGCTGCCCCGTGTCAGCTGCCGCCGCCACCACACCCACCCCCGCCACCGCAGGAGGAACCCCCACCACAGGAGGACCCGCCCCCGCAGGACGAACCACCGCCGCTGCCGGCCCACCAGCTGCCGCTGCTCGAAGAACCCGAGCGGCTGCGGCGCTTGCGTCCCCCGCCCCGCGAGGCTGATACCGCCATGAAAGCCGCGATCACTGCGATCCCGGCAAACACCAGAGCGAACTCCATCCGATCCACCATCCCCCGTGTCGTACGTGAGAGGGGGATGCCCCCGCCGTCACCGGTCCTAATCCGAATTGAGCAAGTCCAGAGCTTCGGCCCCGCGTTCCGCCGTTCAGCCGCGGAGCCGCCCCGCCGGAGGAGCCGGAGCACGAGGAGCCGGAGCGGGGAGATCCCCCTGGGGGACGGGCGTCGAAGCACACTTGAGGAACCCCGGAGCTTCGGCCCAGGATGGCCGCCATGACACGACCGCTGCTCAACCGCCGCCTCGCGGAGTTCGGCACGACGATCTTCGCCGAGATGTCCGCGCTGGCCGTCAGGACCGGTGCGATCAACCTGGGCCAGGGCTTTCCCGACACCGACGGACCCGACGAGATCCGGGAGGCGGCGGTACGGGCCCTGCGCGACGGCCGCGGCAACCAGTACCCGCCGGGCCCCGGGGTCCCCGAACTGCGTACCGCGATCGCCGAGCACCAGCTCAAGCGGTACGGCCTGGCGTACGACCCCGACACCGAGGTCCTCGTCACGGCCGGCGCCACCGAGGCGATCGCCGCGTCGCTGCTCGCACTCGTCGAACCGGGTGACGAGGTGATCGCGCTGGAGCCGTACTACGACTCGTACGCCGCCTCCATCGCGATGGCCGGCGGTGCCCGCGTCCCGGTCACCCTGCGGCCGCAGGAGGGGCCCGGCGGCGGAGCCGCGGGCGGACGCTTCGTCCTCGACCTGGACGAGTTGCGTGCCGCCGTCACCGACCGCACCCGGCTCATCCTGCTCAACACGCCGCACAACCCCACCGGCACCGTCCTGACCCGCGAGGAACTCACCGCCGTCGCGGAGCTCGCCGTCGAACGCGATCTGCTGGTGGTCACCGACGAGGTCTACGAGCACCTGGTCTTCGGCGGCGCCGAGCACGTACCGATCGCCTCGCTCCCCGGCATGCGCGAGCGCACGGTCACCATCTCGTCCGCGGGAAAAACGTATTCGTTCACCGGTTGGAAGATCGGGTGGGTGACCGCGAGCCCCGAGCTGACCACCGCCGTGCGCTCCGCCAAGCAGTTCCTGACGTTCGTCTCCGGCGGACCGTTCCAGTACGCGATCGCCGAGGCGCTGCGTCTGCCGGACACCTACTACGACGATCTGCGAGCCGGTCTGGAGGCCAGGCGGAACCTGCTGAGCGACGGGCTGGCCGAGGCCGGCTTCGGGGTCCACCGCCCCGCCGGCACGTACTTCGTCACGGCCGACATCCGTCCGCTGGGCGCGAGCGACGGCATCGCGTTCTGCCGGGAGCTGCCCGAGCGGTGCGGGGTGGTCGCCATCCCCACGGCGGTCTTCTACGACCACCGCGCCCAGGGCGCTCCGTTCGTGCGCTTCGCGTTCTGCAAGCGGAGGGGTGTGTTGGATGAGGCGGTGAGCCGCCTCAAGCGGTTGGCGGTCTGACGGAGCGCGTGGAAGGCGGTCCGCCGAGGTGCAGGGTCGGGGCCTGCTCGCGGGCCCCGGCCAAGAAACGGCTCAGGCTCAGTCGGTGTCTTTCGGATGCCGCGGCGAGGCATACACGAGGATCACCGTGGAAGTCTCCGCGCTGACCAGGTAGCGCACTCGACCACCGCTGGTGACCTCGTACTCCCACTGTTCGAGGTCGGACCCCTTCCACACCTTGGTCGCGTGCCTGCCCCGTAGCTGATGCTGGCGATTCCAGTTGGACCGGGACACGGGGTCGCTTCGAAGGGCGTCCAGGCACCGATGTGCGCTCGGCAACGCGACACGGCACAGTTCCTCCCAGCCGGTCACCGCCTCTGTGGTCCCGAAGACGACGTTCCACCCGCTGAGGGGCGGAACACTGACCCGGTCCCCCTTCTTCGGACTCACCCACGCACCTCGACCGGGCCGAGGTCGTCACCGCCGAGCGGGCGCAGCGACTCTCTGAGCTGCTCGGGATCAGCATTGATGCGAGCCGTGGCGCGCCAGGAGACGATCGCGCGATGCACGGCCTCTCCCGCCCCTAGTTCGGCAGCATCCGACAGTGCTTCGAGAAGCTCGACGGTGAAGGCCCGAACCTCTTCCGCGTCCAGGTGCCGCGCCCAGGGAAACACCTCAGGCAGTGCGAGGAGGAGTGCTCTGGCACCGTCATCCTGCTTCATCAGTGCGAGGAAAAGCCGCGACGCGGTGGTCAAATTCTCCTCCGCACCCTCCGCGCGCACCGCTGTGGTCAGGACCATGTCCGGCGCGTCCCGATGCGTGATCCGAAGCCGCCCCAAGGCAGCAGCCCTAGCCGCGACACCCTTGGGGTTGCGGGAGAGGTCGGTGAAGGAGACGGATTCCGTTTCTGCTGCCAGACGTGCGGTAGACATAATCAGAGCTTACTCAGATCACGATCTGATTTCAAGAGGAAGGCAGTCCGGCTTTCGATGCGCTCACCTTGACCCTCTGCAAACGCCCCGAGGTGCTGCGGGACGCCGTGGGCCGGCTGAAGGGACTCGCCGGCGGCTGAGCCGGTAGCGGCTGAGCCGGGCGCTGTCACGGCGACACGCGAGCCCGGGCCCGTCACGGGGACCAACCACCCGGGCGGGCCCTCAGCACTCGCGTGGCCGTCGCGTGCCGCCGAAGGTCGGGGGGAACGATCACGCGCGCACGGAGGTGCACCCTGTCCGCCGAGACCTTCGACCACGCGGCGCCCGCCGGCGCCGGGCCGGTCCCCCGCTGGCGTGCCGCGCTGCACCGCGCCGCCCCGGCCCTGGGACTGTTCGCCGCGGCCCGGCTCACGGGGATGGCCGTCATGGCGCTGTGGGCCTGGCACATCGGCCGCTCGCCGCGGGCGCTGCTGGCCATGTCCTGGGACTCCGACTGGTACCTGCGGATCGCCGCGCACGGCTACGGCAAGGTCCTGCACTGGCCGGGCGGCGTGGTCCAGTCCGACCTGGCGTTCTTCCCGCTCTACCCGGGGCTGGTACGGGGGGTGTCGACGGTGCTGCCGGTCGCGGGCGGCACCGCGGGGCTGCTGGTCTCCTGGACCGCCGCCGGGGCGGCGGCCTGGGGGATCCATCTGATCGGTGAGCGGCTGCACGGGCGGGCCGTCGCGACGGCCCTGGTGCTGCTGTGGGGGCTGCTGCCGCACTCGATCGTGCTCTCCATGGCGTACACCGAGCCGTTGCTGACGGCGTTCGCCGCCTGGTCGCTGTACGCGGTGCTGACCCGGCGCTGGCTGTCGGCGGGCGTGCTGGCGGCGCTCGCGGGCGCCTCCCGGCCGAACGGCATCGCGGTGGCGGCGGCGGTCGTCGCGGCGGCCGCGTACGAGGGGTACCTGCTGCTGCGGCGGCGCCGGGAGCCCCTGCGGTCCGACCGCCGGATCTGGGCGGCGGCCGCGCTGGCCCCCGCCGGCTGGCTGGGCTACGTGCTGTGGGTGGGGACGCGCGAGGGCGATCCGCTGGGCGGCTACTTCGCGGTGCAGAAGGGCTGGACCTCGCGGTTCGACTTCGGCGCCGGCACCCTGCGCTTCGTCCGGACGATCGTGACCAGGCCCATGGACCTCGGTTTCACGATGGCGCTGCTCCTCACGGGAGCCGGGGTACTGCTGTTCGCGCTGTTCCTGCTGGACCGGCCGCCGCTGCCGCTGCTCGTCTACACGGCGGTGCTGGTGCTGATCGCGGTGGGCGGGTCGGGGTTCTTCGAGTCGAA
The DNA here is from genome assembly GCF_036322365.1 of Streptomyces sp. SP18CS02. Taxonomy (NCBI): domain Bacteria; kingdom Bacillati; phylum Actinomycetota; class Actinomycetes; order Kitasatosporales; family Streptomycetaceae; genus Streptomyces; species Streptomyces sp. SP18CS02. The sequence goes on from NZ_JAQYXC010000277.1 coordinate 29,447, forward strand.
GCCGCGCTTCCTGCTGCCGGCCTTCCCGCTGCTGCTGCCCCTGGCGTGCGCGCTGCGAAAAGCCCGGCCCAGGGCGGCGGTCATGGTGATCGCCGCCCTGGCCGGGCTGTCGTTCGCGTACGGGACCTATGTGCTGACCGTCGCCGAGATGGCGCTGTAGCGGCGGCCCCGGGCGAGGGAGGCCCTGGTCAGACCGCCTCGTCGCCGGGCTTCTCCTCGCCCTCGGCGCCCTCGGCCGGCTCCAGGCCGAACTGCTCGACCAGCCACTTGTCGAACTCGATCGAGGCGCGCACCCAGCTGACCGTCGACTGCACGAAGTGCTCCAGGCTGACGCCCGTTCCGATCAGCATCTGGGCCTCGCCGATGAGCCGTACGGTCGCGCCGCCCTGCTCGTCCTCGTGGAGGTGCGTGTAGACCTTGGGCCACAGGGTGCGGCGGTTCCAGTCGTCGATCGTGTCGAGGATCTTGGACCGGTCGTGGACCGGGTGCGGCCGGTCGTAGAACGTCCGCACCGAGAAGACCTGCTGGTCCTCCTCGCCACGGAACATGAAGTAGGTGCGGAACTCCTCCCACGGCGCCGCGAGGTCACCCTCGTCGTCGACGACGTACTTCAGCTCCATCTGTTCGAGGAGCTGCTTGACCAGGTCCTGGTCGGGGACGACGGGGCCCGCCGGTCCTGCGGCCTGAGGCTGGGGCTGGCCCCCGAAATTCGGAATCGAGGACGGGTCGATGCTCACCGTGTTTTTCCCTTCGTACGGATGCCGCCATCCTCCCCCATCGCGGGCGGGGGGTGGCAAGCCCAACCGAGGCGATCAGCTGCGGGCTGACATGATCTCGCGCGCGGCGGAGGCGGAACAGGAGCCGGCCCGGCGCGCGCGGCCGCGCCCGTGGCTCCGGATCGCGCCGGGCGTCACGCCCGCCGTCTGCCCGGCCTTCGCCGCCCGGATCGCGTGGGGGCCCGCGCGCCGACGGAGCGCGGCCGGGGCCCGGACCAGCACCGGGTCCCGCTCCGGCGGCGATCCCCGCGTGGACGCGGGATACGGCGGGCCGGGGGGGCCGGACGGGCTCGCCGGTGCCGATGTGACGGTGCCGTACGAGGACGGCGGGACCGCCCTCGTACGGCACCCGGCGCTCACGACGTGACCGCCGGGCGGCCGGACACCCGGCGCTCACCACCACCCGGACGGCTCACCGGCGACCGGGTCACGGGCGGACGGGCCACCGGGCACCCGGCGTGGTACGCCGCCCGGTCCCGTCAGGTGGCGGGGCCGACGAGCAGGCCGCCCTCGACACGGTCCACCCGGACCGTGTCGCCGTCCTTGACCTCGCCCGAAAGGATCTCCTTGGCGAGCTGGTCGCCGATCGCCGTCTGGACCAGACGCCGCAGGGGCCGCGCTCCGTACGCCGGGTCGTTGCCCTCGTCCGCCAGCCACTCCAGGGCGTCTGGCGTGACGTCCAGGGTGAGCCGGCGTTCGGCCAGGCGCTTGGCGAGCCGGTCGATCTGGAGCCTCGCGATGTGCGCGAGCTCGTCGCGGCTCAGGGCCGAGAAGACCACCAGGTCGTCGAGCCGGTTGAGGAACTCCGGCTTGAAGGAGGCCCGGACCACCTCCAGCACCTGCTGCTTCTTCTCCTCCTCGCTGGTGAGCGGCTCGACCAGGTACTGACTGCCGAGGTTGGAGGTGAGGACGAGGATCGTGTTGCGGAAGTCGACCGTGCGTCCCTGACCGTCGGTGAGGCGGCCGTCGTCCAGCACCTGGAGCAGGACGTCGAAGACCTCCGGGTGCGCCTTCTCCACCTCGTCGAGCAGGACGACGCTGTACGGGCGCCGGCGCACGGCCTCCGTCAGCTGGCCGCCCTCCTCGTATCCGACGTAACCGGGAGGGGCGCCGACCAGCCGGGCCACGGAGTGCTTCTCGCCGTACTCGCTCATGTCGATGCGGACCATCGCCCGCTCGTCGTCGAAGAGGAAGTCGGCGAGCGCCTTGGCCAGCTCGGTCTTGCCGACACCGGTCGGACCGAGGAAGAGGAAGGAGCCGGTGGGCCGGTCGGGGTCGGCGATCCCCGCCCGGGTGCGCCGCACGGCGTCCGACACCGCGCGGACGGCCTCGCCCTGTCCGATCAGCCGCTTGCCGAGCTCGTCCTCCATGCGCAGCAGCTTCTGCGTCTCGCCCTCCAGGAGGCGCCCGGCGGGGATGCCGGTCCAGGAGCCGACCACATCGGCGATGTCGTCGGGGCCGACCTCCTCCTTCACCATGGTGCTCTTGGCGTCGGCGCTCTTGGCGGCCTCCTCCTCGGCCTCGCTGGCCTCCTCCAGCTCCCGCTCGACCGCCGGGATCTCCCCGTACAGCAGCTTGGAGGCGGTGTCGAAGTCGCCGTCGCGCTGGGCGCGCTCGGCGGTGCCGCGCAGTTCGTCGAGCTTCTCCTTCAGCTCACCGACGCGGTTGAGGCCCTGCTTCTCCTTCTCCCAGCGGGCGGTGAGGCCGCGCAGCTCCTCCTCCTTGTCGGCGAGGTCGCGGCGCAGCTTCTCCAGGCGCTGCACGGAACCGGCGTCCGTCTCGTTCTTCAGCGCCAGTTCCTCCATGCGCAGGCGGTCGACGGCCCGCTGGAGCTCGTCGATCTCGACGGGCGAGGAGTCGATCTCCATACGGAGGCGGGAGGCGGCCTCGTCGACGAGGTCGATCGCCTTGTCGGGCAGGAAGCGGGAGGTGATGTACCGGTCGGAGAGCGTGGCGGCGGCCACCAGCGCGGAGTCGGCGATCTGGACCTTGTGGTGGGCCTCGTAGCGGCCCTTGAGTCCGCGCAGGATCGCGATGGTGTCCTCGACGCTCGGCTCGGCGACCAGCACCTGCTGGAAGCGCCGCTCCAGGGCGGCGTCCTTCTCGATGCGCTCGCGGTACTCGTCGAGGGTCGTCGCGCCGACCATGCGCAGCTCACCCCGGGCGAGCATGGGCTTGAGCATGTTGCCCGCGTCCATGGCGGAGTCGCCGCCGGCGCCGGCGCCGACGACCGTGTGCAGCTCGTCGATGAAGGTGATGATCTGGCCGTCACTGGCCTTGATCTCGGAGAGGACGGTCTTGAGCCGCTCCTCGAACTCACCGCGGTACTTGGCGCCCGCGACCATCGCACCGAGGTCCAGCGAGACCAGCCGCTTGTCGCGCAGGCTCTCGGGGACGTCGCCCTTCACGATCCGCTGGGCGAGGCCCTCGACGACGGCGGTCTTGCCGACGCCGGGCTCACCGATCAGCACCGGGTTGTTCTTCGTCCGGCGCGAGAGCACCTGGACGACACGGCGGATCTCCTGGTCACGTCCGATGACCGGGTCGAGCTTGCCTTCCCTGGCCGCGGCCGTGAAATCCGTGCCGAACTTCTCCAGAGCCTTGTACTGACCCTCCGGGTCGGGTGTGGTCACCCGGCGCCCTCCCCTTGCCTTCTCGAACGCGTCCAGCAGCTTCTTGGCCGTGGCACCCTGCTGGGCCAGGACCTCTCCGGCCTGGCCGCCCTTGGCGGCGATGCCGATGAGCAGGTGCTCGGTCGAAAGGTATTCGTCGCCGAGCTCCTTGGCCCGCTGGGAGGCGTCGGCGATGACGGCGAGCAGCTCGCGGTTGGGCTGCGGCGGGGCGACGGTGGAGCCGGTGACGCTGGGCAGGGCGGCGAGCAGGCGCTCGGTCCCTGAGCGTACGACGGCCTGGTCGGCCTCGACGGCGGCGAGCAGGTCGGTGATGTTGTCCGCGGCCTGTCGTCCCTGTCCCTCCAGCAGCGCCAGCAGCAGGTGCACGGGGGTCAGATCCGGGTGGCCGTCGGACACGGCCCGGTTGGTGGCCGCGTTGATCGCGTCCCGGCTCTTGTTGGTCAGCTCGGCGTCCACGTGCGTTCTCTCCTCCTTCTTCGGTCCATCCGGTCGGTTCGGCGGGCTCTACGGCTTCTACGGTTCCGCGGGCTCTCCGGTTCGGCGCGTTCCCCCGCCGGCCGCCCGACCGCCCGGCCCCTCGGGTTCCCCTCTTCCCTGAACCCCACCAGCCATGACTCATTCAACATACGCAAAGTTGAGTCTATTCCACTCAAGGTGGTGGGTGTCGGCAACCGCCGGTAGGTTCCGGAACATGGCCATGGACCTACGCAACCCCGACCCGTCGTACGTCGACTTCTGGCGCGGGTACCACATGTGCACCCTGACGACTCCCCGCCCGGACGGCAGTCCCCATGTCGTCGCGGTGGGCGTCACCTACGACCCGGAGGGCGGCGAGAAGGGCATCGCCCGGGTCATCACCAACAAGAACAGCCGCAAGGTGGCCAATGTGCTGGCCGCCGGCCCGGAGGGCGCGCGGGTGGCGGTCTGCCAGGTCGACAAGGGCCGGTGGGCGACGCTGGAAGGGCGCGCGACCATCCGCACCGAACCGGAGGCCGTCGCGGACGCGGTCGCCCGCTACGCGGAGCGCTACGGACGCACGCCGACGCCGAACCCCGACCGCGTGGTCATCGAGATCGCCCTGACCCGGGCGATGGGACGGGCCTAGGGAGTGTCCTCACCATGGCGTCGTCCGCCCGAAGGGCGGGGCCGGCGGCAACGGGTGCGGGCGATCGCGAGGCGGAGGAAAGAGCCACCGCGGTGGGGGTACCGCCCGTGCCCGTAGGGCTATGGGGGACATGGGCGACCGGAGCGGTGAGCGGTGTCCGGTGCCGGGGCGGGTACCCCCGGTTGGGTCCGCGTCGCGCGCCCGTCCCTCAACGGCCGCCCGCCCCTCGAAGGCCGCCCGGCACGGAGGCCCGGGCGGGAGCGGAGCCGCACGCTCCGCAGTTCACCGCGCGCGGGACCGGCGGGCGGGCGCCGGGCCCCTGCCGGGCCGCGACCGGACGCGGACAGCACAGCGGCACCATCGCGTTTCAGGTCCGCGATGGTGCCGCTGTGTGGGGGAAGCACCTGAGCGATCTACAACGACGGGGGAACCGCTCAGGCGCTGCGGGGGGTGGCGGTGGTGGTCTCGGGCTCGACCAGCTGGTGATCACGCTGATCGAGATTGACGAAGATCATGCCGTACCGGATGGCACAGCGAACGGGCTGCGGGGCACCTCGGGGCCGACGGAGGCACCGGTAGGCGCGAATATCCTCGTCGTCTCCTCGCGTGATGACGATCGGCTCTCCGAAGAGGGTGACCATCAACGAATCGCCACTGTGCGGCACCGCCGTGACGAGGTCGATGAAATGCCACCCGGATCGATAGGCGGACGCCATCTCGCGCCGGAAACGGGGATCTTCGGGAACCGTCATGCCCCCACGGACCCCCATCCGGGATCGCCCGCCGGAGCGACCGCGCCCCATCCGGGATCCTTGGCCTCGACGACATGCTGCGTCCCCGCGCCCCAGCCTGGATCCTCGGCTGACGCCACTGCCCCCACCGCGGCAGCGGCGATGAGTGCGACACCAACTACGGTGCGTATGAGCTTCTTGGCCATGACCGAGCAACCTCACTTGAAGGTGATACATCCCGCTCCCCCGCAGCCACGACGATGGCCCACTCCTCACGTTTTCACCACTGGCTCAATGCATCATGTTCCTGAATCGGAAAAGCCTGGGGGTGTACATATGCGATCGGATCGGGATGAACAGGGACATCCTCACAGTCACGTAGAGCTCTGTGAAACCGGCTCCCAGCTCTACGTGGACGCCCTTCGCGCTGGGCGAATAGCCCGTGCCGAGGTCGCGCAGGCCCCCTGCCTCCTCGACCTGGACCTGCTGCGACCGGATCCCGACGATCCGCGGTGGCTCCGCCCGGTGCCGCCCTCCGCCGCACTGGCGCAACTGATACTCCCCATCGAGAAGGAGATCCAGGACCGGAGGCGGCTGACCATCGCCCTCGCCGACGCCTTTGAGCCATTCATGGCCGTCAGTGCCCAGGATGCCTCCACCACCCACGCCATCAGCGTGCTGGAAGGCCTGAAACGGATCAACGCGAGCCTCGACCGGGCCGTCGCGGAGTGCTCCTTCGAGCTGCTCACCGTCCAGCCCGGCAGCGGCCGCAGCGCCGCCACCTTCGGTGAGGCCCTGCGCCGGGTCCGGCCGCTGCTCGGCCGGGGCATCAAGATGCGGACGCTGTACCAGCACACCGCTCGCCACCAGCCCATAACGTTGGCGTATTTGGAGCGCATCGGCCCCGAGGTCGACGTGCGGACCCTTGAGGAGATCATCGACCGGCTGATCATCGTCGACCGCAAGGTCGCCTTCGTACCCGCCAGCCGCGACCGCCAGGTCGCCCTGGAACTGCGCCACCCCGGGCTGGTGGAGTACCTGGTCGGCGTCTTCGAGCAGTTCTGGCTCCAGGCGATCCCGCTCGACGACCCGGTCACCTACGAGCCCCATCCGCACGGCATCAGCGGCGTCCAGCGCTCGATAGCCAAGCTCCTGGTGGAGGGCCATGTCGACGAGGCCATCGCCCGCCGGCTCGGCATGAACGTCCGCACCTGCCGGGCCCACATCGCCAAGCTCGCCTCCGCGCTGGGCAGCGGCAGCCGGGCGCAGCTGGGCTATCTCATCGCCCAGTCCGGGATCCTGGAGCAGGACCAGTGCTCGTGAACCGCCCCGGCCCGCCGCCCCGGCCGCCCGCCCCGGCGGCGAGGCGGGCCTTGTCGGCGTCCGCGGGGACGGCCCGCCGCGCGCGTCCCGCGTCCGTACGCCCGGCACGCGGGACGCGGCGGCCGGCACCGCGCCGGACGCCGGCCTGACCGGCGACCTGGTCCCGTAGGCCGCGTCCGTCCCCGCGCGGGGCGGCGCCCCGGCCGCGGGCGGGCACCAGGGCCTTGCCGCCCGGACCGGTCCGGAGCCCGCACGACCCCGACGAGGGGCGGTGCCAGGCGTCGCCGGCCGGACGGGATGGTGAGGACGCTAACTCGCCGAGGCCTTCCACGCGGTGACCTCGACCGTGTCCGTGTTGCCCAGGTCGAGCGGGCTCCGCGGGGCGACCGTCTGTGCCTCGGCGCCGCCCGCGGGGGTCACCCGCAGATACGCGCCGCTCGTCGCCACGACATCCGTCCGGGTCACGGTGTTGCGCCAGATCAGCGACGCGAAGGCCTGCTTGCCGGGGCCGAGGACGAACGTCGAGCGGGCCGCGGTGCCGCCCACCGAGTCGGTGCCGAGCCGGACGGCGATGTCGAGCTTCTCGCCCCGCTCGTCGAGGACTTCGAGGTCCGGGTAGCCGCTCACCTCGTACGGCCGCGTGCCGCAGTTGAGCAGATTGACCGCCATACCCCGCACCCCCATCGCCGCGTCGACCGGGCCGGTCGACACCCGCACCCCGGACGCCGGACAGGCCCGGGGGTCGGTCTCTCCCGGGGGCCCGGACGCCGTGGCGGGCGCCGAGGGCGCCGCAGGCACGGCGGAGGCGGAGGGGACGCCGGGGGCCCGCGGTGCGGAGGACACCGTTTCCCCGCCGTCACAGGCCACCGCCGAGGCCGCGAGTGCCAACAGGGCGGTCAGCGCGAGGCCGTTGCGCGCCACCCGGCCGTTCGATCTCGTACGCATGTGCGGATCATCGCACGCCCCGGCGCGGCCCCTCCCCCGTACGAACACGCCTGCGACGGGGCCCGGGCGGGCGCGCACACGGAAGAGCCCCCTCCGCCACGGCGGAAGGGGCTCTGCACGCGCTACGGGCACCCTCGCGGGGCCCACGCGCATCTCACTGGTCGACGTCTCACTGGTCGACGCCGCGCGGCTTGGGGCGCCAGACGACGAGGGCGCTCGTCTGCTGCACGTCCTGGTACGGCACCAGATCACGACGGTACGAGGCGTGCACCTGCGCCTCGCGCTGGCGCATCGCGGCGGCGGCCCCCTCGACCGCCGAGCCCAGCTCGGCGACACGGGCCTGGAGCGCGGCGACCTGGTTCTCCAGCTCGATGATCCGCTTGATGCCCGCCAGGTTGATGCCCTCGTCCTGCGACAGCTGCTGCACCTGTCGCAGCAGTTCGATGTCGCGGGCCGAGTACCGCCTGCCGCGTCCCGCCGTACGGTCCGGCGAGACCAGGCCCAGCCGGTCGTACTGCCGCAGCGTCTGCGGGTGCAGACCGCTCAGCTGGGCCGCCACCGAGATGACGTACACCGGCGTCTCGTCGGTCAGCTCGTACGGGTTGCGCCGACGTCCGTCCATCTCAAGCCCCCTCAACGGCCTGGAACAGCTCCGCCCGCGGGTCCTCGCCCGCGGTCGCCTCGCGGTACGTCTCCAGCGCTTCACGCGCCTTCTCGCTCAGGTCCTTCGGCACGGCCACCTCGAAGGTGACCAGCAGGTCGCCGCGCGTCCCGTCCTTGCGGACCGCGCCCTTGCCGCGGGCCCGCATCGTACGGCCGTTGGGGGTACCCGCGGGGATCTTGAGCGTGACCGCGGGGCCGCCGAGCGTCGGGACCTTGATCTCGCCGCCCAGCGCCGCCTCGTCGAACGAGACCGGCACGGAGACGGTGAGGTTGTCGTCCTTGCGGCCGAAGACCGGGTGGGCGTCGACGTGCACGACCACGTACAGGTCACCGGCCGGCCCGCCCCGCTCGCCGGGCGCGCCCTTGCCGCGCAGCCGGATGCGCTGCCCGTCCGAGACGCCCGCCGGGATGCGGACCTGCATGGTGCGCGAGGACTTCGCCCGGCCGCTGCCGTGGCAGACGTCGCAGGGGTCCTGGGCGATGAGCCCGCGGCCCTTGCAGTCCACGCACGGGTCGGTGAGCGAGAAGCCGCCGCCCGTGCCGCGCGAGACCTGTCCGGTGCCGACACAGGTGGGGCAGACCCGGGGGGTGCCGTTCTTGTCGCCCGTGCCCGAACACGCCTTGCAGGGCTGCTGGCTGGACATCCGCAGCGGGACCGTGGCCCCGTCGACGGCCTCGGTGAAGCTGAGCGTCACCTCGGACTCGATGTCCTGACCGCGGCGCGGCTGCGTCCGGGTGCCCGGTCCGGTGCCCCGGTTGAACAGACCGCCGAACACGTCCCCGAGGCCGCCGCCGAACCCACCGGCCCCACCGGCGCCGCCCGCCCCGCCCTGGGCGCCTCCGAAGAGGTCGCCCAGGTCGAAGTTGAACGTTCCGCCGGCGCCGCCGGGCCCGGCCCGGAAGCCGCCGTTGCCGAAGAGGGCGCGAGCGTCGTCGTACTCCTTGCGCTTCTTCGGGTCGCCGAGGATGTCGTTGGCCTCGGAGATCTCCTTGAAGCGCTCCTCGGCCCTGGTGTCACCCTTGTTGGCGTCCGGGTGGTTCTCGCGGGCGAGCTTCCGGTACGCCTTCTTGATCTCAGCCTCGGTGGCGTCCTTGGGGACGCCGAGAACCTTGTAGTAGTCCTTCTCGACGAAGTCCTTCGTACTCATCGACGTCCCTCCTTCCGGACGATCATTGCGTCACCCCTCGTCGGGGGCACCGCTCTCCTCGTCGGCCGACTTCTCTTCCTTCGTCGTCGTGGACGCCGCGCCCGGCTGGGGCTCGGCGACCGCGACACGGGCGGGCCTGATGGTCCGCTCGCCGATCCGGTACCCCGGCTGCAGGATCGCGACGCACGTCGTCTCGGTGACGTCCGGCGCGTACGAGTGCATCAGGGCCTCGTGGATCGTCGGGTCGAAGGGCTCGCCCTCCTTGCCGAACTGCTGGAGGCCCATCTTCGCGGCGACCGTCTCCAGCGACTCGGCGACCGACTTGAACCCGCCCACCAGCTCGCCGTGTTCACGGGCGCGGCCGATGTCGTCGAGCACCGGCAGGAGCTCGGTCAGGAGGTTCGCGACGGCGATCTCCTTGACCGTGACCCGGTCGCGCTCGACCCGGCGGCGGTAGTTCTGGTACTCGGCCTGAAGCCGCTGGAGGTCCCCGGTGCGCTCGCTGAGCGCGCTGCGGGCCTGGTCCAGCTGGGCGGTCAGACCGGTGATCTGGCTTGCGTCCCCGGCCGGGGCCGCCGAACCCTCCTCGGTGGAGGGGGACTCGGCGGCATCGGCGGCGTCGTCAGGGGTGGCGCCGGAGGGGACGTCGGGCTTCTCCTCGAAGCCCGGAGTCTCCTCGGTCACGCGGCACCGTCCTTCTTCGGCTTCTCGTCGTCGACGATCTCGGCGTCGATGACGTCGTCGTCGGCCTTGGCGTCACCCTGGGGGGCGTCACCGGCGGCCTGGGCGGCCTGGGCGTCGGCGTACATCGCCTGGCCGAGCTTCTGGGAGACGGCCGCGACCTTCTCGGTGGCGGTGCGGATCTCCGCGGTGTCCTCGCCCTTCAGCTTCTCCTTGAGCTCGGTCACCGCCGTCTCGACCTCGGTCTTGACGTCGCCCGGGACCTTGTCCTCGTTGTCCTTGAGGAACTTCTCGGTCTGGTAGACGAGCTGCTCGCCCTGGTTGCGGGTCTCGGCGGCCTCGCGGCGACGGTGGTCCTCGTCCGCGTACTGCTCGGCCTCCTGGCGCATCCGGTCGACCTCGTCCTTCGGCAGCGAGGAGCCGCCGGTGACGGTCATCTTCTGCTCCTTGCCCGTGCCCAGGTCCTTCGCGGTCACGTGCATGATGCCGTTGGCGTCGATGTCGAAGGCGACCTCGATCTGCGGGACCCCGCGGGGGGCCGGCGGCAGACCGGTCAGCTCGAACATCCCGAGCTTCTTGTTGTACGCCGCGATCTCGCGCTCGCCCTGGTAGACCTGGATCTGCACGGACGGCTGGTTGTCCTCGGCCGTCGTGAAGATCTCGGACCGCTTGGTCGGGATCGTGGTGTTGCGCTCGATCAGCTTGGTCATGATGCCGCCCTTGGTCTCGATACCGAGGGACAGCGGGGTCACGTCGAGGAGCAGGACGTCCTTGACCTCACCCTTGAGGACACCGGCCTGCAGGGCGGCGCCGATGGCGACGACCTCGTCCGGGTTGACGCCCTTGTTGGCGTCCTGACCGCCGGTCAGCTCCTTGACGAGCTCGGCGACGGCCGGCATACGGGTCGAGCCACCGACGAGAACGACGTGGTCGATCTCCGAGAGCTGGATGCCCGCGTCCTTGATGACGTTGTGGAACGGCGTCTTGCAGCGCTCCAGCAGGTCGGCCGTCAGCTGCTGGAACTGAGCGCGGGTGAGCTTCTCGTCCAGGTGCAGCGGGCCCTCGGCGGACGCCGTGATGTACGGGAGGTTGATCGTCGTCTCGGTCGAGGACGACAGCTCGATCTTCGCCTTCTCCGCGGCCTCGCGCAGACGCTGGAGAGCCATCTTGTCCTTGGACAGGTCCACGCCGTGACCGTTGGCGAACTGCTTCACCAGGTAGTCGACGACACGCTGGTCCCAGTCGTCACCACCGAGGTGGTTGTCGCCGTTGGTGGCCTTCACCTCGACGACGCCGTCGCCGATCTCCAGCAGCGAGACGTCGAAGGTGCCGCCACCGAGGTCGAAGACCAGGATGGTCTGGTCGTCCTTGTCGAGTCCGTAGGCCAGGGCCGCGGCGGTGGGCTCGTTGACGATGCGCAGGACGTTGAGGCCCGCGATCTCACCGGCCTCCTTGGTGGCCTGACGCTCGGAGTCGTTGAAGTACGCCGGAACGGTGATGACCGCGTCGACGACCTTCTCGCCCAGGTAGGCCTCGGCGTCGCGCTTCAGCTTCTGCAGGATGAAGGCGCTCATCTGCTGCGGGTTGAAGTTCTTGCCGTCGATCTCGATCTTCCAGTCGGTGCCCATGTGGCGCTTGACCGACCGGATGGTCCTGTCGACATTGGTGACCGCCTGGCGCTTCGCGACCTCGCCGACGAGCACCTCGCCGTTCTTGGCGAAGGCGACGACGGACGGCGTGGTCCTGGCGCCCTCGGCGTTGGTGATGACGGTGGGCTCGCCGCCTTCGAGAACGCTGACGACGGAGTTAGTCGTGCCCAGGTCGATGCCGACCGCACGTGCCATTTCGATTCCTCCAGCTGACTTGAGTGGAACAGGCTCAAGGATGCACGACCCGCACTCCTGAGTCAACAGACCTGAGTCGACCCCGCTCAACTTTTATCCGGCCCTTATGCGCAATGGGGTGGCGCGACCGGCACCTGCCCACCCGTTCCGGCGGGCAAACGGGCCGGCCCTCCCCTTCACCCGACCGCCGCGGCCTGCCGCCGGAAGGCAATGGGCCCCGACCGGCGGCCGCCCCGGTGGGCCGACGCCCGCGCTCACCCCCGGGCCGGCACCCCTGCCCGTACCGCCCCCGCGCAGACCCGCGCCCCCGCCGCGACCCGCCGCAGAGCGGCATACGCCACACGCCCCATCCACCATGCGATCGTTCTGCGCGGGTGACAAATGCCGCACCGATGCAGCGTTCCCCACAAAGAGCAGCACCAGAGCGGCGGCACAGGAACAACGGCAAGAGCCACAGCAGCAGCAAGAGCAGCGTTCTCTACGGAAGGGTCAGGTGCGCCCATGCGTCCGCAGCCCAAGCGCGTCCTGGATCTGGTCCTCGGCTCGGTGCTGCTGGTCCTGGCCGGCCTCCCGCTCATCGGCGGCCTGGTCGCCACCGCGCTGCGGCGGCCGCGCGGAGGCGTCGTCGTACGGGAGACGGTGACCGGCCTCGGCGGGCGCCCCTTCACCCTGTACACGCTGAACACCCGCCGCTGCCGGCTCGACCTGCTCTCATGGCTGCCGCACGTCCTGCGCGGGCAGATGTCGCTCGTCGGCCCCGCGCCGCTGCCGCCCGGCACCCCCGGCGCGGAGCTCGGCTGGCGCCGGCACATGAGACCGGGCCTGACCGGGCTCGCGCAGATCAGACGGGGATCGGCGCTGCCCTGGGACGAGCCCCTGCTGCTGGACCAGCACTATGTGGAGCACCATTGGATGGGGCTGGACGTAGCCCTTCTCCTCCGTACCCCGGCGACGCTGCGGACCGTGCCCGGTCAGGCTCACCTGAGCGACGCAGATCACCGCCTGCGCGGCTACAGTGCGGCGGAATAAGTGGGTACGCTCAGCACGGACTGAATAAGTTACCGCTTAGTAGTGCTGAATCCTCCACCTCGCAGGCCCGAGGAGCCCCCATGCAACTCGCCGCGATCATCGTGTCGCTGGTCATCACGGTGGTAGCCGTCGCGCTGTTCGGCCGTGCCATCGCGCAGATCTACCGCTTCGTGCGGCTCGGCCAGCCCGTCCCCGCGGGCACCCGCACCGGCGACCCCACGCAGCGCACCATCACCGTGGTCAGGGAGTTCCTCGGCCACACCCGAATGAACCGCTGGGGCGTCGTCGGCGTGGCCCACTGGTTCGTGGCGGTGGGCTTCTTCTCGCTGCTGCTGACGATCGTCAACGCCTTCGGCCAGCTCTTCCAGGCCGACTGGCTGATCCCGATCATCGGCGACTGGCTGCCGTACGAGATCTTCACCGAGTTCCTCGGTCTGATGACGGTGCTCGGCATCGTGACGCTGATCGTCATCCGCCAGCTGAGCAGGCCGGGCAAGGCGGGCCGCAAGTCCCGCTTCGCCGGCTCGAAGACCGGCCAGGCGTACTTCGTCGAGGCCGTCATCCTGATCGTCGGCGTCTGCATCATGACGCTGCGCGCCCTCGAGGGCGCCCAGCACCATGTCACCAGCTGGGAGCCGGGCTTCTTCGCCTCGTACCCGCTGATCGCGGCGCTCGACGGACTGAGCCTGAGCACGCTCCAGCACCTCACCTACTTCTTCGCGGCGCTGAAGATCGTCACGTCCTTCACCTGGATGATCACGGTCTCGCTCAACACCAACATGGGCGTGGCCTGGCACCGTTTCCTCGGTTTCCCGAACATCTGGTTCAAGCGCAACGCGACGGGTGAGACCGCGCTGGGCGCGCTGCTGCCGATGACGTCGGGCGGCAAGGAGATCGACTTCGAGGACCCGGGCGAGGACGACGTCTTCGGCGTCTCCCAGGTCGAGCAGTTCTCCTGGAAGGGCATCCTCGACTTCTCCACCTGCACCGAGTGCGGACGCTGCCAGTCGCAGTGCCCCGCCTGGAACACCGGCAAGCCGCTGTCGCCCAAGCTGCTGATCATGTCGCTGCGCGACCACGCGCACGCCAAGGCGCCGTACCTGCTGGCCGGCGGCGGCAAGACCATGGAGGGCGAGGAGAAGGCCTCCGAGGAGCAGCTGAAGGACGTCCCGGCCGCGGCGCTGGCCGAGGCCGAGCGGCCGCTGATCGGGACGCTGGAGGAGAACGGCGTCATCGACCCGGACGTGCTGTGGTCCTGCACGACCTGCGGCGCCTGCGTCGAGCAGTGCCCGGTCGACATCGAGCACATCGACCACATCGTCGACATGCGCCGCTACCAGGTGATGATCGAGTCCGCCTTCCCCTCCGAGGCGGGCACGATGCTCAAGAACCTGGAGAAGAAGGGCAACCCCTGGGGCCTGGCCAAGAAGCAGCGGGTCGAGTGGACCAAGGAGGTCGACTTCGAGGTCCCGGTCGTCGGCAAGGACATCGAGGACCTCACCGAGGTCGACTACCTGTACTGGGTCGGCTGCGCCGGCGCCCTGGAGGACCGGGCGAAGAAGACCACCAAGGCCTTCGCGGAGCTGCTGCACATCGCGGGCGTGAAGTTCGCGATCATGGGCGGCGACGAGAAGTGCACCGGTGACTCCGCCCGCCGCCTGGGCAACGAGCCGCTGTTCCAGCAGCTCGGCCAGGAGAACGTCGCGATGCTGAACATGGCGTACGGCGAGGACGACGAGGACGAGTCGACCAGGAAGCCCAAGTCGGCCAAGAAGATCGTCGCCACCTGCCCGCACTGCTTCAACACCATCGCCAACGAGTACCCGCAGCTCGGCGGCGAGTTCGAGGTCATCCACCACACCCAGCTGCTGCAGCACCTCATCGACGAGGGCAAGCTCATCCCGGTGACCCCGGTCGAGGGCCTCATCACCTACCACGACCCCTGCTACCTGGGCCGTCACAACAAGGTCTACACGCCGCCGCGCGAGATCATGTCGGCCGTCCCGGGCCTGCGCCAGCAGGAGATGCACCGCCACAAGGAACGCGGCTTCTGCTGCGGCGCCGGTGGTGCCCGGATGTGGATGGAGGAGCGGATCGGCAAGCGCATCAACACCGAGCGCGTCGACGAGGCCCTGTCCCTCAACCCGGACATCGTCTCCACCGCCTGCCCCTTCTGCCTCGTCATGCTCACGGACTCCGTGAACGGCAAGAAGAACGACGGCAAGGCGAAGGAGTCCCTCCAGGTCGTCGACGTCGCCCAGCTGCTGCTGGACTCCGTCAAGACGCCGGTGGAGGACGCCCCGGCGGAGGACGCCCCGGAGCCGGAGCCGGTGAAGTGACGCCGTAACACCCGCTGCCGCGAAACGGCCGGACCTGCCTCGGGGGCGGGACCGGCCGTTTCGCGTCTCATCACGACTCGCGTCGCGCGTCGCGCGATGTACGGGGGCCGGCCGGCGACGACCGCCATTCGGCGTAAGGCCGCCCACGGGCGTCGGCCCGCCCCCGGCCGGCTGCGACGGACGGCACTCCCCCGGACCCCGGACCCAAACCCGGACCCCGGCGGAGCCTCGCCCCTGGGGAAGACCCGTCGGGGTCCCCTTAGGGGATGTCACAGCTCGGCAGCAAAGGGCCCCCGTTCCCAGGGCCCGGACGCCGCGAACGGCAGGACCGGGTACGTTCGTGACGTGGCTGGATTCAGGATCGGACGCGGCCGGGACAACCGCACCCCGCAACAACAACCGCAGCGGGCGCCGTACGGCGGCGCCGCAGCGCCACCCCCGTATGCCCAACAGCAGCAGGGCTGGCCCCAGGCGCAGCAGCCGTACGGGGAGCCGGAGTACTTCGGCGACCCCTACCAGCAGCAGCACCAGGGCGGCCGCCCGCCGCAGGCGCCGCACGGGGGCCACGGCGGCCATGGGGGCCATGGGGGCGGCTCCCACGGGCACGGCGGCCATGGGGGATACCCGCAGCAGCCCGATCCGTACGCGGCGAACAACCCGGGCCACACCCAGGCCTTCACCGTCGACGACGACCGGTACGGCGATGGCGCCACCTACCGGGCCGGCGCGGCGCCGGCCGCGCCCACCGGGGCCCGGCTGCCCTGGAAGCAGCTCCTCAGCGGCATCGTGATGCGCCCGGGCCCGACGTTCTGGCAGATGCGCGACCACGCCGTGTGGGGCCCCGCGCTGGTCATCACGTTCCTCTACGGTCTGCTCGCGCTCTTCGGCTTCGACCAGGCCCGCGAGGAGGCGATCAACGCGACGATCTCCTCGGCCATCCCGTACGTCCTGCTGACCGGCGCCATGTTCGTGGTCGGCGGTCTGATCCTGGGCGCGGTGACGCACACCCTGGCGCGGCAGCTCGGCGGCGACGGCGCGTGGCAGCCGACCGTCGGCCTGTCCATGCTGATCATGTCGATGACGGACGCTCCGCGTCTGGTGTTCGCCCTCTTCCTGGGCGGCGAGAACCCGCTGGTGCAGATCGTCGGCTGGCTGTCCTGGCTGGCGGCGGGTGCCCTGTTCACTTCGATGGTGAGCAAGTCGCACGACCTGCCGTGGCCGAAGGCGCTGGGCGCCTCGGCGATCCAGCTGGTCGCGCTGCTGTCGCTGATCAAGCTGGGCACGATCTGACGTCCGCGCCCCGCACACGCGAGAAGGGCCCCCACCGTGCCGGTGGGGGCCCTTCGTGACGTGCGGGGGGCCGTGGGGGCCCCTGGTGCCGCGTGGAGCGGTCAGGCGTCCAGGACCTGACCGGTCCGCCTCACCACGGGCTTCTCGACGCTCCACGGGAAGTTGATCCAGTCGTCCGTGCGCTTCCACACGTACTCGCACTTCACGAGCGAGTGGGACTTCTCGTAGACGACCGCGCTGCGCACCTCGGCGACGGTACCGACGCAGAAGTCGTGCACCAGCTTCAGCGTCTTGCCGGTGTCGGCCACGTCATCGGCGATGAGGACCTTCTTGTCGGAGAAGTCGATGGCGTTGGGGACCGGGGCCAGCATGACCGGCATCTCCAGCGTGGTCCCGACACCGGTGTAGAACTCGACGTTCACCAGGTGGATGTTCTTGCAGTCGAGCGCGTACGCCAGGCCGCCGGCCACGAACACCCCGCCGCGGGCGATGGAGAGCACGATGTCCGGCTCGTACCCGTCGTCCGCGATGGTCTGCGCGAGCTCCCGCACCGCCCGGCCGAAGCCCTCGTATGTCAGGTTCTCTCGTACGTCACTCATTGCTCACACCTGTGTCCGATGGAAGTTCTGGAACGACCGGGAGGCCGTCGGCCCACGCTGCCCCTGGTAACGGGAGCCGTACTTCTCGGATCCGTACGGGTGCTCCGCCGGCGAGCTCAGCCGGAACATGCACAGCTGCCCGATCTTCATGCCCGGCCAGAGCTTGATCGGCAGCGTGGCGACGTTCGACAGCTCCAGGGTCACGTGCCCGGAGAACCCGGGATCGATGAACCCGGCGGTGGAGTGCGTGACCAGCCCGAGCCGGCCGAGGGAGCTCTTGCCCTCCAGCCGGGACGCGAGGTCGTCGGGGAGCGTGATGACCTCGTACGTGGAGGCGAGCACGAACTCCCCGGGGTGCAGGACGAACGCCTCGTCGCCCTCCGGCTCGACGAGCCGCGTGAGGTCCGCCTGCTCGACGGCGGGGTCGATGTGGGGGTAGCGGTGATTCTCGAACACCCTGAAGTAGCGGTCGAGCCGCACGTCGATGCTCGAGGGCTGCACCATCGAATCGTCGAACGGGTCGATACGCACCCGTCCCGCGTCGATCTCGGTCCGGATGTCCATGTCTGAGAGAAGCACGTCCCGAGGATACGCAGAGCGCGCGGGCCCGCCCCAATCGGACGGACTCCGCGCGCCTCGGACCACCGTCCGTTAACGCTGTTCGAGCACCACGGGCACGGCATGCCGCAGCCGCGCGCACCGCGGGCACCGAAGGAGCCGCCCGGGCCCGATCCGGCCGGCACCGAGCTGCTGCAGCGGGAACGAAGCGGTATTGAACACGTGCCCCTCGGCACAGCGGACGAGGGTGCGCTCCATGGAGTCCATCAAGTCCCTTCCCCAGGAAAGCGTGGGCGAGACAGCCACATTAGGGGATCAACAGGACACCGCTCCAGGCGGCACTCCGCCCCCACACGGTACGCCCCAACTCCCGCCCGCCGCACCGCGATACCTCCCCCACGAACCACGAAAACCCCGCGGCGCGATACACCCGGGGGTCACGATGGGGTACAGTGAGCGACGATGCGGCAGAGATCCTCTGGCCGCTTCGCGGGTGTAGTTTAATGGTAGAACATGAGCTTCCCAAGCTCAGAGCGCGAGTTCGATTCTCGTCACCCGCTCTTGTGAGAAGGCCCAGGTCAGCGACCTGGGCCTTGTTTGTTGTCTGGACCTCTTGTGACGGTCGTGCCCTCCGCGTGCGCCAACGACCAAGAATGCCCAGGCCCAGCGCGCCGCGGCGCACCACATGCGCCACCGGCGCACCGCGCCTGTGGCGCCCGCCACGCAGCTGGAGGCCACGGCAGCGAGCAATTCAATCCGCCGGCGCTGACCTCGCGCCGAATGTGAAGAGTTTGCGGCACAGCACACTCGCTACATGGATACAAGCGGACGCTGGAGGAAGCCCCGAAAGCCTTCCAGCGGCTCCCCGCCCCGTTCATGGAGCAGCTCACCAGGAAGACCCTCGGCAACGCCGTCGATCTCATGACCGAGAACGAGAGGGCCGAATCGAGCGGCTGCTTGGCCTCATGATCGAGCCGCCTCGCTCCTTCGTCCCGTACACCTTCTGACCGACGCCGACGGAGCCAACACATTTCAGCGCTGGCCCCGGCGGCGTATCCGCATGGTCGTACTGCTAAGCCACGTCCCCGGCCCCGAGGGTGCCGACGCCGATGGCACCCCGCAGAACGTGGGCGATCTCCTCGGGCTTGAGGTCGATGCCCTCAAGCCCCTCCACGGTCAGCGGGATCTCCTCCAGCGCGTATTCGCCGCGGCCCTCGGCGCTGAATTCGGGGCCGGTGCGGTCGTCGAAAGACCAGGTCGTGATGCGGGCGAGGTAGAAGAGCTGGCGCTCGTCGTCGGACTCCATCGTGTGGAGGAGGCGGACGATGTCGGCCTGCCCCGCGATCTCCTCGCGGATCTCCCGGTGGAGGGCGGCCTCCCTGGACTCGTCGCCGGGTTCGACGCCGCCGCCGGGCAGCACCCAGTACTCAGGGATGCCGGGCCTGGTACGGCGGATGACCAGCATCGTGTCGTCGGCGGTGACGAGGACGGCGCGGACTCGTTCGTTCATTTCGCTCTGCTTCCTCCCCCGGGTTCAGGGCGAACCCGATGGTGGCCGCCCGCTGCGGTTCCGTCGCCAGGCGCGCGTAGCCGATCAGCCGGTGTGCACCGCGTGGCGCGTGGGGTGATGGCCAGACAGTACTCGGTCCGCGGAGTGTCCTTCGCGGAGCCGATGGACCGGTCGACGATCGCCTGGACCTGGTCGGGGGTGGGGCTCGAAGCCGAGGTGCCGGGTGGCCTCGGGGTCGCCGTAGATGGCCAGGAGGGCGGCCGTGTCCTCAAGTTCGACTTCACGCAGCGCCAGGCGGGGGCCGACCAGGAGGACCGGGGTCATGGCTGCGGAGCCTACCGGCGGGGTCACCGGACGAGGACGGACCACTCCAGGAACAGGAACATGAGCCCGCATCTATGCATACTCCAGCATGCTTGCCGCATGTCCTCGACTACCCGCATCACCGTCACACTCCCCAGCGATCAGGTGGCCGAGCTCCGCAAGCTCACGGACAACATCTCGGGCTACATCGCGGAAGCCGTAGCCCGCCAGGGCCGGCACCGGCTTCTGGGCGACGACCTTCGCCACCACGTGGAAGAACACGGACGCTTCAGCGACGAAGAGCTCACCGAAGCCCACGCGAAGATCTTCGGTACTGCCGACTCCACCAAGAACGCCGATGCCGCGTGAGCGAGCGCATCGAAACCGTCGTCCTGGACTCGGAGGGACTCTCCGCCTGGATCGCGCAGGACCGCAAATTCCTCGCTATCTGCAGGTTTTCCACGGCATGGGAGCCGACCTCGTGATCGGGGCGAGCACCATCGTGGAAGTCAGCCACTCCCGTACCAGCATTCCCCGCCTGAACCGGGTCCTGTCCCGTATCAAGGTGGAACCGGTCACCGAGCAAGCAGCCAGGGCGGCAGCAGAACTCCTCAAAAGCGCCGGGCTGCACGGGCACAAGTACGCCCTCGACGCCACGGTCGCCGAGGTCGCCCTGCGCCAGCCAAGACCCGTCGCTCTGCTGACGTCCGACAGCGACGACATGGCCAAGCTCTGCGGCCGCCAGGTCCGCATCATCCCTCTCTGACCTGCCGGCCCCCGGAGCATGCACGTCGGCGGATCGTGTTGCACTGCCGCCACCCGTGCCCCATCCGTGCCCAGCGGAGCGGACAACAGCGGTTACGTACGGCGTCCGCAGTCCACTCCAACCTCCAACCTCTCACGCCTCGGGCAAACATACAGTTCAGAGCCGCTATAGCCGTTCAAGCACGTTGATTCCCAAGCTCAGAGCGCGAGTCCGGCTCTCGTCACCCGCTCATCTACGAAAGCCCCAGGCCAGAGACCTGAGGCTTTGTCGTTGGGTCATCTTGTTCCGGAGTTCCGCACCGCTTGCGCACCACCGCGAGGGCGACCAGGTGCTCGGGCATCCTGGGCGGTTTCGAGCCTGACCCGTGCGGCGCCGCCCTGCGGCGCCGGTGGTCAGCTCTGTGTGGTGTCGTCGCCCGTCTGTCCGGCACCTTCAGCCGCGCCTGTCTTCTCGCGCATCTTGCGCACCAGCTCCGCCTTCCGGTCGGCGGCATCCTGGCGGTCGAGGTTGCGGTGCGGACCGTTGTTCTGGCGTTCGGCCCGGGACAGCTTCTTGCGCTTGCCGCCGCCCTGGCCCACGGGGTTGTTGATGTTCTTGCTATCGGTCACGGGTTCTCCCAATGATGGAGGTGAAATGATCTACGCATTCATCCGCGGAGAACGCGCGACAACGTCGAAGGACGTCAGCAGGGCTCCTCACGCGCTCACTCGTCGCTCGGCGTCTGGAAGAACCTGACAAAGACGTTACCCGGTTCCGTCGACCCCGCACACCAGTGCTCTCGCCGTCCCGGCGTCCGCCGGGAGCCTCGGGCCCCCGGGAGTCGGGCGCATGCGGAACCAGCGTCCTTACGCATACTCCAGCCTGCCTGCCGCATGCCCTCGACGACTCGCATCACGGTGACGCTGCCCAGCGACCAGGTGGCAGAGCTCCGCAAGCTCACGGACAAGGCTCCGGCTAGGTGGCGGAAGCGGGCGCCCGCCAGATGCGGCACCGACTGCTGGGCGATCCTCCTCCTCCGAGGCGGGCCTCTCGTCCATGGCCGGACAACGCACCCTCACCGCCCCGGCTCCTCGGCGGCCGGAGGGCACGAGAGAGGAGGGCCGTGCAACGCACCGGAGGCTGCCTGGGGTTCGAGCCCCCGCGGCGAGGACCTCGTGGGCGGCACAGCCGCGTCCTCGTACCCATCAGGACGCCGCCGGGCACCTGGATATTGCCTTCCCCCACCCCTCTGCGCCCCAGCCGGCCCCGCTACGGCTCCGAAGCAGGACGAACCCGCGCCCCCGGCGGGCGCGTTCACCGAGCGCAGAGCACAACAGCCCCGGGGCGTGAGCACAGCGGGGGCGACCACGTGGGACGCAACGGATACTCGGCGTCCTGCGCGCTCATCGAGTGCCAGGCCTCGCGGCAACACCTCCCGGGTCCCGGGCTCGCCGCTCACGGAGGTCCGCCCTCCGGGTCAGGTCGGCTCCTCGCGCTCGGGCACAGGTTCGGGAAGCGTGGCGACAAGGATCTCGGCGGCCTGGGTGACGTTGTCGGCGCGGACCGCCCGGGCCATGGCGTCACGTGCCGCGTCGGGTGTCGTGTCCGGAGGCACCACCAACAGGGCGAAGTGGTCCTTGTCGCCGCGAGTGATGAGGACGGTGCCGTCTCCGACGGGGAAGGAGTCGAGGTGGACGACCCGGTCGTCGACGACCACACGGGTCGGGACCTTTTCCCAGGCGGCGGTGTCCAGGCCGACCCGCGTGACCGGGCCGAGGTGTCCGGTGAGCACCTGGATCAGGGCGGGCAGCTCGGCCGTGATGTCCCGGGACCGGGGCCACCACGCGCCGTCGAGGACGCCTTCGCGCACGGGCGTCGTCGCCAACCGGAGCAGGGCCGTGCCGGGTTTCACCGCTCGGTGGATCTCGTCCGGAAGGAGCTTCGCGGGGGTGGGGGTGTCTGGTTCGGCCATGGAGGTTCCGCCTGACTGCGCGGGGCCGCCGACACCTCACGGCCGACGAGATACCGCCGTGGTTCTCACGGTACCCGCGTGCCCGCGGTCACGCCCGTGCCCAGCGGCCGGGCCGTGTTCCCGGCGGAAATCAGCCGGCCGGTTGCCGCCCGTCCGGCCACGGGACGGAGTAGGCTGCAGATACCGGGAGTAACTCGAACACCCGCTCCCACGCGGACGTCGTTTCCGGCGATCAATACACTGGGCCGCCCACGGGCGGCCCGGGGACGGGTCCGCGATCATGAGCACCCCGACCGTTCCCCTTCTTTCGGCGCGCCTGTCGCTGACCCCGGACACCACGCTCGCCGGCCTGTTGGACGGCGCCTGGTGGCCGTACACACGTGACCTCGAAGCCGAGCTTCCAGCCCTGGTCGACTCGCTGGAGGGCCGCTTCGGACGCACCACTCGCGTGATGGTGAACCCCGCGCACTGGCCCGTGGTCCCGCGCAAGTTTCGTATCGCCGGGCACACCGTGCACGTGGGCCGGTTCGCCGAACAGGATGCCGACAAGATGATCCTGCTCTCCTACGCCGTCGGCCGCTGCGACCTGCTGGTGATCCCGCCCGAGACCGAACCCGCCACAGCCGCCCGCCTCATGGACGCCGCCGCCGTCCCCGGCAGCCTCCTCACCGCCGGTGCCCTGATGTCCGACGAAGCCGCGACCGGCCGCCGTATCCGGGACGCCCGGAGCAGGGAGGACGCCTGGGAGACCGACGGCGGGCCCGCCGTACCGCCCCTCCGGCACCCGGTCGTCGGCGCACGGATGATCCCCCTGCCGGGGAAGACGCGGAGGTGACGACATGGAGACCCTGATCATGCTCGCGGCGGGCACCCTCCTGATCGCGCTCGGCATGCGGTTGATCCACCGGCTCAACGCCCAGCACGACGCACGCATCGCGGCCTACCGCTTCAGCGACCCCTACCCGGTCATCGCCCGTCCGCCCGGCCACCGCCACCACGGGCCGGCAGACCGGGCCCCCGGCCGCACAGGCACCTGGCCCTGACCTCAGACCACTCCTCCGACCGAAGGCGGCGGGTGGGGCACCCGACACCCGGGACAACCCACCCGCCGGCCTCTCGCTTCGCACGAAGGGAACACACCGTCTTGCACCCCGCCGAGAACGACGTGGCCCTGCCGCAGGCAGGGCACGCCGACATCCGTATCGTCGCCGCCACCCCCGAAGTCGCTCGCGTGGTCGCCGAAATGATCCGCCGCTGCTTCCCCTCGACGGAACAGCGCAGCTACCCCGTCGCCGGGGGCGGTACCCGGCTCCACCTCACCGCGGCACCCGCTCTCCCCCGGCACACCGCCGGCAGACCGCTCGCTCCCACCGGCGCCCATGGCGACGAGGTCTGAGAAGCGCCGGACCTCCGCCCGAACGGGCCGAACGGGCCGAACGGGCCGAACGGGGCCGAACGAAAGGACTCGATCATGGCGACCCTCCGTGAGCGGCAGGTCTACCGCGAGCGGGTCCTGACCGCCCTCTACGAAGCCACCGAGGGCAACCGGCTCCTCGGAGTCCCCGGGCGGAAACTGCGGAACGACCTGCGCGTCCCGGAGGAGGACCTGGCCGCCGCCTGCACCTACCTGGCCGGCGAGGAGCTGATCACCGTCGACTGGGGACCGGGCAACACACCCTCGATGGTCTCCCTCACCCACCAGGGAATCCGCCGCATGGAGGCGGAAGAGGAACGCGGCTCGGCCGGACTGTCCGAGGGCTGACCCGCCCACCGCTCAGCCCGGCATTCACGGCCTACCTGCGCGGCTCCACTCGCGCACGCGACGAGGCTGCCGATCCGGTACAGAGTCGTACAATTGGACGTGGATCGAGCACGCTCACGTGTGACGATCCGGAAGGGCGGCCCCGGCGGAGTGAATGCGCTGGGGCCGTTGTGACGACCGCCGCCGCTACGCCCACGCCTCCGACGTCAGGTGGCCGCCGGGCGCTGGTGGCCCACCTCGCGCGCGAGATCCAGGCCGAGGACGCGGTCGAGCAAGGCGAACGTCTCGAACCTGGCACCCGCCGGTACGTCGGCGCGTGCCGCCACGGCGACCAGCGCGTCCAGGACGGCGGGGACACCGAGATCATCAGCGAGCACGGCGTGGGCGTGTCGCAGCACATCGGCGGGGACCGGCCTCGACGGCTCCTGCGCCCAGTCGGCCACCATCTGCCGCCACCGCCCCAGCGTCCGCCGGGCCTCTTCGAGCGCGGTACCGGTGACCGTGACCGGCGCGCGGTAGGCGTGGCCGAGCAGCAGCATCCGCACAGCCAGCGGATCGGTCCCCTCCGGGGCCGCAGCATCCAGGGGCCCCGGCGCGAGGAGGCGGGCACGGTCCGGATCACCCCCTTCCCCGGCCACCGGGCCGACCCGGCCCACCTCGACGCGGACCCCGTCGCCCGCGTCCCGGGCCGCGCTCCCGTACGCGTGGACGTGCACGTCGGCGGCGGCGCAGGGCGTTCCGTTCGTATGACGGGCACCGGCGGTGAGGGGCGGATGGACGCCAAGAGCGGACATGGCGCGCTCAAGCTCCCGGGCCCGCTCATGCGACAGGTCCGGCGTGGTGAGGAACGTGCGGGACTCCAGACCGTGCAGCTCCGCCGTACGCGCCAGGACGTCACCGACCAGGAGCACCCGCACGTCCGTCATGCCGATCCCGGCGTCGCCGACCGGCGGGTGGACGCAGACGCTCAGCACATGCCGACTCACGGAGGGGATCTCCACCAGGTGGCCGGTACGGGTGTCGACGATACGCAGCATGGTGCGGAGGCTAGTCGTGGACATCCCCGGTATCGGGGACCAGGCTCTCGACATCGGCAAGGCGGCGCGAGCATGCCCCCAGCCGTGCCCTCAACGGCTGACAGCCGTCGGTACGGACGCCGTCGAGCCCTCGCGCAAGTCGCCTGACAGGCCCACTCCGCATGCAAGAGGAGCAGTCGGCCACCAGCGGGGAACGGGCGGACGCGGGCGTTCCTGAGCGGCTCGCGGACGGGGTAATCCCCGCATGCGCGGGGAGCGGGGAGCGGAGATCGGCATGTCGGTCCTTCCTGGTGCCGGGGGGTCATCCCCGCATGCGCGGGGAGCGGCTGGAGCCGGGTGGCGAACGCGTGGAGGTCGCGGGGTCATCCCCGCATGCGCGGGGAGCGGACGTCCGTGATCACGCAGGGAACGCCGGCCTCGGGGTCATCCCCGCATGCGCGGGGAGCGGCCGCCTCTGCCGTCTCGGCCGCCGCCTCTGCCGGGGTCATCCCCGCATGCGCGGGGAGCGGATCGGCTCCTACTACGACGGTGTCCCGCTCCGGGGGTCATCCCCGCATGCGCGGGGAGCGGATCGACATGCTTAAGCCCGAAGCGTCCGTGGGGGGGTCATCCCCGCATGCGCGGGGAGCGGGGGCAATCAGGTCTCGGATGCCGCCCGCCGCTGGGGTCATCCCCGCATGCGCGGGGAGCGGACTCGATGAGCTGCGGTTTCATCTACCGGTCGAGCCAGTTTCAGCAAGGATGCAAGGTTCGGACATAACGCATGAACATCCCCATATGTCTTGCCGTACTCCGCCCGTGAAGCAGCATGCTCCCGGCGACATCGAACGGGAGAGGTCCTTGTGTCGAGGCACTGGTCGCTCCAGGGGTGATGTTCTTGCAGTTGCGTTGTTTAAGCGGGTCGCGCGGAGCCTGGACCGAGCCCAACCCGGCCCAGGCACATACACGACTTGATGAGGGTCCACGGGCTCCGATCACCGCGTATGAAGCCGCCTGCACCCGCGCCGTTCGGCCTGTGCCGCTTCAGGTTGTGCGGTTGCCGAAGCGGCGGCGTTTGGAAGCCTTGCTCCAGCCGGACGTCGGGGAAGTTCCTCGGACGCCGGCATCCGGGGCGGGGCGGGGCGAGGGGCGGAGCATGAGGGTGAGGCCCTCATGATCCACCGGGTGCCAGGCGTGGTCGTGGGTACGGAAGGCATAGCCCTGCTCGGTGTCCGTCGCATGAGCAAGCAGAGCGCGGCCATTGCCCGCGTACTGGCGTACCTCGTCCCATAGGGCGTCGCGGATCCTGGCCGAGGGATTACCCACGAAAACGCCCGGGGAGATCTCCAGAAGCCAGCGGGTGAGGAAGCCGCGCAGGCCGATCGGGCAGTTGGCAAGAACGACGACCGTCACCAGATCACCCCGTCCCGCGCCCGTGCGTCCTGTACGGCCGTGTCATCGGCGTAGTTGCGGCCCGCCGCCATCCGGGCGCCCTTGTCGGACAGGAGCGTGACCCGGTCGTCGTACGGCTCCGGCCGGCTGTCGGTCGTCGTCGGGAAAAGCGCCTGGATATCCCGGACGCACCGGTCGAGCAGCCCTGTGCTGTTGACGCGGTCGCGCAGTGCCCGCCTCGTACGGGGTCCGACGTCCTCCGGGCCTTCGGCGGCCACGTCGAAGGCCACCGGAATACCGATGTCCGTCTTGTAGAGGTCGGCGATGTCGAGGACGAAGGAAAGCTCGTGGCCCGAGTGGACGAAGCCCAGGCCGGGGCTGCAGCCCAAGGCGGTGACAACGGTCTGGGCGATACCGTACATGCACTGCGCGGCGGCCGTGACGGCCTGGTTGATCGCGTCACCCGAGCCGAAGTCGCCCGGGGTGAACCGCCGTCCCCTCCAGGGCACACCGGTCCGTGATGCCTCATGCGCATAGCAGCGTTTGACGCGATCGCCCTCCTGTCCCAGAAGCTGCCTTCGGGTGAGCCCCGCCGGATCCTCATCGGGGAAACGGAGGCGGTACATGGCCCGGGCGACGTCGAGTCGTGTCCGCTGGTTCGCCCAGGCCAGTGCCTGGGCCTCGACCAGGGCCGAGGAGCGGTTGAGCGCACGTCCTCCGGCGTAGAAGCGCACGCCGTTCTCACCGACCCACACCACGACTGCCCCGGTGTCACCGAGCAGAGCCATGGCCTGGTGGGTGACGCGCGTGCCGGGACCGAGGAGCAGCGTTCCGATCGTCGCCGAGGGGATGTGAGTGGTTCCGTCGGCGTCCTCGGCCGTGAGGGCGTTGGAGTCGCGGTGCACCACACAGCGTTCGAGGTAGACGAAGGACAGACGATCACCGACACGGGTGAGCTGACGGGGGCTGGTCGCGGGCCGACTTCCCACAGTGGCCATGGGCTACTCCACCGGAGCCAGTGTCATCAGCCCACAGCCGTACGCCTTGGCCTTGCCGAGACCTGCGGTGAGGGTGCGGCGCAGGGCATCGGGGTCGGTGACCCGAAGCCGGCCGTCGAAGGTCACACGAGTCAGCCGTACGTCATGACCGCGGCCGCTGCTCTCCTCCCGCTTGCCGAAGGAGAGGTCCCGACGACTGTGGACGGTGATCTCGTGCCACGGGGCGTCGAGGCCGTCAGGCCGGCGTTCGGGGCGTTCGATGATCGCGAAGCCGGCGTCCGCCTGCCGTTTGAGCAGCCAGTCCACCTGGTGGCGCGGCGTGACGTGCGCGGTGCGCTTGGTGGGCTCGGCGGCGTGCCGACGGACACTGTGCACGGGGTTGGCGGTGAGCCGGAAGGCCCAGGTGTCGTCCTTGGCGAGTCGGGCCAGGAACGAGACGTAGGGGGAGGTCAGCCAGCTACCCGTGGTCGGCCATCCGGCCTGCTCCACCAGATGGGTGAGGTCGGGGCGGTGCGGGCTGACGATGTACAGCAGCACCTCGCTGTTGGACTGGTGGTCCAGCCGCCACAGCACCCTCGGACCACCGCCCAGGGGCTCGACCTTCTCCGCGAAGGACGCCATCACCGCCGCGTGCAGCCGCTGCGGCGAGGAGAGGAGCCGCCGCGCGCCCATGCGCGCGGTGTTGAAGCGGAATCGCGTCAGGAACATGTTCAGTCTTCCAGCAGGGACATCGGATCATGTGCGGGCGGCGTGAAGGGCTTCCGGTGCGTACCGAGCGGATGGGCGACGACGACCGTGTGCGATCGGACGGTGCGCGTGCCGTAGCGCCGGTGGCGGGGATCGAAGCTGAGCGGCTGGTCGCGTACGACATCACCGGGTCCCTCCGCCCGCTCCGCACCGACGGTCAGGTCGACGAGGGCTTCCAGCTCGACGCGACGTTCGCGGATGCGGCGTCGCTGGACCCAGGCGGACGCCTGCCAGCGCTCGGTCTCCAGCGCCCGCCACAGTCCGGACCGGTGGACTCCAAGAGCGAGCGGACGGGACGGCGGGCAGGAGCGGCGCCCCAGGAACGGCAGGTACACCGGGGCCCTGACTGCCTTGTGGAGCGCGTCGATCAGGTTCCTGTCCCCTTCGACGGCGGCGACGAACACCGCGTCGGCCAGGTAGAAGCGTTCGGAGATCGGCATGGACTTGTGTGTGTCGCCATGCGTCGCCGTCTGGTAGTCCCTCATGCGGGTTCCCGGCTGGTCCAGCCGGACGGCGAAGCGCAGCTGCGCGAGATCGGAGACGTCGGCGCTCCGGTCGCGTCCCTGAGCGGCGGCGAGCAGGCCCAGCACTCCGCTCTTGGTCGGCGCGCGTTCGGTGGTCCGCCGGGCGAAGCGCGATGACGCCCCCCACGACTGGAGCGGACCTGCGAGACACAGCGTCAGGACGTTCGCGTGCTCGCTCATGCCCCCGCGCCCGGTTCTTTCGGCGTTCCCGGTGCCCTTGCCGCCAGTCGCGCGGTCACCGCTTCGCTTACCGCGTCGAGCAGTCCACCGAGGGTGACGTCGGCTCCGAGTGCCGACAGAGGTTCGGTGGCCACGCCCACCCGCATCACCCAGCAGGGATCGTCGGTGACCTCGTACGTCTTCTCGATGTCCGAGACATGAGCCAACAACTGGGCACAGGCGGCGCGTACATGGCCCCCGGTGCCCTCCTGGGTGATGACGGGCTCCTCGAAGGCGGAGACGAAGCTGATGGGCCGGGCGGAGCGGAGGGTGACGACCACGGCTTCGGGCAGGGTGTGGTTCCCGAAGGAGTTGATCTTGCCCGTGGGCATGGAGGCCACGAATCCGTGCAGGAAGGCGCGTACGGCCCGGATCACCGGCGTCTCCTGCGGCTGTTCGTCACTGAGTGCGGGGCCCAGGTTGTCGCGCAGCCGGTCCACGTCAAGGGCCGCGTACCGGTACAGGGTCGCCGAGTTGAAGTCGACCGTGCCGATCATGCCGGCTCCGGTCTCCTCGTCCCTCTCGTTGTGGTCGTCCACCGCCGTGTAGTAGTCGGATTCGGTCTCCGTCCGGTGGACGCCGATGGCGTGCGCGACCTGAGCGGCAGCGTCGACGCCCAGGTCGGAGGAGTCGGCGACCATGCGACCGAAGAGGGCGATATCGACCGAGTGCCGGGTGTCGGCGATCTCTCGAACCCTGTCCCTGGTCTCTTTCGGCTTCAGGTACGCCTTGATGTCGTGGGCGCCCCCGACCGCGATCCCGGCGAGACCGTCGAGCTGGCGGGCGCTGAGGAACATGAGGTACGACGACTCCGGCGGCGGTTCGGGCTCGCCCTTCTTCTTGGCGCTCTCGGCCTTCCGCCGGGGCACCTCGATCTTCGAACCGGTCGCGACGCGCAGGGTCTCCGCCGCCGCCGCCAGGGCGTCGCCACCGGCCAATGACGGCTCGCGCTCCGTGATCCGCTCGGCGAGGAGCTCGGCCACCCTTCGGGTACGCACGCCCAGGTCGGCCGGATCGAGAAGGTCCCGGAAGGCCTTGCGGGTCGCCCGCTTCCACGCCTGGCTGGACACCCGGGCACGGCGTACACCGCCGTACACGGCAGTCTTCGGGGCACCGGTGTCATCCCGGTTGAGGTTGCTCGGCGGCACGGTCTGCAGCACGTGCACGTCGATGATGGTGCGGGTCATGGGGTGTCGTCCTCCGGGAAGCTGGTTTCGGGGTGGTCGTCCTGCGCGCCTGCTCGGGCCGGTGTGGAACCGTTCCCGACGACCTCTCGGGAAACGACCAGGTAGGACCTGCCCCAGGAACGGCGTACGCGCTGTGGGCCGCCGGTCTGCTGCCAGGCGTGGAGCTGGTCGGCGAGCAGTCCGTAGTCGAGCGGGATCTCCTCCCTGCGCAGCAGGAGAACGAGGGCGCGCAGACGCACGGCGAGTTCCACCGGGGTGGCGGCCGCTCCGATGCGCACGAACCGTTTGTGCGTCGGTTCATCGATCTCCGCCGCGTACGTCCGACGCACGGCGGTGCCGAGCTCCGGTCCTGGTCTGCGGTGCATGCGCTTCGTGCGGTGAGACTGCTGATGGAGCGACCAGAGGGTGACGGCGATGTGCGTCGCCGCCTCGGCCCGGTTCATCGCCTCCTCGGTGAACTCGCCTCGTTCGTAACGCTCGTACAGCGGTTCGGTGCCGGTCAGGCCCCACAGGTCGGGGGTCTCCCCGGCCGGCCGGCCCACGCCGCGCCGCAGCCGGGCCAACGCGGCAACGGCGTCCGCGCGGTCGTCGAGGTATCCGCGCTGCAACCGGTTGATGTGCTGGTGGACCGCGGCACCGACCGGGCCGAGGGGTGGCCGGCGGGGGTTGGGCGGATCGGGTGAGTGTGCGGTCATGCCGGGAACTCCTCTGGGATCGAGGGGAGGGGCGGGAGGGAGGAGTCGTCCACAGGTGTGCTCGGCAGCGGCACGGGACCGTCGAAGGCGGTGGTCAGGAGCCGGCCGAGCCTGGAGCGGAAACGCAGTTCGGCCGTGGCGCCGCTCATCCAGCGGCGTCGGCCTCCGGCATCCACCAGGCGCCCTTCCCAGACGACGGATCCGGCCTCGTCCAGCAGCCTTGTGCCCATGGTGAGCACGAGGCCACGCAGCTCCCGCTTCCACCGGTCCCGCTGTTCGTACGGGTCGGGGGACGAGCCCAGATCGCGAAGCCAGCGGCGGTACGGGGTGTCCAGCGTGCCGAAGCCGAGGTCCAGCGCCGCGCTCTTCCTCGGTTCGGGCGGGGCGCCGGACGCCTCGGCGAGATCGGCGGCCAGATCACCGAGGAGCAGAACGGCCTTCTCCGCGTCGCTCAGAGCGTCCAAGGCCGTCTCCCCGTACTGGGGGTCCTCCCGGTGCAACAGCACCACGGACATCAGCACCCCGTCGTCCACCACCTCGTCGATCACCGACTGCTGGGTGCCGTACCGTGCCCCGATCGCCCGGATCCGGATCAGGTGCCGACGGGGCAGGTATCCCTCCGTGGACAGCCGCGCCACCCATTCGACGATGCGCGGCCGCAGGCGGGCGGCGGCGCCGTGCCGCTGCTCGGGTACCTGCTCCCGGCCCGTGATCAAGCCCCGAAGACCGCGCCACGCCATGTGCGCCGGGTCGTGCTCCTGGGGCAGGTAGACCTGGGGCTCACCCCTCTTCTTCTCCTGGGCGGGACTGCGGCGCCAGGCCGTCATGGGCTCATAGCCCTGCTTGTTGTGCGGTTCGAGCCGGTCCCCATAGGCGAGGACCACGCCGTGCACACCCTCGGCGTCGTGGTGCAGCCGGATGCGCCGGGACTGCCAGGTGTACAGGTCCCGCAGTCCGTACGGCCGCCCCGCCAGGTCAGCCGCCTCGGCCGGCCCGCAGTCCGGTGCCCTCCACGCCGGCCGGTCGACGGTCGCGAAGCGCACATGAGCGGTGTCGGCCGCCATGAGGTTCAGCAGCAACGTCTCGTGGAGGGTGTCCCCTTCGGCCAGCACTCCGCCCAGGTTGCCCGCCCAGCCGACTCCCTGTGGATACCCCTTGCCCGCCTTCACACGGGGGTCGCCGACAGCACCGGACTTGATGCCCGAGGGGTCGAAGGCCTGGGCATGCACCAGCCAGCGCGCTGCCTCCGCGAAACCGAGCCGGTCCGCCCCCGGCATCCGCATGCTGAAGAAGGGATCCCCATTGGGCACGTCGGCGACGAGGCGGTTGAGCGAGAAGACTTCGTCCTTCGCCGTGCGCAACCCCGCGACCTGGAAAAACGGACGCTCCGGGTGCAGCAGGTCGAAACTCTCACGGTGACGGAGGAAATAGTCGGCGACGGGGGAGAAAGGAGCTTCCGCCAGCCACAGTTCCTCCCAGGCGTCGATGTCCGTCGGCGCCGGGGCCCGGGCCTCCGGGCCGCCGAGGGCATCGTGCAGGATCGCCAGCAGAAGCCGCAGCAGCGCGAAGTCCTGTGTCGGCAGGTCGCCGACGATCCGACGGATGTCCCGGGCCTGGTCGAACACCTCCAGCAGGGACAACTCGCCCTCTCTGCCGTCCCTGAACCGAACGGGCAGCCAGGGCCGGTTGACCAGGTCGAACGTCGGCCTCTTCACCATTCGCGCCTTCTTCCTCCGCGCCGGTCCGTGACGGGACAGCAGCAGCCCCTCGTCGGGGTCGTATGCGAGGTCCCATCCCGCCAGCGAGGTCCGGCCGTCCTCGTCGAGGGGGAGGATGAGCTCCCCGGCGAGCCAGTGGCTCTCCTTGCTCTGCCAGGCCGGTACGTACAACTGCTCCAGGTCCGCGAGAGCACGCTCCAGTTCCCCCGGAAAGGCGAAGTGGTACGGGAGCCGCAGACCGCTCGCGGCGGCGGCACGGGC
Organism: Streptomyces sp. SP18CS02; assembly: GCF_036322365.1. Lineage (NCBI taxonomy): Bacteria > Bacillati > Actinomycetota > Actinomycetes > Kitasatosporales > Streptomycetaceae > Streptomyces > Streptomyces sp. SP18CS02. Next base: position 62,160 of record NZ_JAQYXC010000277.1, read on the forward strand.
GGCGCGGGGGGACGGAACGGTGTCGGTCGGCAGGTCCAGTCCACCTCGTCCGCGGTCCAGCCAGGGCAGCGTGCACAGCGTGCCGTCGGCCCGCCGGGTCACCACCAGCACCTCCAGGCTCTCCCGGCTGTCGCGGACCTGGGCGCGGCCGGCCCGGCTGTCGTCCGCGTCGCCCACTCCGGCGTCGATCCAGCCGATCAGGGGACGCCCGTCCGCCCGTGCCTGCTCCAGCCGGAAGACCTCCGCGTTCCGTTGTTGCACGGCACGCTTGCGCTCGTACTCGGCACGGGCCGCGACGGCCTTTCCCGCCCAGTGGTCCGGCGACGGGTCGTCCTCACCGTAGGCGCGCTGGACGAGCGGGCTGATGTCCTCCGGCAACCGCACCGGACGCCCGCGAGTGCCGGGCGCGCCGAGGTGCGGAGCGAGAACCGCCAGCGAGCGCAGGAGGGAGTGGGCGCCGTAGACCGTGCACGAGCCGCCGACCGGTTCCGGTGCGGGCCGCGCCCGCCAGTCGACGCCGGTCACGAAGCAGCGTGGCCGCCGCAGACCGGGCGGGCGCAGGCGCTGTTCCTCGCCGCGCGGGTGCCGGTGCAGCCGGCCCATGCGTTGCAGCAGCAGGTCGGCCGGGCACAGGTCGGTCACCAGGAGGTCGAAGTCCACGTCGAGCGATTGCTCGGCCACTTGGCTGGCCACCACGATGTGTGCCTGCTCAGGCCGTCTCGGGGAGGTGCCGTCACGTTCCGGCGGCCCGAAGCGGTCGAGCAGCGAGGCGTCCTTGCGGGCTCGGTCGATGTCGACATACCTGGCGTGGGCGACGGTGACGTGGTCGGCTCCGAACCTCTCCCTGAGCGCGGCGGCCGTGTCCGTCACGCGGTCGACCGTGTTGCGGACCACCAGCGCACAACCGCCGTCGGCCAGCTCGCGGGCCAGCAGGTCGGAGAGGGTCGCGTCGTCGTCCGCCAGCGGCTCCAGCACCACATCGGTGCGCCGCCCTGACGCGGGGGGCGTCTCGACCACAGGCGCTGTGCCGGGGCACACGGCCGTCAGCAACGGGTACCCGGTGGCTTCGGCGACTGCCTCCGCGTCCGTGCCGTCGTACGCCTCGACCAGCTCGCGTCTGCGGGAGGCCGGGAGGGTCGCCGAGAGCACGACTACCGGGACGCGGTAGGCGCCGAGCCACGACAGCACGCGGTCCAGGTACGCGTTCATGTAGGCGTCGTAGGCGTGCACCTCGTCGATGACGACGACCTTGCCCGCCATCGCGAGGTGCCGCAGCGCAAGATGGCGGCTCTTGAGGCCGGTCATCAGAAGCTGGTCGATCGTTCCGACGGCGAACGAGGCGAGGAGTCCCTTCTTGCGTCCCCGAAGCCACTGATGCGCCACCAGGTCGGCCGGAGCCGTCCGGTTCTCCCGGCGGATCCCGGGAGGCACGTGCTCGTTGTCGTAGGCGTCGACCGCGGCGATCGTGCGGTGGCCGTCCCGCAGAAGGCCGGCATAGTCGTCCTGGAGCGCTGCCTTGGCGTGGGCCAGGAACACCGAGCGCTCACCGGTCGAGCCGGATCCGGTGGGCGGGAGCCGGTCGAGCCACGCCAGCAGCCGGGGGAACATGGCGTTACCGGTCGCCATCGTGGGCAGGGCGATGTAGCAGCCGCCGGCACCGGAGCGGGCGGCGAAGACCTCCGCGACGGCCAGTGCCGCCTCGGTCTTCCCCTCCCCCATCGGCGCCTCGATAACGAGCATCCCCGGTCTCGGCATGGTGCGGGCCATGGCGACGGCTCGCTCCTGCACCGGCCTGACGCGGGCACCGGGCGGAAGGGCGAATCGCTTGGAGAACAGTTCCTCTGCCGGATCGCCCGGTTCGGCAGGCTCCCAGGGAGGGGGCAGCCTCAGCCCCTTCCACGCGGCCGCCACCCGTTCGCTCTCATTGCGGGGCACGTCTTCCGGCATGTACGGGAAGAGATCCGGGTTGCTGGCGATCCAATCCGCGACGATCACCACGGCCGTCAGAAGCACCTGAACCGGCTGCGGCAGTTTCACCTTCTGCCAGAGAGCCAGCCGCTCTTCGACGCCGAAGACCTGGGCGCAGGCGTCCAGAACCTCGTTCTGCACCCGCCGCCAGACGGCCTCGGCCGGGCCCGGGGTCCGCAGCAGCTCGGGATGGGCATCGACGTGATGGATCTGGGCGTGGTCGGGCGGCACGCCGTGGTGGCCGCCTGCCACGATCGCGAACTGCGCGGATGACCGGCGGGACCAGCCGTGCCTGTCCTCCAGCCACTCCTGCAGCAGAACGTGGCCGGCCAGCCCGTGCGGCGCTGCCCTGCGGTCGTCGCCGAACTGCCTGCGGGTACGCATACCGAGGCCGGCGCCGCGCATGACGTCCGCGAGTTCGTCCACCTGGCAGGCGAAGGCAGGGGTGCATTTCCCGATGTCGTGTGTCCCGGAGAGCCATACGCAGAGCCGCCGCCCGTCTTCCTCCCCATCTGGCAGCGCCTCTGCCACGAGCGTCTTCACGCCGCGCGGCAGCCATCGATCCCAGAGGAGCCCGGCGACGGCGGCACTGTCCGCCAGATGCCTCCACAGCGGCAGCCACTTCCCGAAGTCGGGGTCGTGTTTGGCCCATACGGTCCTTGCAGCGCCGGTCAGCAGATCACCGAGTCCCACCGCCTCAACCTGGTCATCTCGCACGGCGGTCATTCAACAAGGAGGCGGGCACAGCTATGACACCGTTAAACAAAATGATCAATTTTGACCGAAGGTGACAATAATAGTCAGAATATCGATCAAACACCGGTCCGATCAAGAAAAATCGAAAGGATAAGTGGAAGTCGAAAATATATGGAACACAAGCCAGAAAAGGCCTCTCCGGACTTCACCATTCACCGACGGCTGGTGCGTGAAGGAAAAGCGAACACAGTACAGTGACATGGATCTGCTCCCCGGCAGCAACGGGGCATCCCGTCCCCAGGAGGACCTCGGGACGGGACCACAAGAGCGCTCTCCGATCCGGCACCTGCTGGATGACCCCTTGGCGCCTCTCTTGCGGACAATGCTCCTCGCACCTGCGGGGATAGGCACACTCAAGACGCCTCCGGCATCGCTCCGAACACCTGGAGCAACTCCGCTCGCCATCTCGCCCCCGCCCGTCGGTCGAGTGAATGACACCGAACTTGGCACCTCTCTTACGAAGACACCACGAACAACCTGCGTGTTGCAGTCGCAAGCTTCCTGGAGCCACCTCTAGATTGTCCGCACAACAAGACGGCAGTCGCAATGGAATGAATCCCATGCGATTGATGGATCATCAGAAACAATGGAGCTGACGGTCATGCAGGACGCCCCCGCCCCTCCGCCCTGCCCACCTCGCGGCATCCGCGCGGTGCTCGCCCGGCTTCTCCGAATGAAAACCAATATCGGAGCCTCGCTGCGGAAGCTCCGGCACATCGCCCGCCGACTGAGTCCCACCATCGTGGCCAGCGTTGTGTACGGGGTCACGGTGACGGCCTCGGACCTCGTCACATACAGCGTGGGATGGGTGCAGAGCCGATGACCGGCCGGTTTCCTCGCCGCCAGCGCGGGTCAATATCGACGCCGTCCGCCTCGCCGAGGTTCGTCACGAGTGCGGTACCCGGCCGGGACTCGAGTGCGAGAGGCGTCGCCTGGGTTCAGACGCCGTCCGACGGGTTGGCGGTGTGGACGATCGCCGGCAGCAAAGGGTGAGGCGAAGCGCCTTGATGTGTCCTTGCTCGACAAGCTGCGTCAGCGGCGGGCTGGCATGTCTCCCGCTCCGAGCGCGAGTTCGCTTCGCTTCACCCCTCTTAGTGAAGGCCCTGGTCGGAGCCAGCATCTTGATCATCGCGTGAATCACTTCGGAGACGCCGTGCCGTCGGCGCGAACCGTCAGGGCCTCATCCGGTGCCAGGCACTCCTGCCCGATGCCGCAGCGCGGGGAACGAGTCCGGGGTGGGCACAGCGTTCGGTGTCCTCGGAGCCGCCTGTGGGCTGCACTTTTGGCGGCAGGAACCCCTCGTCGCCGAGGTCCACGACCGGCTGATCGGCCTGTGCGTCACCCCCGGCGAGAGCATCGTCTGCCCGGACCCCGCCGGCCTTCCGGCATCCGCTGGTCCGGCCTCTCGGCGGAGAGGATCGCCGCGATCCCGGCCCCGGCGGCACGGCACGGCACGGCACGGCACGGCACGGCACGGCACGGCACGGCACGGCACACCGCTGGACGAGCTGAGCACGGAACGGTTCCGCCAGGTGGCGAACGGATCGGCTCGTCGCGGCGGTTCACGTTCCCGCGCCGGCTCCCCTCGGAGGCGGCCGTGCTCTTGGCCCAGGGCATCGACCGGTGCGTCGGGTCGGCGGCGGGCGAACGGAGCGTTGCCCGGGTGGATGCGGGAGAGCGCGACGCCTGGATCGGCGGACGACCGAGGCGGGTCATGCGCCTCACCGTGGACCAGGTCGTCCCACTCGGCAGTGACCCGGGGCTCCGGGGGACGCACCGGTGGGATCCGGCCAGATCGGCGTGGGCTCGGGGAGACCTTGGCCACATCCCTCCCCTTCGGGTATCCCGAGGGTGCCTCCGGATGTTGGGGCCGGTGAACACACCCGAGTTATGGACAGGACATGAAAGACGTGAATTCCAGCCGCGCAGCCGACACCCTCGCCCGCCCGTTCTCCGTCCGCGGGCTCACCTCGCGCAACCGGATCGCCATGGCGCCCATGACCCGGCAGTTCTCCCCGGGCGGTGTTCCCGGGCAGGACGTGGCGGACTACTACACCCGGCGGGCCGCCGGGGGTGTGGGGCTGATCATCACCGAGGGCACCTACGTCGACCACCCCTCCGCGGGCACCAGCGACCGGGTTCCGCGGTTCCACGGCGAGGACGCCCTCGCGGGCTGGGCCGGTGTCGCGGACTCCGTGCACCGGGCGGGCGGCGCGATCATCCCGCAGCTGTGGCACGTGGGCGTCACCCGCACCGAGGGGGCCGGGCCGGTGGCGGACGCGGAGCCCGTCGGCCCCTCGGGCGTCTCCCTGGCGGGTGAGCCCAAGGGACGCGCCATGACGCAGCAGGACCTGGACGACGTCATCGCCGCGTTCGCCGACGCGGCGGCCGCCGCCGAGCGCATCGGCTTCGACGGCATCGAACTCCACGGGGCGCACGGCTACCTCATCGACCAGTTCCTGTGGGCCGGCAGCAACCGGCGTACCGACGCCTACGGCGGCGACATCGTCGCCCGGACCCGGTTCGCCGCCGAGATCGTGGCCGCCTGCCGCGCGGCCGTGTCCGACGCCTTCCCCATCTTCTTCCGTATGTCCCAGTGGAAGATGGACGCCTACGAGGCGAAGCTCGCCGAGACTCCCGAGGAGCTGGAGTCCCTGCTCACGCCGCTGGCCGCGGCCGGCGTGGACGTCTTCCACGCCTCCACCCGCCGCTACTGGCTGCCGGAGTTCGACGACTCCGACCTCAACCTCGGCGGCTGGGTGAAGAAGATCAGCGGCCTGCCCACGGTCACCGTCGGATCGGTCGGCCTGGACGGTGACTTCTTCAACGCCTTCCAGGGCAACGGCTCCCAGGTCACCGGTATCGACCAGCTGCTGGACCGGCTGGAGCGCGACGAGTTCGACATGGTCGCCGTCGGCCGCGCGCTGATCGCCGACCCCGAGTGGGCGGAGAAGACCCTGGGCGGGCGCACCGGGGACATCACGCCGTTCGACGCGGGGATGCTGTCCACCCTGCGCTGATCCGGCACGCTTCCGACGCGCGCGTGGCATCCGGCCACGGTCGGCGCCTCGCGGCGTCGGTCGTGGCGGGTGCCGGCCGCGCCTTCCCGCTGCGCCGCACGGGTGGTCATGGACAGAGCAGAAACGTTCCTGCATGTGCCAGAGGCATACGCCGGCACACGCGCGTGGTTCCTTGATGCCGCGCCCGGCCGCGAAGGCCGGCCGGAACGAGCGAACGGAGCAAGCCATGAGCACCACCAGCGGGCTGCCCAACGGTGTCGTCGTGATCAGCCCCCCTGAGGGCGCCCCCTGTCCGCCGCAGACCCTGGGTCTGTGGCGGCACTACAACTGCGGCGGCGAGGCGTACGGCATCGGTGCCGGCCACAACGTCGACCTCAGCCGGCTGCCCCTCCCGGGCGGCGGCAGCATGGCCAGGAACGTGTCGTCCTGGGTCAACCTCACCGACACGGACGCGAAGCTGATCAGCAGGAGCGGTACGCGCATCCTCCCGGCCGGCGAGAAGCTGGAAGAGCCGAAGGAGCACAACGACACGGTGGAACGAGTCGAGTGGGTCCTCTGACCCCGGCCGGCTGACGTGCGGGGCGGGCACGCGCGAACGCACCCGCCCCCCATGGGTTCACCCCCGCGCCCCTCACGGGCCCTCTCCCCTCCCACGACCCGCCGGGCCCCACCCCGTACCCGCGTCCCGGCCCCACCGGCCCCACCGGCCCCACCGGCCCCACCCGATCCCCGCGCGTCCCGCCCCCCGGGCCCTCCCGGATCCCCGCGCGTCCCGGCATCGGCCCCGGGCATCCGCCCCGCACGTCACGGAAACCCTTCCCCCGGAGCGGACCAATATCTGACCCCGCTGAATGAGAATTCGACGCGACGCCCGGTGAGAATTTCTCACTCGACAGGCCGAGTGGAATTTCGCACCCCGCACGGCCGATCCAGCCGTGCTACTGTCGACACCAGTTGCAGTTGTGGTTCCCAAAAACTCCAAGTACCTCGACGGCCTTCACCGGCCTCGGGAGTTCTCTTGTATTTCCGGTCGTTTTTCCGGTAGGGGCAATCATCGCGGCGACGCGGAGTCCGCACAGTGCGGGCTCCGGGCACTGCCCCGAAGGAGATTTGACATGGCATCTGGCACCGTGAAGTGGTTCAACGCGGAAAAGGGTTTCGGCTTCATCGAGCAGGACGGTGGCGGCGCTGACGTGTTCGCCCACTACTCGAACATCGCCGCCCAGGGCTTCCGCGAGCTGCAGGAAGGCCAGAAGGTGAACTTCGACATCGCGCAGGGCCAGAAGGGCCCGACGGCCGAGAACATCGTTCCCGCCTGATATTGACGCGTAGGACGAGCTGGGGCCCGCACCTTGGGGTGCGGACCCCGGCTCGTTGCTTTTGAGGGCTCAGCCCTCCTCCCCACCTGCCGTCCGGCGATCACGGCCACGGCAGGAAGGCGTCCGGATCCGAGGCCCCTCGCCCGGCGGGCGCCACACCCGTCCTCGGGTCAGAATTCCGTATGGGTTTCGACGCTTCCGCACTTCAGGACCGCGACTCAGGAATCACCGATCCGGCGCCCGGACGACCCGGCGCATTCCAGTGGTCGAACCCGCTGATGCTCCGCAGGTCGATTCCGTTTCTGCTTTCATTTCGGCTCGTTCTCGCGATTCTCCGCGCTGCTCATTCGCCGCGGTAATTCCTTGATACGTGCCGCATCGAGGAAGGTTCCGTATGAACCGCACACGCACGAACGACCGCTCTTCCCGCACCCGTACGCCCGGCGGCTCCGGCCGGGCCGGCGGCTTCGGCGGCACTGCCACCACCCGGTCGGGCGCACCCGGCCGCCCCGCCAGGACGAACCGCTCGGGCGGTCAGGGCCGGCGGCCCGGCGCCGTCCAGGGCGAGTTCGCCCTGCCCGTCACGCTGACCCCCGCGCTGCCCCCGGTCGAGGGGTTCGCCGACCTCGACATGCCCGAGCAGCTGCTGGCCACCCTCACCGCCCAGGGCGTGTCCGCGCCCTTCCCGATCCAGGGCGCGACGCTGCCGAACACGCTGGCCGGCCGGGACGTACTGGGCCGCGGCCGTACGGGATCCGGGAAGACGCTGGCCTTCGGCCTGGCGCTGCTGGCCCGTACGGCGGGCCGGCGCGCCCAGCCGAGGCAGCCGCTCGCGCTGATCCTCGTGCCGACGCGTGAACTGGCCCAGCAGGTCACCGACGCCCTCACCCCCTACGCCCGCTCGGTCAGGCTGCGCCTGGCCACGGTGGTGGGCGGGATGCCGATCGGCCGGCAGGCCGGGGCGCTGCGCGGCGGGACGGAGGTCGTCGTGGCGACCCCGGGCCGGCTGGCCGACCTGATCGAGCGCGGCGACTGCCGGCTGGACGAGGTCGGGATCACCGTCCTGGACGAGGCCGACCAGATGGCCGACATGGGCTTCATGCCCCAGGTCACCGCCCTGCTCGACCAGGTGCGTCCCGGCGGCCAGCGGATGCTGTTCTCGGCCACCCTGGACCGCAACGTCGACCTGCTGGTACGCCGCTACCTGAGCGACCCGGTCGTGCACTCGGTGGACCCCTCGGCCGGCGCCGTCACGACGATGGAGCACCATGTGCTGCACGTCCAGGGCCATGACAAGGAGGCCGCCACGACGGAGATCGCCGCCCGCGACGGCCGCGTGATCATGTTCCTGGACACCAAGCACGCGGTGGACCGCCTCACCCGCAGCCTGCTCGACAACGGGGTACGGGCGGCGGCCCTGCACGGCGGGAAGTCGCAGCCGCAGCGCACCCGCACGCTCACGCAGTTCAGGACCGGCCATGTGACGGTGCTGGTGGCCACCAACGTCGCGGCCCGCGGCATCCACATCGACAACCTCGACCTCGTCGTCAACGTCGATCCGCCCACCGACCACAAGGACTACCTGCACCGCGGCGGCCGCACCGCCCGGGCCGGCGAGTCCGGCAGCGTGGTCACGCTGGTCACCCCGAACCAGCGCCGCTCCATGGCCCGTCTGATGGCCGCCGCCCGGATCACCCCGCAGATCACCCAGGTGCGCTCGGGCGAGCCGGAGCTGAACCGGATCACGGGTGCGCAGGCGCCGTCCGGCGTGCCGGTCGTCATCACGGCCCCGGCGGCCGAGCGCCCCCGGCGCGGCGGCTCCTCCCGGCCCCGCCGCGGCCGCGGTGGGCAGGGACGCCGTACCGGCCGTCCGCAGTCCGCCTTCGGCGCTGCGGCCTGAGGGACCAAGGGGGGCGTCTTGTCGATCAGGCCGGAGCAGTGAGCGGCGAGGCGCGGTGCCGGACGTCGCTGGCCCGGCACGATCGGCGGGACACCCCCTCTCGGGAGCGCCCGGCCCCTCGATCAGGACGACGCCACTTCTCACGCAGGAGGCTCTTTTGACTCTGGTCCACACGCAGTCCGTCCCGGTGGACGCCGCCCCCACGGCCCGAACGGTCCTCGACGCCATGGACTCGGCCGGGCCCCAGGTCTGGGACGACATGACCGTCGAAGTGGCCCTGTCCGTCATGGCGGGTGCCCGCGCCGGGCACCTGCTGGTCCGCGACGGCGACGGCCGGTGCACCGGCCTGGTCACCCTGGCCGGGCTCCGCACCGTGCGCGACAGTCCCGCGTACACGGACCGGATCCGCCTGCGGGACGTCGCCGCCGGATCGGGCCCCGGTGGGCCCTTCCTCCCGCCCCACACCCCGATGACGGAGGCCCAGCACCTGCTGCGTCACCGGCGGCTCGGGGCCCTGCCCGTGGTCGACGAACACGGCCGCGCCCTGGGCGTCCTCGCCCTCTCCCGCTGAACCACCTGCTCCCGCTGAACCACCTGCCGGACCACCCGCCGGACCACCCGCCGGGCTTCGGCCGCGGTCCCGCTCCGGAGCACCCGCCCTCCCTCCCGTACCTTCCCTCCTTCTCCCTGTGAGGTCTCATGCGCTGCGTCATCGCCCGCTTCCCGTTCGACCTGACCAAGAGCGGAGTGCTGGAATCGATGAAGGGCGTCAAGCCCGAGCCGGTCACCGGTGACTACGTCGTCATCGGGCGCCGTCACTACCCCGTCAAGCAGGTCGGCGAAGTCGTCACGCGCCAGGACCGCCGCGACTTCAGCGCCGGTGAGGTGGTCCGGGCCATGACCCAGCTCGGCTTCACCTGTCGCGGGCCCGCCCAGGCCGCGCCCGCGCCCGTCATGACCCCGTTGGAGCGGGCCTCCTCCATGCTCGGCACCGCCGCGTCGATCTGACGGGCCGGCTCCGCCGCACGCACCGAGGGCCCGACCGGCATGTGCCGGTCGGGCCCTCGGTGCGTGCCGCCCCGTTCCGTGGCGGTGGCGGGTCGTCGGTGGCGGGTCGGTGGTGGCGGGTCAGTGGTCGGAGTAGCTGAAGTCGCCGATGGTCCAGGCGCTGACGTCCTCGATCGCGACGCGGTACATGCCGCCCGTCTCCGGGATTCCCACCGTGCCCTGAAGGATCCGGGCGACATGGAAGTGCAGGTGTTCGGGGGGCCCGTCCCTGCGGGCGTCCGTACGGAAGATTCCGGAGAAGTCGCTCAGGCGGGCCGAGTCGGTCAGGACCTCCGCCACGCGCTGCCGCCATACCGCTTCGGGAGCCAGCCGGCCGGTGATGACGGCCCCGCCGACGACCACGGTCAGGGACATCTGATTGCTCTGCCCGGACTCCACCAGGGCGGCGACGCCCACGAGCAGCTCGTCAGGTTTCGACATGGAAACCGAGTCTATTCATCTGTCCCGCCCCGCGCCCTCCACAAACCGGACACCGGAGTCTCCCGTTCCCGTCGTACGGCATGTCCGCCCGGGGTGCGGGCGAGGGATACGGGACCGAGGCACAGGCAGCGGATACCGGACCGGGGTACGGGAGAGGAACCCGTCCCGAATCCGCGATCCCGCACTTCTCGTCCCCGTTCGGACGGATTCGCCGACACAGGAGGCCGTCGCGGTATCCGAGCCGGCAGGTGGTGTAATTCCTTGGGGCCCTGGTGCCGTACGGCGCCGGGGCCCCTCGACTTGTTTCCCAGGATTCCGATTCCCTCACGTGTCCTGACAGAGGTGCAGATGACAGCAGAGAACCCGACAGGCCCGCTCGGCGGTCACCTGGACGACGACGACTACCCCGCCTACACGATGGGCCGGGCCGCCGAGATGCTCGGCACCACGCCCGGCTTCCTCCGCGCGATCGGGGAGGCCCGCCTGATCACCCCGCTGCGCTCCGAGGGCGGCCACCGGCGCTACTCCCGCTACCAGCTGCGGATCGCCGCCCGGGCGCGGGAGCTCGTCGACCAGGGCACGCCGGTCGAGGCCGCCTGCCGCATCGTCATCCTCGAGGACCAGCTGGAGGAGGCCCAGCGCATCAACGCCGAGTACCGGCGCGCGGCCGCCGAGCAGGCGGAGAACGGGTCCGACTGAGCCCGTCGCCCCCCAGGTCGTGCCGGCCGCCGGCCCACGGACCCGGCCGCGGGCCGGTGGACACACGGCACCCGTCGGGGACACAGGGCCGGTGGGCACAGGGCACCCGTCGGGGACACAGGCCCGGTGGACACACGGCACCCGCCGGAGGCACAGGGCCGGTGGGCACAGGGCTGTGCGGCCGCCGCCCGGTTCCGCACCCCCCGCCCTCCCCCGCCGACGGCCGGGCGCGCACCGCTCTGAGTACAGTGCGAGCCTCGACGTCACCGGCAGGGAAGGCAGAGGATGAGCGGCTGGAAGTGGGCGATGTCCACCGGTGTGAACCTCCTGCTGGGCATCCTCGCGATCATCCCGCTCTGGATGCTCCTGCTGTTCGTGCTCAACTTCCCGCTCGCCTCGATGGGCCTGTCCGAGCGGGAGCCCACGGAGAACGACGGGATGCTGCCCTGGCTGATCATCCTGGTGCCGTTGCTCGTGGGCACGGCGGCCCTGTGGCTGACGCTCAACGCGCTGATGCGCCGGAGGACCGGGCTGCCCGGGCGGAGCTACTGGTCGATCAGCTCCGCGACGGTACTGGTCCCCACGGTCACCACATGGGTCCTCGTGACCGTCCTCTGACCCGCCACGGCCGCGACCCCGACCGTCTCCGGACCGCCCACCGGCCGGCCGGTGCCTCCGGCGTCTTCGAGGCGTCCGGTGTCTCCGGTGCCTCCGAGGTGCCCGGTGCCTCCGAGGAGTGGATCACCTCACATCCTCCATCCCTTGCCCGCCACGGGAAGACCCCGCCGGGCCGGGCTGACGGACCCTCACCCCATGTGAACTTTGGATGTCCACGGTGCAACTGGCTTACTGTTCTTGACAATTACCCGACGTACCGATGGTAAGATCACCTTACATTTCAGTGGGCTGATGGCGCATGGGGGCATTCCGAGAGGGATGGATTCTCGGCCCCACATTCGGAATGGCCTTCCCGACGTGGCACCGGCCGAGGCTCCAAGAGCCCGGAACGGCACCGCGCCGAGCAGCGCCGATCCGTTTCCGTAGCCATGGCACTTGAAGTGAGTCTCATGACATTTGCACAGAGCCTCCTCCTCTGGGCACTGGTGGTCGTAGCGCTGGTCTCTGTGGGTGCCGTCCTGCGTGCTCGCACGACCAACATCCGGCTGCGCAGGCAGAACGCCGACCTCCAGGGGGAGCGCGACACGCTGCTGCGGCAGCGTGACGATCTGCACGCCGCGCACTCCGGTGTCCTGCACCGGCACGCCATGGAGCTCTCCGAGGTCCGCAAGGACGCCGAGGAGGAGACCAAGGCGGTCCTCAAAGCGGCGGTCCGCACGCTCCAGGGCCTCGCGGACGAACAGCAGGTGGTCGTCGAGAAGGCGCAGAAGAAGTACGGCGACGACCCCCAGATGCTGGCCGACCTGATGGCCATCGACCACGCCAACAGCCAGTTCGGGCGCCGGGCACAGGGCATCGCGGTGCTGTGCGGCGGCTGGCTGGGCCGCCGGGAGACCGTCGCCTCGGTCTTCGACGTGGCCCGCAGCGCCCAGGGCCGTATCCGGCAGTTCGACCGGGTGCGGATCAACGGACAGGTGAACTTCTCGGTCGTCAGCAAGGCCGTGGAGCCGGTCGCGGTGGTCCTCGCCGAGCTGCTGGCCAACGCCACCAACTACTCCGCCCCCGGCACCCCGGTGGAGATCAACATCCAGGCCGTGCCCAAGGGCGTCTGCCTGATCGTCGACGACGCCGGTCTCGGCATGGGCCAGGAGGAGAAGGACCGCGCGGCGGCCCTGCTCGCTCCGCAGGCCGCGATCAGCCTCTCCAGCCTGGGCATTCCGCCGCAGTTCGGATTCGCCGTCTCCGGCATGCTGGCCGCCCGCTACGGGTTCCGGGTGTCGGTGGATTCCGTATCCCCCTATGGAGGCGTACGCGCCGTGGTTCTGCTGCCCGACGAGCTTCTCACCAGTGACGCCCCGCCGCCCGCGGCGGTCGGCGGTCACGAGGCCCACGTCTCGGAGTTCGCCCGGCGTCAGACACCCGCCCCGCCGCCCACACCGCTGTTCCCCCCGGCAGCACAGCCGGCCCCCGCCCCTCAGCCCGCGGGCCAGGTCACCACTGCCGGTGGCCTGCCGAAGCGTCGTCGCAAGAGCCCCGTCTCCGCCGTGCCGTCGGCCGATCTGGCTCCGGTGCCGAGCAACGAGGAGACCGCTTCCCGCCTGGGCGCTTTCCAGCGCGGGACCCGGTCCGGGCGTGACACGACGACGATGGAAGGACCCGAGATCCAGTGAACCCCGAACTGTCGTGGGTACTCAACGACCTGCTCCAGGTACCCGGCGCGCGCCACGCGATCCTCGTCTCGGCCGACGGTCTGCTGCTGGCCAACTCCAATGAGATCGGCCGGGACGACGCGGAGACCGTCGCCGCGGCCATGAGCTCCATGCAGTCGCTGAGCCGGGCCGTCGGTCCCTTCATCGGGAGCCAGACCCCGGGCCGCTGGCGGCAGACCCTCCTGGAGTACGAGGGGGGCTGGATCTTCCTCATCGCGGCGGGCACGGGTGCCTACCTCGCCGCCGCGGCAGCGGCCGACGTGGACATGGAGGCCATGTCCTTCCGTATGCAGCAGCAGGTGAGCGCGCTCGGAAAGGCGATGACCACACCTCCCCGCCAGAGCGCCGGAAGCGACGCATGACGACGCCGGGCGAGGAGCAGGCGGTCAGCAGCGGGTTCGTCCGGTCCTACGTCATCACGGGCGGACGCGGTCTGCCCGACCCGGACGAGCTCTCGCTCGTCACCCTGGTCACCATCGCACCCGACCGGCAGCCGCACCCGAACCCGAGCCCCGAGGTCCGGGCGATCTGGGAGCTGTGCTCCGGGGGCTACCTGTCGGTGGCCGAGGTGGCGGGCCGCCTGGAGCTGCCCGTCGGGGTGGCGCGCCTGCTGCTGAAGGATTTAGCGGAACAGGGTCACCTCATCCGCCGCAAGGCGCCGCCACCGGCCCAGCTCGTTGACAGGAAGATCCTCGAAGAGGTGTTGCATGGACTCCATGTCCGGTTCGGCTGAGAACATCTACGTGCCGGACGCGGTGCAGCGTGCGGCGAAGATCCTCGTCGTCGGACACTTCGCCGTGGGCAAGACGACGCTCATCGGCACCCTCTCCGAGATCGCCCCGCTGCGTACCGAGGAGAGGATGACGCAGGCCAGTGCCCAGATAGACGACCTGCGGGGTGCGCCGGACAAGGTGACCACGACGGTCGCCCTGGATTTCGGCCGGCTGACGCTGAGCGACGAGCTGGTGCTGTACCTGTTCGGCACGCCCGGTCAGCAGCGCTTCGTGGAGCTGTGGGAGGACATGGCCCGGGGTTCGCTCGGCGCCCTGCTCCTCGTCGACCCGTCCCGCCTCGCCGACACCTTCCCGGTCATCGACCTGGTCGAGACGTACGGGCTGGAGTACGCGGTCGCCGTCAACAGCTTCACCCCCGGCTCCCGCCACGCCGAGGAGGAGCTGCGTGAGGCCCTCGATCTGCTGCCGTCCACACCGGTCGTGTACTGCGACGCCCGGGACCAGAAGTCGTCCGCCCAGGCGCTGATCACCCTGGTCCAGCACCTCCTCTCGCGCGTGGACTGATCCCCGTTCCACCCGCTTCCGGCATTCCGCCGCCCCCCGACATCCGACCGGTGCCCCGACAAGGCCCGCGATCACACCGAGGAATCACACATGGACTCTCAGCCGGGAGCCTCCCCGTACAGCGTCCCCGCTGGGTGCCCGATGCACCGTGAGCGGCAGACGTCGCTCTACGGACCGGAGTTCGCCTCGAACCCGCAGCGCGTGTACGACGAGTTCCGGGCGCACGGGCCCGCCGCGCCGATCGAGCTGGCGCCCGGCGTGGACGCCACGCTGATCGTCCAGCACGAGGCGGCACTGCGGGTCCTGCAGAACCCCGCCCTGTTCGCACGGGACGCACGGCGTTGGGGGGCGCTGCGGGAAGGGCGCGTACCGCTCGACAGCCCGGTGCTGCCGATGATGGCGTACCGGCCCAACTGCCTCTTCACCGACGGCACCGAGCATCTGCGGCTGCGCAAGGCCGTCACCGAGAGCCTCGCCCGGCTGAACTCCAGCCGGCTCAGCCGGGACGTCGAGCGCATCGGTGACTACCTGATCGACCAGTTCATCGAGCGCGGCAGTGCCGACCTGCTCAACGACTACGCGAAGCTCCTGCCGCTTCTGCTGTTCAACCAGCTCTTCGGCTGCCCCGGTGACATCGGTGACCGGCTGACCCGCAACATGGCCGCGATCTTCGACGGCGAGGACGTGCTGCGGGCCAACGCCGATCTGACGGCCTGCCTGATGGAGCTCGTCGCCTTCAAGCGCCGGACGCCCGGCGAGGACATCACGTCCTGGCTCATCCAGCACCCCGCGGGCCTGCGCGACGAGGAGCTCAAGGACCAGCTCGTCATGCTGATGGGCGCGGGGGTCGAGCCGGAGCGCAACCTGATCGCCAACGCGCTGCTCCTGCTGCTCTCGACCGACGGCTCGGGAGCGAACCGGCGCGGTTCCGGGATGCTGGTCGAGGACGCCCTCGACGACGTGCTGTGGAACAACCCGCCCATCGCCAACTACGCGACGCACTACCCGGTCCAGGACATCGATCTGGGCGGCGGGGTGACGCTGAAGGCGGACACCCCGGTACTGATCAGTTTCGCCGCCGCGAACAGCGACCCCGAACTCACCGACGCCCGCCAGACCCTGAGCAAGGGCGCGCACCTGGCGTGGGGCGCGGGGCCGCACGTCTGCCCGGCGAAGTCCCCCGCCCAGCTGATCGCGCTCACCGCCATCGAGAAGATCCTCAACGCGGTGCCGGACCTCACCCTGGCCATACCGGCGTCCACGGTCGAATGGCGGCCGGGGCCGTTCCACCGGGCCCTGGTGTCCCTGCCCGTGCGGTTCAGCCCGAGTGCCGCCCGGCACACCGCGACGGCCGCGCAGGCGATGCCCTCCGCACACCGTGTCCCGGCCCCCGAAACGGTGTCCGCGCCGCACCGCGCCGCCCACGCGGAAGCGCAGAAGAAGCCGAAGGGCTGGTGGAGTTCCTTCCTCGACGTCTTCCGTGTGTGAGGGGTCGCCCGCCCTCCTGTCGAACGCCTGATCCATTGGCCGATAAATCACCTGACGGTCTGTCCGGTCAGGCGCTTGACGGGGCTTATGTCCTGTGACGGGGACAACAGACGGCAACGCTTGGCGAGTACATGCGGAGGGGTAGGTTCTGGCCGTAATCAGGTGCCGAGAACAAGGGACTCCGCGTGAGCGCCATATGTGGCACAGACAGGCCGGCCGTCGACCGCCGTGCTCTCATCCCGCTGCTCCGGCGCCTGAGGACCCCTGAGGGCCAGGCCGATCCCTACCCCGTCCTGGACGAGCTGAGAGCCATGGGCGACGTCGTACGGGCCCCCTGGGGCGGCTATCTCCTCACCGGCTACGACGTGTGCGACCAGGTCCTGCGCGGCCGGAACTGGTTGGCACCGGACTTCGCCTGGCAGGAGCGCCAGTCGGACACCGACCGCTGGGACGCGATCGCCACACAGGAGATGACGAAGACGCTCTCCCGGCTCAACGCGCCTGATCACACGTGTCAACGGCGCAGTCTCGG
This sequence comes from Streptomyces sp. SP18CS02, assembly GCF_036322365.1. Classification (NCBI taxonomy): domain Bacteria; kingdom Bacillati; phylum Actinomycetota; class Actinomycetes; order Kitasatosporales; family Streptomycetaceae; genus Streptomyces; species Streptomyces sp. SP18CS02. The sequence continues at coordinate 78,955 of NZ_JAQYXC010000277.1, forward strand.
CAACCTCTTCGACCGCTCGACGATCCAGCGGCTGACCCCGCACGTCGAGCGGCACGTGGACCGCCTGCTCGACGGACTGGCCGAGGGGCTGCGCCGGGGGGAGGCGGACTTCGTCGGCCTCGTCGGCGACCGGCTCCCGATCAGCACCATCGGCTCCTGGCTGGGGATCCCGCCCGAGGACCACCCGGCCATCCTGGAGATCACCCACAACCAGGTGCACGCCCAGGAGCTGCTGCCCACCAAGCGTCAGCTGGCCCTGTCCGCCGAGGCGACCGTCCGGCTGCGGGCGTACTTCACCGGCCTGGTCGGGCGGCGCCGCGCCACACCCGGCGACGACGTCCTGACCGGCTGGATCCGCACCTGGGACGCGCTGGAGCCCGACCGGGCGACCGCCGACGAGATCCTCTACCGCCTGACCATGTTCGTCACCATCGCCTCGCTGGAGACCACCGCGACGCTGCTGTCGACCATGGTGTGGCTGCTGTCGAGGGAGCCGGGCCAGTGGGCCTGGCTCGCCGAGCACCCCGAGCACGTCGACGCCGCCGTCGACGAGGTGCTGCGGTACGACCCGCCCATACACGTCAACACCAGGGTCGCCGCCGACGACACCGTCCTCGCGGGCGTCCCGATCGCGAAGGACAGCATGGTCCACGTCCTCTACGGGGCCGCCAACCACGACCCCCGCCGCAACGCCGACCCGGCGCTCTTCGACATCCTGCGCCGGGGCGACCACCTCACCTTCGGCGGCGGCGTCCACTACTGCCTGGGCGCGGCGCTCGCCCGCCTGGAGGCGCGCACGCTCCTGGCGGGACTGCTGCGCCGCTTCCCCACCCTGCGCCCCGCCGCCCCGCCCGGGTACGCGTCCCGCATGGTCTTCCGGCGCGTGACCTCGCTGAAGGTGACGGTATGAACCTCGCGCCCTCCGACTACCTGGCCGCGCACCTGCCGCAGGCGCCACACCTGCCGCCGACTTCGCACATACCGCAGACCCCACCCATACCGCAGAACCCGCACATACCGCAGAACCCGCACATACCGCAGAACCCGCCGGGCGCCCCCACCGCGCAGGCCCCCCCGGCCCCACCGCACGGCCCGCACGGCCGGCAGGCGCCGCGTGACCCGTCAGGAGCGCCCGGACCGCAGGCGGCCCCGTCCGGCCGGCCAGCCCGGGTACGCACGCTGCGCGAGGGTCATGTCCTGCACCTGGAGCTCCACTGTCCCGACACGGGCAACGCGGTGACCGAGGAGATGCTGGACGACCTGCTGGCGGTGCTGGCCGTGCCGGACCCCGATGTCCGGGTGCTGGTCCTCAGCGGCGCCGGCGACGACTTCTGCCTGGGCGGGGACCGTACGGAGTTCGCCGACTGGCTCGACGAGGACCCCACCGGGCGGGGCATCCGGATCGCCGGAGACAAGGCCCGCCGCGTCTGCGAGGCGCTCTCCGCCGGGCCGGCCGTCACCATCGCCCGGGTGCAGGGCAGGGCCATCGGCGCCGGGCTGGCGCTGGCCCTCTCCTGCGATCTGCGCGTCGGGGCCGACACCGCCGGATTCCGGCTGCCGGAGCTGGCGCTCGGGCTGCCCACCGCGTGGGGCGGTGTGCTGCCGCGGCTCATCCACGAGGTGGGCGCCGCCCGGGTGCGCGAACTCATCCTGACGGGACGCGCTTTCGGCGCCGCCGAGGCGTACGGCCTGTCGATCCTCCAGCGCGTGGTGCCCGAGGACGCGCTGGACGAGGCGGTCGCCGCATGGGCCAGGCCCGTCGTCCGCCGCCCGGAGGCCGCGCTCCGGGTCACCAAGGCGCTGCTCAACTCCTACGCGGCCCCCACCCGGCTGGCCGACCCGTCCCTGCTGGACGGGGAACTGATGGCCGCGGTCGCCGCCGCGACCCGCCGCGGCCGCCACGGCGGGGAGGCCGGGCCCGTACAGGGCCGGTGAGCCGGGCCGGCAGGCCTGGAGGCCGGCAGTCGCGGGGCCGGTGAGCCGGGGGTCCGGGTGCGGCGGCCCCTCGGGCCCGGGACCCGGGGCCCCGGCCGGTGGGCGGCCGCGCACACGTCGACGGCCGTGCCGCTCAAGCCGGCACGGCCGTCGGAACGAACGGCACCCGGAGGGCCGTCTGACACGCATTCCGGTCCGGGGTGCATGGGCGAAGCCGGGGGGCGACACCTTCAGGACGCCACGGGGCTTCGCGGACGGAAGCCGGCACCGGCCGGCTACCAGTAATGCCGTCGCCCGCCGACGGCGTGCCCGAGCGCTCCGAGGATCCACAGGATGGCCCCGATGACGAGCAGGATGATTCCGATGGTCCACAGAATGGAGATGCTCAGCACCCAGCCGATGACGAGCAGGATGACCCCGAGAACGATCATGGCGCCCTCCGATCTTGCGATGTACCTCTCTCTCAGCGTAGGCGCTGCGGGGCGGCCCGGCCTCTTGAGCCGTCGCCTCACCGGGGCACCGGACGCCGGGGGGCCGTGGGCTTCGCCCGGCGGGTCGGGAAGGGCCTTCCGGGCGGGGTCGCGAGGGGCTGCCGACGGGCGGCGAGGGGTGTCCCCCAAAGCGGAACTGCGGGACGGAACGGCGGGAAGACGGAACGGCCGCCGCTGAATCCGGAAACGGCGGAAGGGGGCACGCCGAAGAACTCGGTGTGCCCCCTTGCCGTAATAATTCCGGGCGGCTATTCCACCAATGCTTACCACTGCCCCACTGGTTTGCGTTCTCACCGGTGAGGGCCACTGGTCTGTTTGTTTCTGCCGTGCCGTCAGCCGTGACGACGCCCGCCGGCTACCAGCGGTACCAGCGGCCTCGTCGGCCACTCGGGCCCGTGGAACGGGCGACGAAGCCGATCAGCCACACCACCAGCACGATGACGGCGATCCACCACAGGGCCTTGAGTGCGAATCCCGCACCGAAAAGGATCAGGGCCAGAAGAAGAACGAGAAGAAGGGGAACCATATTTATCGACCTCCGTTCCGCCGTCTGCCCCGGTATTCCGCAGGTACACACTCGCATGACCCGTCACTTCCTCGGCGGCCGCCGGGACTCGGCCGGGGCGCCGGGGCGGGACGCGCGTCCTGAGCGGGACGGGAGGCGTGCCGCGGGGTGGCTACGCGCCGGTCTCGATCAGCGCGAGGGTGATGTTGTCGGGGCCGCCCGCCTCGATGGCCGACTTCCACAGCTCGAACGCGGCCCTGCCGTCGTCGTGGAGCCGCAACAGCTCTTCGAGCGCGTCCTGCGGTACGGGATCGGTCAGGCCGTCGGTGCACACCAGGTACCGGGCGCCCGGGGCGAACGGTGAGGTGGCGACATGGGGTGTGATGGGGTGGAACCGGTCCGCGCCGCCGAGCGCCTGGGTGACCAGGGTCGTGGTGCGCTCCCCCTCGGCGAGCGGCGGACTGTCGTCCACGCTCACCTGGCGCAGGCCGCTCCCGCCGGCGTCGAACACCCGGCTGTCGCCCACGTTGAACACCAGCAGGTGCTCCGCCAGGACGACCGCCCCGGCGACCGTGGTGCCCATGGTGAACAGCTCCGGGTCGCGGTCCGCCGCCGCGTACACCGCCTGGTTGCAGGCGTCCAGGGCATCCCTGACGGCTTCCTCCCCGTCCAGGGACGGTCCGAGCGCGGCCAGTTCGGTGGCGACCAGCGCACTGGCCACCTCGCCGCCCGGCTGCCCTCCGATGCCGTCGGCGACGGCGACGACGAGCGGGGTGCCGAGGGGGAACACGAGCGTCTGCGGGTTCTCGGTCACGGTCCCGCAGAGCGTCCACGGACCCGCCACGAGACTGTCCTCGTTGAGGCCCCGGACGAGCCCGGGATGGCTCAGGGCGGTCACGGTCACGTACGGCATCGCATCGTCCCGCCTCTCCATGGCGACAGGAGCGTCCCGTGCCTCCATTGTGGCGCCGGGGGGCGCCCGGCGCCGAGACGGGCAGCGGTGGAGCCCTGCCGCAGCCGGGCGCCGCGCCCCGAGTTGCGGGGCGGGGTCACCGGGGTTATGCCGAAGTGGGCGGGCGCCATACCGGTGTCCCTCCCCCAGGATGGTGGTGAACCACCGTGCTGTTCACCGATCGCACGGATGCCGGACGACGTCTCGCCGAGGCCCTGCTGCACACGCGCGGGGAGCGGCCCGTCGTCCTGGGCCTGCCCCGTGGCGGGGTCCCGGTGGCCTACGAGGTGGCGCGCGCGCTCGGCGCCCCGCTCGATGTGATCGTGGTCCGCAAGCTCGGGGTCCCGTACCACCGGGAGCTCGGGTTCGGGGCCATCGGCGAGGGCGGCGTACGGGTCATCACGGACGACATCGTGCGCCGCAGCGGGGTCGGGGCGAGTGACATCGTCTCCGTCGAGCACGCCGAGGAGGAGGAGCTGGCACGACAGGCGCGGCGGTTCCGCGGCGACCGGGCGCGGGTGCCGCTGGGGGGCCGGACGGTGATCGTGGTGGACGACGGGATCGCGACCGGTGCCACGGCGGCCGCCGCGTGCCAGGTGGCGCGGGCCCAGGGAGCGGCCCGGGTGGTGCTGGCCGTACCCACGGCCCCGCCGGACGCGGTGGCCCGGCTGCGCGAACAGGCGGACGAGGTCGTGTGCCTGTCCACGCCGCACGCCTTCCGGGCCGTGGGCGAGTGGTACGAGGACTTCTCCCAGACCCCGGACGAGGATGTGGTCGCGCTCCTGGCCCGGTCCACGGCCGCCCCCCTCGGGGGCCCTCCCGGAGGCGCCGAGGCCGGGCCCACCGAGGAGCTGGAGCTCGACGCGGGCGGGGTCTCCCTGACCGGGGACCTCACTCTGCCGCGGGGCGCGGAGGCGGTCGTGGTGTTCGCCCACGGCTCCGGGAGCAGCCGTCACAGTCCACGGAACCGTTCGGTGGCGGGGTTCCTGAACCGGGCCGGTCTGGGCACCCTGCTCCTCGACCTGCTGACACCCGCCGAGGCGGCCGACCGGGCCAATGTCTTCGACATCGAGACCCTGGCCGGCCGGCTGACGGACGTCGCCCGCCGGCTGCGGCTCCGGGAGCCCCTGCCGGTCGGGTACTTCGGGGCGAGCACGGGTGCCGCGGCGGCGCTGCGGGCCGCCGCCTCGCCCGGCACCGGCGTCGGGGCCGTGGTCTCCCGCGGCGGCCGGCCCGACCTCGCCGGGCCGCGGCTCGCCGACGTACGGGCACCCGTCCTGCTGATCGTGGGCGGCCGCGACACGACGGTGCTGGACCTCAACCGCCGCGCCCGGGCGGCCTTGCGCTGCGAGAACCGCCTCGACGTCGTACCGGGCGCCACCCACCTCTTCGAGGAGCCCGGGGCGCTGGACACGGTCGCCGGCCTCGCACGGGACTGGTTCGTCGACCACATGACGTCGGGGTGACGTCGCGGCGGCGACCCGGGGCCGCGCCTCCCGCCCGGCATGCCGCCGGCCCGCCGGGCGGTACCCGACGGGCCTCTGCGGACAGCGAACCGGCACGACCGCCACGACCGCCACGACCGTCACGACCGGCGGGACCGGCGGGACCGGCCAACGGGTGGCCTCGCGGTGGAAGGTCTAACGGGTGGCCTCGCGGTGGAAGGCCGAGCGCGCCCACAGGTAGCCGACCAGGCTCAGGCCGACGCTCCAGGCGAGGGCGATGACGGCGCTGTTGCCGATCTCCGTGCCCAGCAGCAGGCCCCGCAGGGTCTCGATGATCGGGGTGAAGGGCTGGTACTCCGCGAACCACGCCAGGCCGGCGGGCATGGAGTCGGTCGGGACGATGGCGCTGCCGATGAAGGGGAGGAACGTCAGCGGCATGGGCATGTTGCTGGCCGTCTCGACCGTCTTGGCCACCAGCCCCATGGCGGCCGCCAGCCAGGTGAGGGCCAGGGTGATGAGCGCGAGCAGGCCGATGGCCGCGATCCACTCGACGGGCGTGGCGTCGGGGCGGAAGCCCACGAGCAGCGCGACGCCGGTGACGAGCGCGATGCCGATCATCGTCTGGATCAGACTGCCGACGACATGTCCGGTCAGGAACGACGCACGGGAGATGGCCATCGTGCGGAACCGGTTGACGATGCCTTCGGTGACGTCGACGCAGACGCTGATGGCGGTGGTCAGGGCACCGGAGGTGGCGGCCATGAGGATGATGCCCGGGGCGACGTAGTCGATGTACTCGCCGCTGCTGGGCATGGTGCCGATGCCGCTCCCCAGGGCACCGCCGAACACGAAGTTGAAGAGGAGCAGCATCATGACGGGCATCACGACGACCGTGAGCGTCAACGACGGGTAGCGCAGCGCGTGCTTGATGTTGCGGCGGAGCATGGTCATCGAGTCACGGACGCCGTACGACATGGTGGTCATCGGACGTTTCCCTTCTGCGGGTCCGCCGGGGCGTCCGACGAACGGGTCTGGCCGGTGAGAGTGAGGAACACGTCGTCGAGATCGGGCGTGTGCACGGTGAGTGCCTCGGCCACGATCGACGCGCCGTCCAGGACGTCGAGCACGGCACGCAGGGCCGGAACACTGCCGTCGCTCGGGATGCGCAGGGTGAGTGCCTCGTCGTCGCGGACAAGGCCCACCGGGTCGAAGAGGGCGTCCGCCGCGTGCAGCGCGCCCTCGTCGGCGAACCGGAGCCGGATGTGGCCGCCGGGGATGCGGCGCTTGAGCTCCTCCGCGGTGCCCTCGGCGACCAGCCTGCCCTGGTCGAGGACGGCGATGCGGTCCGCGAGCTGGTCGGCCTCCTCCAGGTACTGCGTGGTCAGGAAGATCGTGACGCCGTCGTCGACGACCAGGCTGCGGATGATCTCCCACATGGTCCGGCGGCTGCGCGGATCGAGCCCGGTGGTCGGCTCGTCGAGGAAGATGACGCGCGGGTCACCGACCAGGGTCATCGCCAGGTCGAGCTTGCGGCGCATGCCGCCCGAGAAGGTGGAGACGGGCTTCGTGGCCGCCTCGGTCAGTTCGAAGCGGTCCAGCAGGCCGGCCGAGCGCCGGCGGCCCTCGCGGCGGTCCAGGTGGTTCAGGTCCGCCATGAGCATCAGGTTCTCGCGGGCGGTCAGCAGGTTGTCCACCGCCGAGAACTGGCCGGTGACACCGATCGAGGCCCTTATCGCGTCGGCCTCGACAGCCAGGTCGTGGCCCGCCACGCGCACCTCGCCGGCGTCGGCGGAGATGAGGGTGGAGAGGATCTGGACGGTGGTGGTCTTCCCGGCGCCGTTGGGGCCGAGGAGGGCGAAGATCGTTCCTTCGGGGATCGTCAGGTCGATGCCGTCGAGCACCACCTTGTCGCCGTAGCGCTTGGAGAGGCCCGAGGCGCTGATCGCCACCGGGGCGCCGGTGGCGCGGGAACCGGTCATGGCGGTCGTGACAGTCATGGCAGCCCTGCCCTTTCACTGGTGCGGTCTGGTGCGGTCTGGTGCGGTCTGGTGCCGTCATGGGGGTGTGGCCGTCCGGCCGGACGGGCCGTACGACGGAGTCATGTGCCGGGGTGCGGTGGTGCCGGAGCGGGAGACGCTCGGGGTCCGGAGGGGGGCGAGCGCGGGTGGGGAGGTCCGGGTGCCGCGGGGCTCCGGCCCGCTCACGGGTCCGGCGCCGCCGGATCACGGGCCTGGAGGCCGCGCCGGACCGCGAGGTCCGGGCGTCGCGGTGCCGGTGTGCCGGTGTGCCGGGGCCGGGGTCGGGTGGCAGGCCGCGGGGCCGATCAGGGGGCCGGTCGCAGGGGCCGATCAGGGGCGTCGCGGACCGGGAGGACGCCGGGCGGGCGCGGGAGCCGGCAGCGCGGTGGGAGAGGGGCCCGCAGGGGGCCGGGTGCCGGGGGCAGAGGCCGGGGACCCGTCAGCGGGCCGGGCCTGGCCCCGGCGGGCACCGGGCCGGGGCCGGTCGGGCTGTCAGGGTCGGGTGTCGAGGGCCGGGTGTCGAGGGCCGGGGCCGGGTGAGGTGCCGGTCAGGAGGAACGGCGGATCACGATGTCGCCGATCCCCGTGCGCGCACGCACCTTGACGGTCTCGTCGCTGGAGCCGGGCCCGTCGGAGGGATCGAGCGAGTTGCGCACCTTGCCCAGTTTGGTGTTCACGTCGAGCCAGGCGGTGGTGGACCGGCGGATGCCGATCTCGACCTCCCCGGCGGCGGTCTGCAGCTCGGCCTGACCCCGCACCACCTCGCCGACCCGGATGTCGCCGTTGGCGGACTTGGCGTCGATCCCCGCCTGGACGGCGTCGACGGAGATACGGCCGTTGGACGCGTTGACCCGCAGATCGCCGGCCACCTCGCCGATCGTCGTCTCGCCGTTGCCGTTCTTGACGACCGCGGTGCCCCCGATGCGGCCGATGTCGATCCGGCCCGCCCCGATCGCCTCGGTCTCGCCCTCCACCCGTTCCACACGGATGTCGCCGTGGCCGGTCCTGAGGTGGGCGGTGGACGCCTCCTCGACCTGGATGTGGCCGACGGACGTCTTGAGCCGGCAGTGTCCGAAGACGCCCTCGCAGGCGAAGTCCCCCACGGCCGAGGTGCCCTGGACGTCCGAGCCGGCGGGAAGCCCGATGGTCACGTCGACCGATCCGCTCCTGCCGAAGAGGGACCGCTTCCTGACCCCCTTCACGAGCAGCCTCCCCCCGGTGAGGGAGACCTTCGTCTGCTGCGCGGCCCGTACGTCGGCCTCCTCGGTGCTGTCGCTCGGCACCACCTCGACCACGGTGTCCGTGCGCTTGCTCGCGGTGATGCGGACCGACCCGACGTCGAACTCCACCGTGACGGAGATCGGTTCCGGGGTCTCGAAATCAGGCATGGCTGTCCCGTCCTCATGGCTGTGGTGCGCGTTCCCGCCGGCAGGGCGGGTGCGATGACAAGTGGTGCCGTACGCGTGGCGGTTCGCCCATGGACCCGGGCGGGCACGCCCGCCCCCCCACGCTCGGCGGGCGGAGGTCCTGGACCGTGTCCGGAAGGTCCCGCCCGGACCGCGACGCCCGCCGGGCGGACGCCGGTACTTTCCGGACGCTCCCCCAGGGGCTCTCGTGCGGATCCTGCCGGGCCGATCCAACCGGAAGACCTAGCGGACCCAGCCCGTGTACCCCTGCTGACCGTGGTGGCGGCGCCGGTCGGCGGGCCGCGCTCCCGGCTCGCCGGACTCCAGGGCACCGGTCACGGCCCGCACCAGCCAGGCGTTGACCGAGAGGCCCTCCTGGACCGCGGCCTCCTCGATCCGGGCCTTCAGATGGGCCGGTACCCGGAAGTTGATGCGGGCGGTGCCGCCCTCCTCGCCGTCCGCCGGGGCCGGGGCCACCGGGGCGCGAGGGCCGCTCGGCACGCCCGCCGGCGCGTCCGTGTCCTCGTACGGCTCCGGGACGGGCGGCGGCGTGACCACGAAATCGGGGTCGAGCCCGCGCAGCCGTACGTCCACCGAGCCCGGCGCCAGTTCGCGGGTGACCTCGGCCATCGCGTCGGACAGGGCGTTCAGGAGGGTGAGCCGGGCGGCCGATTCCAGGGGGGCGGTGAGCCGCTCGGCCAGGGCACGGGCTTCGCTGCCGCCCGCGTCCGCGGCGACCGCGAGCTCGTGTCGGAGGTTGTCGACGTACGACGTGAGGTCCATAACGCCATCATGGCACACCGATGACGCCACGTCGAGCCCCTAGTGGCGCCACGTGGTGCCATGGGTGCGCCATGGCGGTGCGGATCTGCTGGAACGGCCGGCCGGGCCGGGGGGACGCTCGCTCCCGCGACGTCACCGGGACCCCGCCCGGCGTCGTCTCACCCCTGCCCCTCGCGCCCGGAGATGTGCTGGGGACGCCTCGGCGCCTGCTGCCGGGAAGCGCCCCCCGGGTCCTGCGGGTCGAAGGGGGACGCGCCGGACCGGGCCGGCGGGATGGGCAGCGCCTTCCCGGAGGCCGGGGCGGGGGCCGCGGCGGACCGGGGCGCGTTGCGGTGGCGCGGCTTGGCCTGCCGGGGCGGGCGGGTCAGGGTGATCTGACGGACGATCTGCTGGAAGCAGGCCAGGGCGGCGATGGGGGGCAGCGAGGCGGCGGCGGCATCGATGACCGTCCGGGGCGCCTCGGCCACGCACAGCAGCATGGCGACGGTGGAGAAGAGCAGGACGACGGCCCAGGAGTGCGCCGACCGCCGCTCGTGCAGCGCGGCCCGCAGGATCGACAGGGAGGCGACCACCCACGGCCCGTAGACCAGCAGGGGCCACCAGCGGACCGCCTCCTGGCCGGCCCGGTAGGCGGCGATGTGGCGCAGGGGATCGTACGCGACGATGCCGCCGAACACGCTCACCACGGAGACGATGACGGCGGCGAGCGCCCCCAGCAGGAAGCTGGTCGTCTGCAGCACGGTGACGGCCCGTCGGGAGGTCCGGACCCGGCGGTGCCCGGGAGCGGACGGGCGTACGGGGGGCAGTTCGGCGGTGTTCTCCCCCGCCCCGAACACGGCACCCTCGACGCCGGCGTCCCCGGCGGCGAAGTGGGCGGAGGACGGGACAGCGGCCTCCGTCGCACCCCCCGGAACACCGTCCAGGGGGCCGCCCGTGCCGGTGAAGACCCCCGGCCCGCCGCCATAGGCTCCGGGGACCCCGGCCGCCCCGCCGCCGATGACCCCCGCCCCGAAGGCCCCGGCCTCGGCGCCGCCTCCGTGCCCGGCGTATCCGACGCCCTCGGCGCCGAATCCGGCCCCGCCGAGAGGACCGGCGTACCCACCGCCGCCGGCGTACCCGCCGCCGTAACCGCCACCGGCGTAACCGCCGCCACCAGCGGGTTCGGCGCCGGCGACGCCGCCGCCCGCGCCCCCGGCCGCCGCCTGGCGGGCCGCGTTGCTCTGCAGCAGGTGCGCCAGTTCGGCCTCCGGGTCCCAGGCCGCGTCCAGGGTCTCGAGGTCGATCGGCACGTACAACTGCTGCCCGCCGCCGTACGAGGGGTGGCCGGGAAGCGGCTCCGCCCAGCCAGGGGGGACCCCCTGAGCGGGCTGGGTGGCCTGCGCCCGGGACCAATGTTCCTCATGCATGGATGCCCCGCTCGACGCACTCTCCACCGTGCCCGACGGACGCCCCCGCGGCGTTCGTCAGCCGGATGAAGTCCGCCTGGATACGGCCCACGGCCCCCAGGAAGTCCTCCAGCAGCGTGGAGGTGTGACGCAGCGAGATGCACTGGTCGCCATGGCGAAGAGTGGCGCTAGAACCTTGCGGAGAGTAAGCAACGGCCGGCGTGAAGGTCCAGTCCCCCATCCGGATCGTGCGGGACCCACGCCGGACGGCGGGCTCGGGCAGCGTGCGTGGTGTCGTCATATTCCAACCAACGACCCCGCCATTAACCCTGGTGCGCGGCAATCGGGTGACCCGCTGCGTCAAATGGGTGGCATATCCGAGCGTTTTATCTGCTCTGCGGCCATTCTTGTGATATAAGGGCTCCTTGTGTGAGCCTTTGTCCGAACAGCGCCGACGATGCTCACGGCGAACCGCTTCATCACGCACCCGAGTGACTACGGAACGTAAGGGCGATGGTAGCCCCTCGCCCTGCCGACACGCCCGGGAAGTTCCGCTCGGAGGCCCTCGCGCACCCGACCGCCGCATCCGGCCGCTCCCGCCGCCTCGCCCCCGCCCCCGCCCCCGCCCCCGCCCCAGAAGCCGTGACACGACCGGGCATACGGTGCGAAGATCATGAATCTTCAATCATATGGGGGTTGTCATGGCACTGTTCGGAAATGCGCACACCGTCGACCCGGTGGCGGCTCAGCAGGACTACGCGCGGCTGCTGGGGCAGGGCGAGCGGGTGCACGCCGCGTTCCTGTTGATCAGGGACACGATCCTGTTCACCGACCGCCGGCTGATCCTCGTCGACAAGCAGGGGATCACCGGCAAGAAGGTCGAGTACCACTCGGTGCCGTACCGGAGCATCACGCACTTCGCCGTGGAGACCGCCGGCACCTTCGACCTCGACGCGGAGCTCAAGATCTGGATTTCCGGCACTCCGGCACCGATCCAGAAGACCTTCACCAAGGGCGTCGACATCTACGAAGTCCAGGCGATCCTCACGCAGTTCGTGGCCCGCTAGCACGGCACCGCCCGCCACGCCCCGGGAGGGACCGTCCACGACGACGGGACCGCCGGAGCACATCCGCACGCCCCGCCGACCCGGACCCATCACCGCTGGTCAGCCATTTGATCAACTGTACCGAGCGGTAATCGCCGCATCCCGGGGGCGAGTCGAGCCACCCGGACGCACCGCCCGACCGGGGCCCCGGACCGAGACCGGGGCCCCGTTCCAGGGCCCGCCGGACCACCGCCGGCGCACCCCGGCCCGCCAAAGAGCCGACAGACCGGCCGACTTCGAGAAGGCCCTTTCAACGGGCTCGCGGGGCAAGGAGGTTGAGCGGCCTCCGCGTCACCGGACGACGCCTTCCCGGGAGATCGATCACTCCACGCGTTGACATCACGCCGAGCAAGGGAGAGGGTGGAAATGGCCCAAAAGTCCAATAAGCAAAGAATGCTCGGAGGTGTATGAAGATGCGCCGGAGGATCGTTGCCGCAGCCGCAGCAGGAGCCGCAGGGCTCGCGCTCGGCGTGATGCCCGCGACTGGGGCATTCGCTTCAAGCGACAGCAACCACAACGACCGTTACAGCTGTGACTGGCGAGATGGCCGTTGGCACGACTACGACTACTGCGACGACTACAGAGGCTCCCACCACGACAACGACCGCCATGACAACGGCCGGCACAACGGTTATGACAACGACCGTGGCGGCAACGGCCACCACGACAACGACCGTGGCGGCAACGGACACCACAACGGTGGCGGCAACGGCCACGACGGTGGCGGCGGCAACGGCCACGACGGTGGCGGACGTGGTGGCGACGGAGGAGGCCGTCACTGACCAGTAGCCGAACGTCGACACAGCGGACAGCGGTGAACACGGAACCCGCCGTCTGTGGCAAGCATTCGAGGCCCAGGTCCCTGACCTGGGCCTTCCTGATTTCCCTGTCCCTTGTCTCCCTGCCCCTGTCCCTGTCCCTGTCCCTCCCGCCAGGGCCGCGCGCGGCCCGCACGGGGGCGTGAGCGCGGTCCGGGTGGCGGTCGGGCGGTGATTCCACCCAGGGCGCAACTCGACCGTCCTGACTGCGTTGTTCCTCTCTCCTACGCTGACGGGGTGAGCGACCACATACCGCACCGAGACCATGTCGTCCCCCTGCGCCCCGCCCGCGCGGGCGGCTCCCCCGCCCCTGCCGCCGAACCGGCGCCCGCGGCCAGAGAGCCGCTGTGGCGGCACATCGTCGGCGGCGTGCTGCGGCAGGAGCGGCTCGCCCAGGGGCGCACGCTCAAGGAGGTGTCGGAGACCGCCCGGATCTCGATGGCGTTCCTCTCCGAGGTCGAACGGGGGCGCAAGGAGGCGTCCTCCGAAGTCCTCGCGGCGGCGGCCGGGGCCCTCGGCATGGGTCTGGCCGACATCCTCGCCCTGGCCCAGGAGGAGCTCGTCCTGCTCGCCGCCGCGCGGGCGGCCCGCGACGCGGAGCGGGAACGGCGCATCCTCGTGCGGACGGGCGCGCGGCGCGGCGTACCGCTGACGAACATCACCGGCGAACGGGCCGTCCCGCCGCGGACCGGATCCCGGACGGGTGCCCGGCCCGGCGGGATGTGCCTCGCCGCCTGATCGGCGGGGGCCCGCCCGGACGCCGGCCGATCGGCGGGGCCCGCCGGGACGCCGGCCGACGGGGCGCGCGGTCCGGGCGGCCGGCGGTCCCGCGCTCCGGCCGTTGGGGTGAAGCTCGCGCGACGCGCCGACCGCGGGGGAGCGAGGCGGATATCGACAGCCCGACCAGGTACGCGGGCGTGCCGGGAGGAGCCGGTGCGCCAGGAGCGTCCCCGCCTGGTCCCGTCGAAAGGTCCGCCCGTGTCCGTACCGTCCACCATCGATCACGACGCCACCGGTTACAGCCTCCAGCACGCCTACTGGATGGCCCAGGCGGCCGGCCTCGCCTACAAGGACGAGGCGGCCGTGGAGCAGCGGGCCGACCAGTGGGGCTTCGACCGGGTGCGCCACCACCACACCCGGTTCGACCCGCCCTTCCCGCTCCAGGACACGCAGGCGTACACGATGGCCAGCGACCGGATGATCATCACCGCGTTCCGGGGCACGGAGCCGGTGCAGATCCGGGACTGGCTGTCGGACGCCACCACCCCGCCGTGGCCCGGCCCCGCCAGGACCGGGTTCGTCCACTACGGCTTCGGCGAGGCCCTCGACTCGGTCTTCCCCGCCGTGCGGAAGGCGGTCGCCGAGCTCCGGGACAACGACCAGACCGTGTGGTTCACCGGGCACAGCCTCGGCGGTGCCCTGGCCATGCTCGCGGGCTGCCGGCTCTACATGGAGGAGCCGAAGCTGCGGGCGGACGGCGTCTACACCTTCGGGCAGCCCCGCACCTGCGACCGGCAGCTGGCCGCCGCGTGCAACAAGGGCTTCAAGGACCGCCTGTACCGCTTCGTCAACAACAACGACGTCGTGCCGCACCTGCCGCCCGAGCCGGTCTACACGCACGTCGACACGCTGCGCTACATCGACTCCGGCGGCAAGGTCCGCACCTCGACGCCGCTCGTCGGCGCTCTGACCGACCGTGCGAAGGGGCTGACCGCCGACATGCTCGCCCCGGCCGGTGACGGGGTGCGCGACCACAACATCACCAACTACGTCACCGCTCTGGAGCGCAATCTGGCCTGACGGGAGCGGACCCGGTGCCGGCCCCCGTCGGGAGCAGCGCCTCCCGGGCGGCCGGCACCGCGCCGAGCCGTACGCACGCGGCGCCGGGGCGCCGGGGCTCAGGCCGTCCCGGCTCAGGTCGCCGGGACGGTCTCCGGCATGGTGCCCTCGGTGGTGTTGATGTCGATCACCGAGAAGGTGGCCCCCTGGGGGTCGCGCAGCGCGGCGAACCGGCCGAACGGGCTGCTCATCGGGCCGAAGCGAAGCTCCGCGCCCCTCTCGGTCGCCCTGGCCACGGCGGCGTCGCAGTCCTCCACGGTGAAGTAGACGTTCATGAACGAGGGTTCTTCGGGCGGGAACTCGTCCGTCATCGCCATCCGCCCCAGGACCGGGTCCTGGCCCAGGTCGAAGAGCTTGAAGTCGACCGCCTCGTCCCGCATCCGCTTCACGTGGTACGGGTAGACGGCGGGGAAGAAGGCGTCCGCCTTGCCGGACTCCCGGGTGAAGATCTCCGCCCAGCAGTAGGCACCGGGCTCCCCCTTCGCCTCGAAGCCCTCGTGCGTACCGGCCTGCCACACCCCGAAGACGACACCGCCGGGGTCGCGCGCCAGCACCATCGTCCCGAAGTCACCCACCTGCATCGGCTCCATGAGCACCTCGCCGCCGTTGTCGCGGATCCTGCGCGCGGTGGCCCCGGCGTCGGGCGACGCGAGGTAGAGGCACCAGGCCGACGGGCCTTCCTCTCCGTCCTGCCCGGGCATGGGGGGTACGACGGCGGCCACGGCCTTGCCCTCGGCGTACGCCGTCGTGTAATTGCCGTACTCCGAGGACGACTCGCCGAACGTCCAGCCCAGCACGTCGCCGTAGAAGCTCTTGGCGCCCTCCAGGTCGGAGAACATCGCGTCCGCCCAGCACGGGGTTCCCTCTGGTTGTACGGCCATGGCTCTGTCTCTCTCCCGCTCGATGGACCGTCCGCTCGATGGACCGTCCGTTTTGTCACGCTAACGAGGGGTGGCACGGGTCGCCTGTCGACCCGTGCGGCCGGGGCCGGGCGTCAGCCCCACAGGGCGCGGGCGCAGGCCGCGCCCGCGAACGCCGCTCCCAGGCCGACCGCCACGCTCCCGGCCACGTTCAGCGCCGCACCGGCCGCCGCACCGTCCTCGGCCAGGCGCAGCGTCTCCCAGGAGAAGGTCGAGTACGTCGTCAGCGCCCCGCACAGCCCGGTGCCGAGCAGCAGCCGCAGGTGCGGGTCCGCGCCGGTCAGCAGGCCCAGCACCAGACAGCCCGCCACATTGACGGTGAACGTGCCCCACGGGAGGACGCTGCCGTGGCGGGCCGCCACGGCACGGTCGGTCAGGTACCGCAGCGGCGCGCCGACCGCTCCGCCGACGATCACGAGCAGCCAGTTCATCCGTCCGTCTCCCGGCCGCCGTACCGGACCACCCGGCAGCGGTCCAGGACCACCAGCCCCCGCGCCACCACCTCGCCGAGGTGCGGCGGGAACGCCCTGACCCGCTCCTCCGCGTCGACGACGACCCTCATCCGCAGGCCGGCGCCCGTCGGCCCGGTCATCGCGTTCCGCCCGCCGGCGCGGGGACCAGCAGGCGGCGGGTCGTCCGCGCCGCCAGCCATACGGCGCCCAGCGCCGCCACCAGGGTCACCATGAGGTAGGCGAGGCCCCGTCCCGGCGCGCCACCGGCCACCAGGTGCTCGATCTCGACCGCGTACGTCGAGAACGTGGTGAACCCGCCCAGCACCCCGGTGGCGAAGAACGGCCGCAGCAGCCGGTGCGGTGTCCTCACTTCGGTGATGACCACCAGGAACACGCCGATCAGCGCGCAGCCCGCCACATTGGTCCACAGCGTCGCCCAGGGGAATCCCTCCGGCGGCGTGGGCCACAGCAGGACCAGCCCGTACCGGCCCGCGGCCCCCAGGGCGCCGCCGACGGCCACCGCGCCGACCACGGCGGGGTCGGCGACGGCTCGATCTCGAGAACGTTCCATGGGTCCACGGTCCCGCACCCGGGGCGGGGACTCACCCGGTGGCCAGCACCTGCGCGAGGAACTCGTCCAGGGCGAGGCGCTCGCGCCCCTCCGGCACCATCTCGTACGTCCGGTCCAGGAACCGGGCCATGGAGGGCGCCCAGACCGTGAACACGGCGTGGTTCACCTCGTCCTCCAGGTCCGGGCCGCGCAGCTCGATGCACAGTTCCTCGCGGGTTCCTTTGAGGACGGGCCACATGCGGACGTCGCCCACACCGACCGGGTGACGCATGCCCTCGCGCAACATGCCGCGGTCCAGTCGCCACTCCGCGTAGACGCAGCCGTCGTGGGTGAAGCCCACGCCGACCGCGTACGGATCCTGGTCGTCGTACGTCATCCGGACCAGCACCGGAAGCTCGTGCCCGCTCTGCGAGAGAAGTCGCATGAAGACCTTTTCGCGCATGACCGCGTTCATGTCGTTCGTTCCTCCAGTGAAGTCGGTCCGTGGTGGCCCGCCCCTTCCGGTGCCCCTGAAGCCGGGAGTGATGCGAGGGTGCCCGGGTACGGGAGGAACCCGGGCGCCCTCCGGTACTCGGGCACCGCACCCCTGGGCCGGGCACCCTCCGGTACTCGGGCGCCCCCGCGGCCGGGCCGGCCTCGCGCCCCCGGGCCTCCCCCCTCCTGCCCCGCCACGCCGAAGGGCGTAGTCCGGTCGGCGCACCCCGCCTGCGCCCCGCCCGGCGCGTTCTTACGGTGGCTGAATGATCGTCAGCTGCGTTGTACGCCGGGTCGCGGCCTGCGCGACCGTGTCCCTGCTCTTCCTGCCGGCCCCGGCGGCGGCCGCTCAGGCCCCGCGGCGGGGAGAGCCCATGCCGCCGCAGGCCACGGCGGCGATCGACCCGTCGGTGCTGCACCGTTCCGGCACCCAGGTGCGGCTGCCGCCCGGCGCCGAGGCGCCGCCCGAGCTGTCGGCGCGGTCGTGGCTGGTGGCGGACGCCCGCTCGGGCGATGTGCTCGCCGCCCATGACGCCCACCGCCGGCTCCCGCCGGCCTCCACGCTCAAGGCGCTCTTCGCCCTGGCCACGCTTCCCCGCCTGGCGCCGGACACCCTGCACACGGTCGAGGAGAGCGAGCTGCGGGGGGTGGGCGCCGGCAGCAGCCTGGTGGGCGTCAAGGAGGACGTCACCTACCGGGTGGCGGACCTGTGGCTCGGCGTCTTCCTCAGCTCCGGCAACGACGCCGTCCGGGTGCTGGCGGGCCTGAACGGCGGCTGGGAGGAGACCGTCCGGCAGATGCGGGAGACCGCCCGGGAGCTGGGCGCGCACGATACGGAGGTGGTCTCGCCCGACGGGTACGACGCGCCCGGCCAGGTGTCGTCCGCGTACGACCTGGCGGTCTTCGGCCGGGCGGGCCTGCAGAACGCGGACTTCGTCCGGTACTGCGGGACGCCGTACGCGAAGTTCCCCGCCGACGGCTGGTCCTTCGGCATCCGCAACACGAACCGGCTGCTCACCGGGGCGGACGGGGTGGCCCGCTACCCGGGCCTCATCGGGGTGAAGAACGGCTACACGAGCGGTGCGGGCCACACGCTGATCGCCGCCGCCCGCCAGGGCGGGCGCACGCTGGTGGCGACGGTGATGAACCCGCGCGAGGGCGGTGCGTACGCGGTGTACGAGGAGGCCCGCGCGCTGCTCGACTGGGGCTTCGAGGCCGGGCGCCGGGCCCGGCCGGTGGGCTCGCTCCTGCCGCACAGGACGCCGGTGACGCCGGTGACGCCGTCGGTCCCGGCGGCCACGGAGGCCGCGGTGCCGGTGTCGGCCCGGCCCGGCCCGCAGCGGGCGGCGGCGGCGGCGGTCGACGGTGACGACACGGGGAGCGGGGCGGGGATGCTGCTGCCGCTGACGTTCATCGGCTCGGCCTGCGTGGCGGCGGCCACGCTGTGGGTGGTGCGGCGCCGCGTCCCCCGGTGAGCCGGACCGCCCGGGGACCGGCCGGGATCCGGCCGAGGACCGGGGATCCGGCCGGGACCGTGCGCCCCGGCCGGGCCCCGGTCCCGGCGGGATCCGGACGAAGGGCCCTACGCCCCGGCCTGCCCACCACCGCCGTACGGGCGGGTGATGATCTCCATGGCGTGCCCCGCCGGGTCCATGAAGTAGACGCCGCGCCCGCCGTCGTTGTGGTTGATCTCGCCCGGCTTCTCGCGGTGCGGGTCGGCGAAGTAGGCGACCCCCGACTCCTGGATGCGGGCGAAGGCCGTGTCGAACCCGGCCTCCGTGACGAGGAACGCGTAGTGCTGCATGACGATGGACTCCGGCGGGATCGTCGCGAAGTCGAGGGTGACGCCGTTGGCGGTCTCCACGGGGATGAAAGGGCCCCATTCCGGTCCGACGTCGAGGCCCAGGACGTGGGCGAGGAACTCCGCTGAGACGCGGTTGTCCTTGGCGTGGATGATGGTGTGGTTCAGCTGTACCGACACGGTGGAATGCCTCCGTAAGGCAAACTCCCGGCACCTCCATGCCTCACCCGGTCGGTGACCGGCACGCGATGCCGTCCGCCGATCCTAGGAACCGGGCCCGTCGTTGTCGAGCGCTTACCGGACCGCCTCCGTACGACCCGGCCGGCGCACCCCCGCGCCAGAAGGAGTCCGCATGGCCATCCCGGTGATCCTGGACTGCGACCCCGGGCACGACGACGCCTTCGCCATCATGCTCGCGGCCGCCCACCCCGCCGTCGACCTGCTCGGGATCACCACCGTCGCCGGGAACCAGACGCTGGACAGGACCACTCTCAACGCCCGCCGGGTGTGCACGGTCGCCGGGATCCACGACGTCCCCGTCGCCGCCGGGCTCGCCCGCCCGCTGCACGGCGAGCCGATCGTGGCCCGCGGCATCCACGGGGAGTCCGGCCTGGACGGCCCCGGCTTCGGCGAGCCGACCGTTCCGCTGGACCCGCGCGACGCCGTCACCCTCATCCGCGACCTCCTGCTCGCGCACCCCGGGCCCGTGACACTCGTACCGACCGGTCCGCTGAGCAACATCGCCGCCCTGCTGCTCGCCCACCCCGGCCTCGCCGGCCGGATCGAGCGGATCGTGCTGATGGGCGGGTCCACCGGGAGGGGGAACACCACGCCCGCCGCCGAGTTCAACATCGTGTCCGACCCCGAGGCCGCCGACATCGTCCTCTCCAGCGGGCTGCCGGTCACGATGATCGGGCTGAACGTCAGTCACCGGGCCCCGGCCACCGACGAGGTCCTCGCCAGGATCGACGCGCTCGGTACGCCGCTCGCGCGGATCTGCACCGAGCTGCTGACCTTCTTCGGCGCCGCCTACCGCGAGGTCTTCGGCTTCGCCGCGCCGCCGCTGCACGATCCGCTGACCGTCGCCCACCTCGTCGACCCGGAGCTGATCACCCTGGTCCACGCACCGGTCGCCGTCGAGCTGACCGGCACCCACACCCGGGGAGCCACCGTCGTCGACCTCGACGGGGTCACCGGCCGGCCGGCCAACGCGTGGGTCGGCGTCGACGTGAACGCCCCCGCCTTCTGGGACCTGGTCGTCGACGCCGTACGGACGCTGGGCGCGCGCACGGCCGGTTAGACCGTGCCCGCGGTTCAGCGCCGCAGCACCCACTTCTGCACGGACTCCAGCGGGCCGTCGGAGAACCGTCGCAGCCACAGCGTGGAGAACGTCATCAGCACGGCGCACACCGCCGCCCACAGTCCCATCACCCACCACGGCCGGCCCGTCTCGCCGAGCCGGTCCGCGAGGCCGAGCCCGATGCCGTACGAGGCGAGCACGCACAGCAGGTTCTGCAGGACGTACCCGGACAGGGCCGTTCGGCCGACGGACGTCAGCCCGGTCATGAGCGGGCCGGGCCGCCGCACCCGGTCGACGACGGCGCCGATCAGGCCGATGTAGCCCGCCGCCACCAGGGGGGCGGCGACGTACCGGCCCACCCCGAACCAGTCCTCGCCGCCCAGCGCGGCGGCGGCGGTGAGTGGCGCCCCGAGGCCGAACCCCCAGGCCAGCATCCGGGCCCGGATGCGCCGGCCGGTGGCGTCCGCGCCGAACGCGCCCGCCCGGAACAGCCGCACACCGAGCAGGAACAGGAAGACGAGCAGCCCGAAGGACAGCACCGGCTCAAGGCGCAACGCGATCGCGTTGTCCAGGCGGAAGGCGACCTGCTCCAGGTAGCCGCCGTGCGCGTAGAGGTCGACGACCTCCCGGCCGACCGGCTCCTCGTCCCCGGCGGAGTCGCCCAGCGACACCAGGGCCGCCGTCAGCAGGCCGATCAGCGCGAGGTGCAGACCCGCGGCCCACCACATCACCCGGCGCTGCGCCCGCTCGGATCGGGTCAGCAGCCAGGCGACGAGCAGGGCGGTGACGGCGTACCCCATCAGGACGTCCCACGCGAAGACGAGGACGAAGTGCACGGTGCCCTCGGCGAACAGGAACAGCGCCCGCCGGGGGTAGCGGCCGGGCCAGGGCTCTCCGCGCCGCTCGGCCGAGCGGAACTGGATCGCCAGCCCCACCCCGAACAGGATCGTCAGCAGGGACAGGAACTTGCCGTCGGCGAGCAGCCGGAAGAGCGACTCGGCGGCGTCGGGCAGGGTCCCGAAGGCCGCGTCGCCCATGCCGCCCTGGAGGATGCCCCACTCGGCGCCCGGGGCGGTGAAGACCCACACATTGGTCATCAGCGTGCCGAGGATGGCGGCACCGCGCAGCACGTCCAACAGGGGCAGTCGGCCGCCGGCGGCGCCGGGGGCCACGGTAGGGGTACGCAGGGTCTCGGTCATGTGTTTCATCGTCCGCGCGGCGACGTGCCGTTTCTTCGTGACCACGGACGAACAGGCGCTACATCGAAGGGTGCAGACGCCCGTACGGGGTCTTCGTCCCTCCGGCGGACCCGGCCGGCCGGCGGACCCGGCCGGCCGGCGGACTCCACAGGCCCGGCCGACCCGCGCCCGGCCGACCCGCGCCGGGCCGGCGGGCGGGTCCGTCAGCCGTGGACGTCCGAGACCTCCAGCACCCGCGCCCGGGGCAGCGCGGCCGTCAGCTCCGTCGCGTAGGCCGACCGCCCCGCGCGCGAGGCGAAGGCCAGCAGCAGCACTTCCCCGCCGCCCGCGTCGGCCCTCAGGCGCCGCTCGACGCGGCCGCCGTGCCCGGTCAGCGCGTCCAGGGCCGGGCCGGCGCGGTCCGAGCCGTCCGAGCCGTCCGAGCCGTCCGAGCCGTCCAGCAGGACGGTCAGGCGGGCCGGCGGCGCGGCCGACGGCTCCAGGGACTTGAAGAAGTGGACGTCCACGTTCCCGCCGGGGATGCCCTCGGAGCGGCCGGTCTCGACGTACCCCAGGCGCCGGTAGAACGGGGGCGCCTGGAAGGAGAAGGACGACACGATCACGCGGTCGCAACCGCGCCGCCGCGCCTCGTCCTCCGCCGCGCGCATCAGCTCCGTGCCGAGCCCGGTCCCGCGCCGGTCGGGGCGGACCCACAGCATGTCGATCCCGGCGAGGCCGCCCCAGGTCCAGCCGGTGAGCCCGCCGACGATCCCGCCGTCCTCGCCGGTCGCCCGGACCGAGAGCGCGGCCTCGTCGGCGGCTCCGGTGGCGGCCCGGTTGAAGGCCGTCAGCTCCGCGTCGAGACGCGCTTCGAGTTCCTTGTCCTCACCGCCGGCCGTGACGCTCACTTGTCCTCCAGGTCGCCTTCGGTCTCCAGGAACACCTTGCGCAGCTGCTCCAGGACGTGCGGGTCCGGCTCGGCCCACATCCCGCGCGACTCGGCCTCCAGCAGCCGCTCGGCGATGCCGTGCAGCGCCCAGGGGTTGGCCTGCTGGAGGAACTCCCGGTTCTCCGGGTCGAGGACGTACGTCTCCGTCAGCTTGTCGTACATCCAGTCCGCGACGACGCCGGTCGTGGCGTCGTACCCGAAGAGGTAGTCGACGGTCGCGGCCAGTTCGAACGCGCCCTTGTAGCCGTGGCGGCGCATCGCCTCGATCCACTTGGGGTTGACCA
The DNA here is from genome assembly GCF_036322365.1 of Streptomyces sp. SP18CS02. NCBI lineage: Bacteria > Bacillati > Actinomycetota > Actinomycetes > Kitasatosporales > Streptomycetaceae > Streptomyces > Streptomyces sp. SP18CS02. Next base: position 101,567 of record NZ_JAQYXC010000277.1, read on the forward strand.
CCCGGGCGCGGAAGACGCGGGAGGTCTCCTCGACGAGGGTGCGGGTGCGGACCGTCTCGGGACGGGTCGAGTCGCCGATGTACGCCTCGGGCGCGGTGCCCTTGAGCGCACGGACGGTCGCGACCATGCCGCCGTGGTACTGGAAGTAGTCGTCGGAGTCGGCGATGTCGTGCTCGCGCGTGTCCGTGTTCTTCGCGGCGACGGCGATCCGCTTGTACGCGGTCTCCATCTCCTCCCGGGCCGGGCGGCCGTCCAGTTCGCGACCGTACGCGTAGCCGCCCCACACCGTGTACACCTCGGCGAGGTCGGCGTCGGTGCGCCAGTCGCGCGAGTCGATCAGCTGGAGGATGCCCGCGCCGTAGGTGCCGGGGCGGGAGCCGAAGATGCGGGTGGTGGCGCGGCGTTCGTCGCCGTGCTCGGCGAGGTCGGCCTGGGCGTGGGCCCGTACGAGGTTGTCGGCGGCCGGCTCGTCGAGCGAGGCGGCGAGGCGCACGGCGTCGTCGAGCAGGGCGATGGTGTGCGGGAACGCGTCGCGGAAGAAGCCCGAGATGCGCAGGGTCACGTCGATGCGGGGCCGGCCCAGTTCGGCGAGCGGGATGGGCTCCAGTCCGTTGACCCGGCGGGAGGCGTCGTCCCAGACGGGGCGGATGCCGAGGAGGGCGAGCGCCTCGGCGACGTCGTCGCCGCTGGTGCGCATCGCGCTGGTGCCCCACAGGGACAGGCCGACGGAGGTGGGCCAGTCGCCGTTGTCGGTGCGGTACCGCTCCAGCAGGGAGTCGGCCAGCGCCTGGCCGGTCTCCCAGGCGAGGCGCGAGGGGACGGCCTTGGGGTCGACCGAGTAGAAGTTGCGGCCGGTCGGCAGGACGTTGACCAGCCCGCGCAGGGGGGACCCGGAGGGGCCTGCCGGGACGAACCCGCCGTTCAGGGCGTGGACGGCGTGGGCGAGCTCGTCGGTGGTGGCGGCGAGGCGCGGCACGACCTGGCGGGCGGCGAAGTCGAGGATGTCGGCGACGGCCTGTCCGTGGCCGGCGGCCACCGTACCGACGGCGGCCGGATCCCAGTCGGCGTCCTCCATCGCCTGGACCAGCGTCCGGGCCTTCTCCTCCGCCTCGTCCGCGCCCGTGCGGGTGGCGGCCGACTCGTCCAGCCCGAGGGCCTCGCGCAGTCCGGGCAGGGCCTGCGTACCGCCCCAGATCTGGCGGGCGCGCAGGATCGACAGCACCAGGTTGACCCGCTCGGGGCCGGTGGGCGCCCCGCCCAGGACATGCAGGCCGTCGCGGATCTGGGCGTCCTTGACCTCGCACAGCCAGCCGTCGACGTGCAGCAGGAAGTCGTCGAAGCCGTCGTCGTCCGGCCGGTCCGCCAGACCCAGGTCGTGGTCGAGCTTGGCGGCCTGGATCAGCGTCCAGATCTGGGCGCGGATCGCGGGCAGCTTCGAGGGGTCCATGGAGGAGATCTGCGCGTACTCGTCGAGCAGCTGCTCCAGGCGCGCGATGTCGCCGTAGGAGTCGGCGCGGGCCATCGGCGGGACCAGGTGGTCGACCAGGGTGGCGTGGACGCGGCGCTTGGCCTGCGTGCCCTCGCCGGGGTCGTTGACGAGGAACGGGTAGACCAGCGGGAGGTCGCCGAGCGCGGCGTCGGGGCCGCAGGCGGCGGACAGGCCGGCGTTCTTGCCGGGCAGCCACTCCAGGTTGCCGTGCTTGCCGAGGTGGACCATCGCGTCGGCGCCGAAGCCGCCGTCGTCCGCGGAGGCCGAGATCCAGCGGTAGGCCGCCAGGTAGTGGTGCGAGGGCGGCAGATCGGGGTCGTGGTAGATCGCGATCGGGTTCTCGCCGAAGCCGCGCGGCGGCTGGATGAGGACCAGCAGGTTCCCGCGGCGCAGGGCGGCGAGCACGATGTCGCCCTCCGGATTGCGGGAGCGGCCCAGGAACATCTCGCCGGGCGGCGGGCCCCAGTGCTCCTCGACGGCCGCGCGGAGCTCCTGCGGCAGGGTCGCGTACCAGCGCTTGTAGTCGGCGGCGGGGATCCGGACGGGGTTGCGGGCGAGCTGCTCCTCGGTGAGCCAGTCCTGGTCGTGGCCGCCGGCCTCGATGAGGGCGTAGATCAGCTCGTCGCCGTCGCCGGAGACCAGGCCGGGGATGTCCTCCTCGGGACCGAAGTCGTACCCCTCCTCGCGGAGCCTGCGCAGCAGGGCGACGGCGGAGGCGGGGGTGTCCAGGCCGACCGCGTTGCCGATCCGGGAGTGCTTGGTCGGGTACGCGGAGAGGACCAGCGCGAGGCGCTTGTGCTCGTTCGGGATGTGGCGCAGCCGGGCGTGGCGCACGGCGATCCCGGCGACGCGGGCGGCGCGCTCGGTGTCGGCGACGTACGCGGGCAGGCCGTCCTCGTCGATCTCCTTGAAGGAGAACGGAACGGTGATGAGCCGGCCGTCGAACTCGGGCACGGCGACCTGGCTGGCCGCGTCCAGCGGCGACAGCCCCTCGTCGCTCTCCTCCCAGGCGGAGCGCGGGCCGGTCAGGCAGAGCGCCTGGAGGACGGGGACGTCCAGGGCGGCGAGCGCGCCCGCGTCCCAGGCCTCCTCGTCGCCGCCCGCCTGGGCCGCGGCGGGCTTGGTGCCGCCCGCCGCGAGGACGGTGGTGACGATCGCGTCGGCGCCGCGCAGCCGGTCGAGCAGCTCGGGCTCGGGGGCGCGCAGGGACGCCACGTACAGCGGCAGGGCCTGGGCGCCCGCGTCCTCCACGGCGTCGCACAGGGCGCCGATGAACGCGGTGTTCCCGCTCATGTGGTGGGCGCGGTAGTAGAGCACCGCGACGACCGGGCCGTCCGTGCGGCGCGGGGTGCGCTCCAGGGGGCCCCAGGTGGGCGCGGGGCTCGGCGGCTCGAAGCCGTGGCCCGTGAGCAGCACCGTGTCGGAGAGGAAACGGCCGAGCTGTTCCAGGTTGTCCGGGCCGCCGTGGGCGAGGTAGGCGTGCGCCTCGGCGGCGATGCCGATGGGGACGGTGGAGGCCTCCATCAGCTGGGCGTCGGGGGCCTGTTCCCCGCTCAGCACCACCACGGGACGGTCCCCCGCCAGCAGTGCGTCGAGCCCCTCCTGCCAGGCGCGGACGCCGCCGAGGAGGCGTACGACGACCAGGTCGGTGCCGTCCAGCAGGGCGGGCAGCTCGTCGACGGGGAGCCGGGAGGGGTTGGCGAACCGGTACTCCACCGGACCGCCGGCGGCGCGAGCGCTCAGCAGGTCGGTGTCGGAGTGCGACAGCAGCAGGATCATCGCGTGCGCAGGCCTTCCTCGGGGTGTCCGCGCCCCGGGTGGTCGTAGGACGGCGGGAGTTCCTGACTCACCGGCTCGGGGCCGGTTCACAGTGGCGGGACCGCGCCGGATTCCCACCGGGCTTCCTCCCTAGGGCCCTGGGACCCTGTGCCGTCTGCATAGTAGAGGTTCGGCTTGATCGGGCGGGCGGTCACCTGGAAGGTCGTGGGTATGCTCGCCGCCATGCCGCCCACCCGACCATCAACGCCGAAACGGGTCGAAGCTCCCATACGGGACCGTGGCGACGCCTGCCCCGGCGCGCTGCGGCTGCACCAGGCCGACGACGGCCGGTTGGCCCGACTGCGCCTGCCGGGCGGCCTTCTGACGTCCCATCAGGTACGTGCGCTGGCACTGGCGGCGGACTCGCTGGGGGACGGGCACCTCAGCATCACCTCACGCGGCAACGTCGAGCTGCGCGGCCTCGGCGACGACTGCGGGTCGGCCCTGGCCGAGCTGCTGCGGGACGCCGGGCTGCTGCCCTCCGAAACGCATGAGCGGGTGCGCAACGTGGTCGCGTCCCCGCTGGCCGGGCTGGACGGACTGGGCCGCGCCGACGTGCAGTTGTGGGTGCGCGAGCTGGACGCCCTGCTCTGTGCCGCCCCGTGGTCGGCCGCCCTCTCGGGCCGCTTCCTGTTCGCCCTGGACGACGGACGCGGGGACGTGGCGGGGCTCGGCGCCGATGTGACCTTGATCGCAGAACCGGACGCCGGTTCCGCACGCGTACGGGTCGGCGTGCGGGAGGTGTGCCGGGTGCCGGCCGACGACGCCCCGCGCGCCGCGCTCGCCGCGGCCCGCGCCTTCCTGGCCGCCGCCCGCGCGGCGGGCACGGGCGCCTGGCGGGTGCGCGAGCTGCCCCCGGGACGGTCCGTGGACGTGGCGGCGCACCTGGCGGAGGCGGGCCTCGCGTTCTCACCCGTCGACGCCGCCGCCGCGGCTCCCGCGCGAGCCGGCGACGGCCCGGCCCCGGGAGGGACGGCCGCGCCCGGGCCGCGCCCGCTCCCGGGGGTCGTCACGCCGCCCGGCACGCCCGCCCCCGGCCCCGTGGCACCCCCGGCCGCCGTGTCGGTCGTGGCGCCGCTCGGCCGGGTGACGAGCGCGCAGATGCGCGCCCTGCTGCCGGCCGACGAGGTCCGCGTCACGCCCTGGCGCGGCCTGGTCGTGACCGGGTTCGCGGACCGGCGGGCCGCCACGGAACGGCTCGCCGCCCTCGACGCGGCCGGTCTGATCACCTCCCCCGACTCGCCCTGGCTGGGCACCGGCGCCTGCACCGGGCGGCCCGGCTGCGCCAAGTCCCTGTCGGACGTGCGCGCCGACGCCACCCCCGGCACGGGCGGCCTGCCCGTCCACTGGTCCGGCTGCGAACGGCGCTGCGGCCACCCGCAGGGCGCGTGGGTCGACGTCGTCGCGACCGGTGACGGCGTGTACGAGGTGACCGTCCGGGACGGCGCGGCCGCACGACCCGTACCCATGACCCGGGCAGGACTGGCCGCCACGGTGGCGGCAGCCCGTACCACCACGAGATGAGCGAGAGCAGAGTGTTCGACTACGAGAAGGACGGCGCGGAGATCTACCGCCAGTCCTTTGCCACGATCCGCGCCGAGGCGGATCTCGCGGGCCTGCCCGCCGACGTCAGCCAGGTCGCCGTGCGGATGATCCACGCGTGCGGCATGGTCGACCTCGTCCGCGACCTCGCCTACACCCCGCGGGTGGTGGCCCGCGCCCGCGAGGCGCTGCGGGCCGGCGCGCCGATCCTGTGCGACGCGCAGATGGTCGCCAGCGGTGTCACGCGCAAGCGGCTCCCCGCCGGCAACGACGTGATCTGCACCCTCTCCGACCCGTCGGTGCCGTCCCTTGCCGCCGAGCTGGGCACCACGCGCAGCGCCGCCGCGATGGAGCTGTGGCGGCACCGGCTCGAAGGAGCGGTCGTCGCCATCGGCAACGCGCCCACCGCGCTCTTCCGCCTCCTGGAGATGATCGAGGCGGGCGCGCCGCGCCCGGCCGCCGTCATAGGCATCCCGGTCGGCTTCATCGGCGCCGCCGAGTCCAAGGACGCGCTGGCCGGCCACCCCTCGGGCCTGGAACACCTGGTGGTGCGCGGACGGCGTGGCGGCAGCGCCATGGCCGCGGCCGCGATCAACGCGATAGCGAGTGAGGCGGAATGAGCGGGAAGCTGTACGGCGTCGGGCTGGGCCCCGGCGACCCGTCGCTGATGACGGTGCGGGCCGTGGAGGTCATCGCGGCGGCGGACGTGGTGGCGTACCACAGCGCCCGCCACGGTCGTTCGATCGCCCGTTCGATCGCGGCCGCGCACATCCGCGAGGACCACATCGAAGAGCGCCTGATGTACCCGCTGACGGTGGAGACCACCGACCACCCCGGCGGGTACCGGGGCGCGCTGAACGACTTCTACGAGGAGGCCTCGGCCCGCCTCGCGGCACACCTGGACGCGGGCCGCACGGTGGCGGTGCTCGCCGAGGGCGACCCGCTCTTCTACGGCTCGTACCAGCACATGCACAAGCGGCTGGCCCACCGGTACCCGACCGAGGTCGTCCCGGGCGTCACCTCGGTGAGCGCGGCGGCGGCGCGTCTGGGCGAGCCGCTGGTGGAGGCGGAGGAGATCCTCACGATCATTCCGGGCACCCTCCCGGAGGAGGAGCTGACGGCCCGGCTGGCGTCCACCGACTCGGCCGTCGTGATGAAGCTGGGACGCACGTTCCCGGCGGTGCGGCGGGCGCTGGAGCGGGCGGGCAGGCTGGAGGACGCCCGGTACGTCGAGCGGGCGACGATGGCCGGCGAGCGCACCGGCGCGCTCTCGGAGATCGACCCCGGGACGGTGCCGTACTTCTCCGTCGCGGTGCTGCCCTCCCGCATCGACGCGGAGCCCACGTCCGAGCGGGGCGAGGTCGTCGTCGTCGGCACGGGACCGGCGGGCCCGCTGTGGCTGACGCCGGAGACGCGCGGGGCGCTCGCCCAGGCGACGGACCTGGTCGGCTACACGACGTACCTGGACCGTGTCCCGGCCAGGCCCGGCCAGCGGCGTCACGGCTCCGACAACAAGGTGGAGTCGGAGCGGGCCGAGTTCGCGCTGGACCTGGCGCGCCGGGGGCACCGGGTGGCGGTGGTCTCGGGCGGTGACCCGGGCGTCTTCGCGATGGCGACGGCGGTCCTGGAGGTCGCCTCGCAGGGCCCGTACGCGGACGTGCCCGTCCGTGTCCTGCCGGGTGTCACCGCGGCGAACGCGGCGGCGGCCGCGGCCGGCGCCCCGCTGGGCCACGACTACGCGACCATCTCCCTGTCCGACCGGCTCAAGCCCTGGGAGGTCATCGCCGAGCGCCTTCACGCGGCGGCCGCGGCCGACCTGGTCCTCGCCCTGTACAACCCGGGCTCCCGCAGCCGCACCTGGCAGGTGGCGAAGGCCCGCGAGCTGCTCCTCGAACACCGCGCCCCCGACACCCCGGTGGTCGTCGCCCGGGACGTCGGCGGGCCCGAGCAGTCGGTACGCGTCCTGGCCCTCGCGGACCTGGAGCCGACGGAGGTCGACATGCGCACCCTGCTGCTGATCGGCTCCTCCCAGACCCAGGCCGTCCGCCGGGCGGACGGCACGACGATCGCGTGGACGCCGAGGCGCTACCCGGAGGGGTGAGGCGCCGGCGCCGGTCGGGCCGGGCGTGCCCGGCCCGACCGGCTCCTTTTCCCGGCCTCCGGGTCGATACCCCGGGCATCGCGCGGCGTTAAAGGGATCATGAATGCACGTTCCCACGTCCTGGGCAGGCGGCTGCCCCACGCGTCCGGCGGCTGGGCTCCGCCCACGGGCACGATCGGGCTGACCGTCGGCAGACAGGACGTGATCTCGCACCGCTCGCGCCACTTCGCCTGGGTCTCCGCGGAGCAACTGGCCCGTCTGGCCGAGCGCCCGGACGCGGCGGTGACCCTGCGGAGCAGGCGCGGCTACCTGCCCGACAGCCCGGAGAACCAGCGGCTGGCCGACCTGCTGCGCCGGCGCCCCGAGGACTTCGGAGCGGCCGGCGAGCCGATCGTCCTGGGCGCCGACCACGTCAATCTGCGCTGCGCGCCGGGCGACTGGCAGCCGACGCTGGAGCTGCACGGCGCCGAATGCCTCGACGGCTTCCAGCGGCTGGTCGTCATGGCCCACGCCCTGCGGGAGCTGGGCCCCGCCCACCTCGGCCTGGCCCGGGTGCGCATCGAGGTCGTCACCGGCGCGGAGCGGGACCGGGCGCGCCTCCTGTCGTACGAGACGCATCGGTACGCCAACGCCCCCTCGGCCCGGGACAACCTCTCCCGCTGCCCCGAACTGGGGCGGGTCCGCGCGGAGTACGAGCGCGAAGGCGGCTATTTCGACCCGCGCCGGGGCGTCGTCGCGGGGCCCCACCCCTGCGCGCACGGCGTGGCGGACGTCTTCCGGGCACTGGCCTGCTTCTCCACGGACCGGCTGCCGGACCTCGCGCACCGGGTGAGCACGGAATCGGGCCTGCACGCGGTGTGGAGCGACATCGAGGGCCCGGAGTACCGGAGCCTGATGAACGGCACGGTCCACGCCTGGAGCGTCCAGCGCGCGGTGGAGGCGTACGACGTGGCCCGTCAGGTGACGCGGAAGCTCGACACCTCGTCCGTCAAGGGCCACGCCCACCTGATCCGTTACGCCCCCGACCTGGTCGCCTGGGCCGCCGGCCGCAGCCTGCCCCTGCGTGAACTGCACGCCGACGGCCGGGGCGCGCCCGAGTGGGACCAGCTGATCCGCGGCGCGTTCGCGGCGACCGTGGCGGACACCGCCCGCCGCCTCGTCGAGGCGTACCGGGCGATCCGCCCCTACAGCGACAGGTTCAAGTCCGAGGTGGCCCGGCCGGACATCTGGACGGCCCTCGTCGAGCGGGGCGGCTGGGCCCGCTGACGGTCCGGGCACCGGCGTCCGGGGACGGGCGGGACGGCGAGCGTCCGTCTCAGGGCTCCTCGCCGTCGAGCTGCCTCTCCCGCGTCGACAGCTCCGCCCACACGAGCTTGCCCGGCCCGTCCCCGTCGGCGACGCCCCAGCGCCGAGCCAGTATGTCCACCAGAAGGAGTCCCCGGCCGCCGGTCGCGTCCTCGCCCGGCACCGCCATCGACGGCCGGGTCTCCGAGGCGTCGTGAACCTCGATCCGGAGACCGCCCGGGACGGGAGCGAAGCGGGTCTCGATCTCCCGGCCCGGTACGCACGCATGGCGCAGGGCGTTGGTGAGCAGCTCCGAGAGGACCAGCAGAGCATCGTCCTCGATGCGGCTCAGTTCCCAGCCGCTCAGTGCGTTCCGCAACTCGGCCCGAGCCCGCCCGACCGATCGGTGGCCGCTGCTCCAGCGCCGGATCACCGCCGGTTCCCGGCCGCGCGTGGGAAGCATGGCGTCCTCCATAGAAGTTCCCAGCAGAGATCTCTAGAGATGAAGGAAGTGAAGCGGGACCCGAGCACCCCTGTCCATACATCTCTAGAGATGTCAGCCGATCGTGTCGGCGGACGCTCCCTTAGGGTGTCCGCAGAGGAAGGAGGTGATCGGTTCCATGGCGCAGGGCGATGACCGGCGGCCCAAGTACCAGCGGATCGCCGATGAGTTGAAGCAGGCCGTGCGAGCTGGTGAGTACGGGCCCGGGGACCGGCTGCCGGGTGAGAACGACCTCATGGCCGCCCACGGGGTGGCCCGGATGACCGCCCGTCAGGCGTTGGGCGTGCTGCAAAGCGAGGGGCTCGCCGAAGCGCGCAAGGGCGCCGGCGTCTACGTGCGCTCCTTCAGGCCCCTGCGCAGGCGGGGCGTCCCCCGGCTCGCCCGGGAGCAGTGGGGGACGGGCAGGTCCGTCTGGAACGTCGACATCGAGGACCGGCCGCTCGCCGTGGACCAGATCGAGGTCACCGAGGAGGAGGCCGAGGACCGGATCGCGGCGGCGCTCGGACTTCCGGCCCGGGCGCTCGTATGTGTACGGCGGCGGCGTTTCGTGCTGGAGGGGAAGCCGGTGCTCCTCGCGACGTCCTCCCTGCCCGCCGATCTCGTGGCGGGTTCCGCGATCACCCGGGAGGACACCGGCCCCGGCGGGATCTACGCCCGCCTCGCCGAGCTCGGGCACGAGCCGACGCGCTTCCGGGAGGAGATCCGCAGCCGGATGCCGACCGCCGAGGAGGCGGAGCGGCTGGCGCTGGCCGCAGGGGTTCCCGTGATCCTCGTCTGCCGGACGGCCCGCACCCGCGACGGCCGGATCGTCGAGGTCGATGAGATGACCCTCGACTCCGGTTCCTACGTACTGGAGTACGACTTCGACGCCTGAGCGGCCGTCGGCGCGTCACTGCGCCCGCTTCAGGACCCATGCCACCGCCTCCTCGGGGGCCCGCGCCACCTCGATGCCGTCGGGGGCCGGGGGGCGGCGCACGACGACGACCGGGAGGCGCGCCTCCCGGGCCGCCGTGAGCTTCGGGGCCGTCGCCGCGCCTCCGCTGTCCTTGGTCACCAGCACGTCGACGCGGTGGCGGCGCAGCAGCTCCCGTTCGCCGTCCAGGGTGAAGGGGCCCCGGTCCAGCAGGACGTCCATGGCGGGCGGGAAGGGCGGTTCTGGGGCGTCCACCGAACGCATCAGGAACCAGGTGTCCGACAGGTGCGCGAAGGCCGCCAGGCCCATCCGGCCGGTCGTCAGGAACACCCTGTGGCCGAGCGCCGGGAGGGCCCGCGCCGCCGCGTCGAGCGAGTCGACCGGGTGCCAGTCGTCCCCGTCGACCGGGGCCCACCCGGGCCGCCGGAGCGCGAGCAGGGGAACATGGGTCCCGGCGGCGGCCCGGGCCGCGTTGAAACTGATCGTCCCGGCGAAAGGATGGGTGGCGTCGATGACCGCGTCCACCTGGTGCTCGCGCAGCCAGCGGGCCAGGCCCTCGGCTCCGCCGAACCCTCCGACGCGGACCTCGCCCGGAGGCAGCCTCGGTGCGGCCACCCGGCCCGCGAGCGAGGTGGTGACGCGGGTCCCGGCGGCGTGCAGCGCCCCGGCGACCAGGCGGGCCTCGGTCGTTCCGCCGAGGATCAGTACGTGCATGGGGGTCCCATCATGAGCGAGGCGACTGGCGGGCGCAGCGCCCAACTCAAGCACACCGGTCTGAGGCCGGGCTGGACCACCGGGGCCTGTGCGACGGCGGCGACGACCGCCGCGTACACGGCCCTGCTGACCGGCGAGTTCCCCGATCCGGTGACCATCACGCTGCCGAAGGGGCAGACGCCCGCGTTCGCGCTGGCCGCCGAGGAGCTGACGGACACGTACGCCATGGCGGGCATCGTCAAGGACGCGGGCGACGATCCGGACGTGACGCACGGCGCCCTCGTCCGGGCGTCCGTGCGCCTCCTGCCGGCCGGCTCCGGGGTGGTCTTCCGGGCCGGGCCGGGCGTGGGGACCGTCACCCGGCCCGGGCTGCCGCTCGATGTGGGCGAGCCGGCGATCAACCCCGTACCGCGCCGGATGATGGGCGACCACGTCGCCGGGGTCGCGGCCGCGCACGGCGGCGGCGGTGACGTGGAGATCACCGTCTCGGTGGACCACGGCGAGGAGATCGCCCGCTCGACCTGGAACCCCCGGCTGGGCATCCTGGGCGGGCTGTCCATCCTCGGCACCACCGGGATCGTCGTGCCCTACTCGTGCTCCGCCTGGATCGATTCGATCCGGCGCGGGGTGGACGTGGCACGGGCGGCCGGGCGCACGCACGTCGCCGGGTGCACGGGATCGACGTCGGAGCGGACCGTGACGGCCCTGTACGACCTGCCCGAGGACGCCCTGCTCGACATGGGCGACTTCGCGGGCGCGGTGCTCAAGTACGTGAGCCGGCATCCGGTCGAGCGGCTCACGATCTGCGGGGGCTTCGCCAAGCTGTCCAAGCTGGCGGCGGGCCACCTCGACCTGCACTCCGCCCGTTCCCAGGTCGACAAGGGCTTCCTGGCCGGGCTGGCCCGTGCGGGCGGCGCCGACGAGGAGCTGGTCGCCCAGGTCGCCGGGGCGAACACCGGGCTCGCCGCGCTCCAGTTGTGCGCGGCCCGGAACGTGCCCCTGGGCGACCTGGTGGCCGGGAGGGCCCGTGACCGCTCCCTGGAGGTGCTGCGGGGCGCGCCCGTGGCGGTCGACGTGGTGTGCATCGACCGGGCCGGCACGGTGGTGGGCCGCAGCGCGGTCGCCGGTCCGGCCGCCGGGTAGGACGGCCTGACCGGAGGCACGGCCGCGGGCGGCCCGGGCGCCTCAGCAGACGTGGCGGTCGCGTTCGGCCGAGTAGAGGTGGCTGTCCCGGAACTGGGTCGCGGCCAGCGTGCGGCCGACCAGGATCACGGCCGTGCGGGTGATGCCCGCCGCCTTGGTGGCCCCGGCGATGTCCGCGAGGGTGCCGCGCAGGACCTGCTCGTCCGGGCGGCTGGCCATCGCGACGACCGCGGCCGGGCAGTCGGCACCGTAGTGCGGGGTCAGCTCCGCGACGACCCGGTCGACGTACCGGGCGGCCAGGTGGAGGACCAGCAGCGCGCCGCTGCGGCCCAGGGTCGCCAGGTCCTCCCCCTCGGGCATGGGGGTGGCCTGTTCGGCGATCCGGGTCAGGATGACCGTCTGGCCGACGGTCGGCACCGTGAGCTCCCGCTTCAGCGCCGCCGCGGCGGCGGCGAAGGCGGGGACGCCGGGGACGACCTCGTACGGGATTCCCGCCGCGTCCAGCCGGCGCATCTGCTCCGCCACCGCGCTGAAGACGGACGGGTCGCCCGAGTGGAGCCGGGCGACGTCGTGGCCCTCCTCGTGGGCGCGGACGAGCTCCGCCGTGATGGCGTCCAGGTCGAGCCGGGCGGTGTCGACGAGCCGGGCGTCCGGCGGGCACTCGGCCAGCAGCTCGCGCGGCACGAGGGACCCCGCGTACAGGCACACCCGGCAGGAGGCGAGGGTGCGCGCGCCGCGCACGGTGATCAGGTCGGCGGCGCCGGGGCCCGCGCCGATGAAGTAGACGGTCATGCTCGCTCTCCTGCTTCGGGGACTGCGGGGGCCGGGGACGCCTGGGGGTCCCCGTGGGCCTTGGTGACGGACCACTGCGTGACCGGCATGGCCTGGCGCCAGCCGGTGAACCCGCCCACCGGGACGGCGTGCGCGACCGCGAGCCGCACGAGTTCGCCGCCGTACCGCCGGTACCGGTCGGCGAGCAGCGCCTCGGATTCCAGCGTCACGGTGTTGGCGACCAGCCGGCCGCCCGGGGGCAGCGCGTCCCAGCAGGCGTCCAGCAGGCCGGGGGCGGTCAGCCCGCCGCCGATGAACACCGCGTCGGGGGTCTCCAGCTCCGCGAGGCCGGCGGGTGCGGCGGCGGTGACCACCCGCAGGGCCGGCACGCCGAGGGAGGCGGCGTTGCGGGCGATGCGTTCCGCCCGGGCCGTGTCGCGCTCGACGGCGATCGCACGGCACGAGCGGTGCGTCCGCATCCATTCGATGCCGATCGAGCCGGAACCACCGCCGATGTCCCACAGCAGCTCACCGGGGGCGGGCGCCAGGACGGCGAGCGTCGCGGCCCGCACATGCCGTTTGGTGAGCTGGCCGTCGTGCTCGTAGGCGGCGTCGGGCAGGCCGGGGACCGCGCCCAGGCGCGGGGCGGCCGGATCGCGGACGCAGTCGACGGCGATCACGTTCAGCGGGTCGCCGGGGGCGTGGGGCCAGTCCTCCGCGGTGCCGTCGAGACGGCGTTCACGGTCCGAGCCGAGCTGTTCGAGCACCTGGAGACGGCTCCGGCCGAAGCCCCTTCCCGACAGCAGGAGCGCCACGTCGCGGGGCGTCCCCGCGACCGCGCTGAGCACCAGCAGCCGCCGCCCGTGGTGCAGCGCGGCGGCCAGGGAGGCGAGCGGCCGGCCCACGAGGGTGACCACCTCGGTGTCCTCCTGCGGCCAGCCGAGCCGCGCACAGGCGTACGAGACGGAGGAGGGGTGCGGCAGGACACGCAGCCGCTCGGGCCCGACGGTCTCGGCGAGGGCGCGCCCGATCCCGTAGAACATGGGGTCTCCGCTGGCCAGTACCGCGAGGCGGCGGCCCGCGTGCTCGGCCAGCAGCTTCGGGACGGCGGGGCGCAGCGGCGAGGGCCACGGGACGCGCTCGGCGCCGCACTCGGCGGGCAGCAGGCGCAGCTGCCGCTCGCCGCCGATGACGGCGTGGGCCGCGCGCAGGGCGTCGCGGGAGGTATCGGGCAGTCCGGCCCAGCCGTCCGCACCGATACCGACGACGGTGACGGGCTGGGGGATCACGGGGCTGCTCACGGGCTGGAACCCTACCCGCCGTGCCCGGGCCGCCCCGGGGGCGGGTGGCCGCCCGGCACCCGCCCGGGGACCGTGGGCCGCAGAGGGTGCCGGCCGGCGGAATAGGCCGGGGCTGTACATCGTTCCAGCAGACAGTTTAAGATTCAACTACTTCCACCCACTCAGACGACTGCGAGAGGTGAGCGCGATGCAGTTCGGCATCTTCACCGTCGGCGATGTGACGACCGACCCGACCAACGGCCGTACCCCCGGCGAGCACGAGCGGATCAAGGCCATGGTGGCCATCGCGCTCAAGGCGGAAGAGGTCGGCCTGGACGTCTTCGCGACCGGTGAGCACCACAACCCGCCGTTCGTGCCGTCGTCGCCGACCACCATGCTCGGCCACATCGCGGCCCGCACGCAGAACCTGATCCTGTCGACGTCCACGACGCTGATCACCACC
>NZ_JAQYXC010000278.1:0-300 GCF_036322365.1 Streptomyces sp. SP18CS02
TGTGAGATCCGGACCGGAACGCCCTCGACGATCCAGGATCTCGGGTCCACCAACGGCAGCGAGGTCGACCGGCCCCCCACCACCCCCCCCCCCACCACACCCCCGCCCGACCCAACCCCCCCCCCCCCCAAAAACACCACCAAAACCCCCCCCACCCCCCCCCCGCCCCCCCAACAAACAAGAACATTCACACCGCACCAAAAAACACACCAACAAAACCCAAAAAAGGCACAAAAAAAAACAACGCCCCCCCCACCAAAAAAAAAAAAAAAATAAAAAACAAAAACCCACCAACAAACA
>NZ_JAQYXC010000279.1:0-312 GCF_036322365.1 Streptomyces sp. SP18CS02
CGCCGGGGGCGGCACCGGCCCCGCCGGACGCCTCCCCCCTGGGCCGTCCGACGTGGTCGAGGTACGCCGTGAGTCGCTCAGATCCGGCCGAAGCACCACTCCCCGAGGATGACTAACGCCGCTCCGAACGTCGTGGCGAACGCGGCCGCGGCCATCTGGCTCTCGGCGTGGGCGACCGGAGCCCGGTGCAGTGAGGGCGCTCCCGTGCTCACGAGCTGGCCCGCGCCGAACCGCGTGAACGCCATGCCGGCGATAATGGCTGGTGCGCTTTCCATGTCCGTACCCCGTTTCCGTCGGATGCCGGGCCCGCCC
>NZ_JAQYXC010000280.1:0-231088 GCF_036322365.1 Streptomyces sp. SP18CS02
CGCCCTCTACACCCTGTGGCGGCCGGGACCCGACGGCAAGCGGCCCGTCGCCCGCCTCGTCACCACCGTCCTCGTCGCCCCCCTCGGCTGGTTCGCCTGGTTCGGCTGGGTCGGCTACCGCGCCGGCAGCTGGGACGGCTATCTCAAGGTGCAGGAACGGTGGGGCACGTCCTTCGACGGCGGCCGGTACACCCTGGAGCGGATGGCCCAGGTCTTCACGCGGCCCACGGTCGTCCTGGACGCGGTGGTCATCGCCGCCACCGTCACCGTGGCCGTGGTCATGCTGCTGATCTGCGTCCTCCAGCGTCAGCCCGCCCCGCTGCTGATCTACGGGGTGATGATCCTGCTGATCACCATCGGCGGCGCCGGGTACTTCCACTCCAAGGCGCGGTTCCTGATCCCCGCCTTCATCCTGCTGATCCCGCTGGCCAAGCCGCTGGCCAGAGCGCGGCCCGTGGTGGTCTGCACCATCCTGGCGGGCGCCACGCTGATCTCCAGCGCGTACGGGACCTATCTGCTGACGGTCTCGACCCACTCCCCCTGACCTGACGGTCCGCCGACGAACGACGAGAGGCCCGGGCTCAGACGAGCCCGGGCCTCTTCGTGTCCGCCGTGCCGTGCGTCAGTCGCCCAGCAGCAACCGGTCGAACTGCGGGCTGATCACCGACCAGTCCCAGGTGGCGAGCGAGTGCTTGGCCGCCGTGGCCGTCGCCTCGGTCCACGCGTCCTCGGAGGCGGTCAGCGCGAGGATCCGGTCGGCGGCCTCGCGCGGCGTGGTGACCACCCAGTCGGCCGGGAACAGCGTCCGGGCGCCGTGGTCCTTGCCGGCGAAGAACGGCCAGTCCCGCACCACCGGCAGCGCACCGCTGACGGCGCCCTCGACCAGGCCGCAGTGGAAGCTCTCGCGCACCGAGCTGCTCAGTATCACGCCGACCCCCCTCAGCGCGCCCGGGACGTCCTCGGTGCGGCCGACCAGCTCGACGGCGTCGGACAGCTCCGCGAGGTCCCGCTGGAGCAGGTCGTCGTAGGCGCGGGCGGCGGCGCTGGCCTTGCGGTCCAGGCCGTTGCCGATGACGACGAGGCGGTAGCGCTCGTCGCGCTCGCGCAGCAGGCGCAACACGTCCAGGGCCCAGCGCGGGTCCTTGGCGACGGCGCTGACGCCGACGAGGCCCAGGGTGAAGCGGGCGTCGGCGCCGGTCTTGTCGCGCTGGAAGCGCTCCAGGTCCATGGCGTTGGCGATGACGTGCAGGCCGGGCCCGTCCGGACCGGCCAGGCCCGGCAGGGTCTCCACGACCAGGTCGCGCAGGTGGTCGCCGACGAAGACCATGTCGTCGACGCGGGAGAGGTCGACGAGGTGCGGCCAGAAGGTGAAGGCCTCGTAGCTGTGCAGCCGGACCACGATCCGGGTGCTGCCCGGGTCGACCAGCGTGAAGAGCGCGGCGGCGTTGGTGCACCAGTCGACGAAGACGGTGTCCGCCCAGTCCAGGTGCGGCCGCAGGGCCTGCTCGACCTGGTCGCCGAAGGCCTTCTGGCCGCCCAGCGCGTACTCCATCATCCGCTGTCCGCCCTTGGCGAGCGGCCGCAGCGTCTCGTCCTCCTTGAGGTCGAGGAAGCGGATCTCCACGCCCGGGTGGCCGTCGTAGCGGTCCCGGATGGGCTGGAGGAAGTTGGCGTTGGAGTAGGTGGTGACGAGCAGCCGCAGCGGGCGTCCGGTGGGCGCCGGCGCGGCGGGCGCGGTGCGGCCGCGGGGAGCGCTCAGGGCGGTGAAGGCGGCCGAGGCGCGGAACGGCGCGAGGTAGGCGGCCGGGTCGTCGGCGAGCGGCGAGGTGAGCCCGTCGAAGTGGATGGCCCGGTGGAAGGCCAGGGTGAGCGCGGAGGAGAGGGAGGCCGCGGCGTTCTTCGCGTCGCCCTTCTTGTAGCGCTGGTCGGCCAGGGCGAGGGCGGCCTGGTACGCGGTGGACCGCAGGGCCGTGTCGTCGTGCCCGCGCGCCAGGTCCGCGCGGGCGGCCTCGGCGAGCAGGTCGGCGCGCAGCGCGCGGTTGGCGGTGTGCTGGGCGGCCGCGTTGAGCACCATGGTGGCGCCCGCCTTGCGGCCGCCCTTCGCCATGCTGGTGCTGACCCGGCGGGCGAGCTTGGCGCGCAGCCGGTCGGGCACCTTGGGCGCGACGACCGCGCTGCGCCAGGCCTTGGCACCGAGCGCGGTGCGCATGACGGCCGGCGAGGAGGCGCGGCGCAGTGCGGCGCCCGCGCCGCGGCGTGCGGCCCGCTTGGTGGAGCGGGCGGCGACCACCGGGGAGGGGACGCTGCGGGCGGCGTCGCGCAGCGCGTAGTGCACGGGGCGCTCACGGCGGGCTTCGAGGGCCTTGAGGGCCGGGGCGATGCCGAAGACGGCGTCGGCGCGCCGGTTGCGCTGGGCCAGGCGCCACACCGCGTACACGGCGGGGGCGTCCAGGGCGACCAGGACCTGGGCCCGGCGCCCGTACCGGCGGACCTGGCGGTCCTGCTCGACGCAGGCCCAGATGCGGCGGGGTCCGGCGAGCTTGGCGACCCTCTTCTCGAACTGGGGGCCGCGCTCGGCGGCCGCCTCGGTCAGCGAGCGGAGCCCGCCGAGGCCGAGGCCCGGTTCGATGTCCGCGCCGGCGAAGAGACCCACCAGTTCGACGGTGGCGCCCGCGGCCCGGAACTTCTCCAGGGATGCCTTGAGGACCGCGGGCTGCGGCAGGGCGCCCGCGATCAGGAGTACATGGGTCATGCCGAGAGGTCCTCCACCTCGTGCGTGCTCGAGGACGGAGACGACACTCCGGGCTCCCCCAGTTGCGTGGCACCCGGGTCGACCCGGGCGATCAGGCGGCGTACGGCCGGTCCCATCTGGGTGGCGCGTGCGTACTGCGCGGCGTGCTTGCGGGCCGCGGCGCGGTCCTCGTCGGTCGCCTCGACGGCGATCCGGGCGGCGTCGATGTAGGCGCCGGCGAGCGCCTCCTCGTCGAAGCCGAAGGCGCCGGTCCACAGCGGGTGGCCGGTCATGACGGTGGTCGCGTCGTGCTCCACGGCGTGCGCGGACATCACGGGCAGGCCGGTCGCCGCGTACTCGTACACCTTGCCGGACGTCATGTACTTACCGCCCATGATCATCAGCAGCAGGACGTCCCAGCTCGCGAAGATGTCGGGGACCTCGGCCTTGGGGGCGGGTCCGCCGAAGGAGACCGCCTGCCCCTGCGCGTGGGCCTGGCGGATCATCTCCATGTGCGCGTTGGCCTCACGGGCCGCGCCGGAGCCGATCTGGCCCCGGATCTCCATGCGCGAGCGGGCCACCAGCGGGTCGCGTTCGCGGGCGATGCGCCATCCGTCGAGGACGGCCTTGAGGATGCGGGGCGGCGAGGTGACCACGCCCAGGTGGCCGAAGGTCAGGCCGGCCTCGGGGTCCGGGGTGCGGGTCGTCGCCGGGACGCTGTCCTCGTCGTAGCCGTTGCGCACCACGTGGAAGCGGTCGGCGAGGTCGGGGTGGCGCTCGCGGTACCAGTCGGCGATCGGGTCGTTGACCAGCCACAGCGACAGTGCCTGGCTCAGCACCTTGCGCTCCCACCGGCCGGAGAAGGAGTCGGGGGCGAACGCCTCACCGGCGCCGATCACGTCGACGGACCAGCCGTCGCGGAAGTCGATGGCGTAGGGGACTCGCTGGGTCTCCCACAGGTGCAGGGCGGCGGCCATGTTCACGTACGGCACGCAGGTCGCCAGCACCAGGTCGGCGGGCCGGTCGCGGTGGATGCGGGTGACGGCCCGCTCCAGGTCGGCCTTCCATCCGCCGTAGATCGGCTCGGGGAAGTCCTTCATCCCCTTCTTGCGGTACGCGGCGGCCCACTGGACCGGCCGCAGCGCGCGGTCCTCGGAGAAGAGCCGGATGTCGGTCTCCAGGTCCTCGCGCACGAGCGGCAGCTTCACGATGCGCACCCGCGGGTCGACCCGCTCGGAGAGGGTGTGGTCGAGGCCGAAGTCCCGCTCCCAGGACTCGTCGGCGATGGTCACCACCGTGACGTCCCAGCCCTGTGCGATGAACTGGTTGGCGGTTTCCCGCATCCGGTAGGCGCAACTTTTCGCGGCGGGCGGGAACCCGATCGCCAGGTAGATCACATGCTTGGGAGCAGGGATGGTAGACACCCGAAAACGCTAGCATGGCAGGATTGCGCGCCGGCCACGGCCGCGGGGCCCCGTCAAGGCCCCCTCATGGCCGGTCGGCCGCCCCCCACCGCCGCCATCGGGCGGGACAGTTCCCCGGGAGTGTCTTGATGCCGCAGTCCGCTCAACCGTCCCGGCTGGTCATCCTGGCCGGTCCCGACACAGCCGTCGATTCCCGCACGGGACGGACGGCGGTCGCCGCAGCACGGGACGGCTGGGACGTCACGATCCTCGCACCGGGCACGGGCACGGAGGTGGAACGGTCCGCCTTCGGGCCTGTCCAGGTCGTCCGGGTCCCCGTCGGCACCGCCCTGCGGGACCGCGCCGCGCAGCGCGCCAAGGGCCACCGGCTCCGCCGCATGATCACCCAGTACGGGCTGACCGCGTCGGGCGAGCTCGGCCGTCTCCAGGCCGGGCACGGAGCCTGGGTCCGCCAGTCCACCGCCCGGGCCGGCTCGCTGGGGGCGCCCGCCCGGCAGGGGGCCAAGGCGTGGATACGGATGCGGCGCGAGGTGCACCGGATGCGGGTGCGCGTGTACCGCTGGGAGGGCCGTCAGGATCTGAGGGCGGACGCGCCCACCGGTGACTGGCGTGTCGACTGGCCCGTCCTGCTCGACGAGGACCTGGCGGTGGGCGGCGAGCTGGAGAAGCTGGAGCCGCGGATCGTCCATGTCCACGACGTGTCGCTGCTGGCCACGGCCGCGCTCAGCGCGGCCC
This sequence comes from Streptomyces sp. SP18CS02, assembly GCF_036322365.1. Classification (NCBI taxonomy): domain Bacteria; kingdom Bacillati; phylum Actinomycetota; class Actinomycetes; order Kitasatosporales; family Streptomycetaceae; genus Streptomyces; species Streptomyces sp. SP18CS02. The sequence continues at coordinate 4,891 of NZ_JAQYXC010000280.1, forward strand.
GGCTGCGGGCGCGGGGCGTGCGCACCCGGTGGCTGTACGACATCTCCTCCGCCACGGAGGAGGCCGACCTCTCGCCGGAGCGGCGCGCCAGCGCCTACCGCTCGCTGGAACGGGAGTTCGCGGGCGGCGCCGACGCGCTGACGGCGGCGACCGAACGGCTCGCCCAGCAGGTGCCCGGCAGCCCCCTGGTCGTGCGCGAGGCGCTGCCCGCTCCCGCCGCGACGGACGGCAAGCCGCTGCCCGCCGTGCGCAACCTGTGCGGGCTGCACGGCGCCGGACCGCTGTGGGTGTACGCGGGCGCTCTCGACGGACACCACCTGGAGACCGTCTTCGCGGCGCTGGCGCAGCTGCCCGAGCACCACCTCGCGCTGGTGTCGGCGGCGGAGGTGCCCGAGGCGGTGCTGGCGCTCGCCGACAAGCGGGACGTACGGGACCGGGTGCACACCCCGGCCTCGCCGCCGCCCGGCCTCACGGCCTCCTTTCTGGCGTCGGCCGACGCGGCTGTCGCGTCGTGCGCCTGCGCGGCGGGCGACGAGCCGGCCCGCGACCTGCTGGGCTCCCTGTACACGCAGGCCGGGCTGCCGGTCGTCGACGCGTGCGGGGCGGGCCCCACCGACCTCGCCAAGGCGCTCTCCGCCGCCGTCGACCCGGAGCGCCGGACCGGTGAGGACACCCGGCGGACCGCCACCTGGGAGCACCGGGTGCGGCCCCTGCTGGATCTCTACCGGGAGCTGGCCGGCGGCCCGGCCCTCTCCCCGCGCCCCGAGCTGGGCTGGGACGGCGAGCCCGTCCCCGTACCGAAGGCGGACGCCAGGCCCGCGCGTCCGCTGCCGACCTGGACGCCGCTGACCCGGCAGACGCCGGTCCGGCTGGGTCTGGGCCCGGCGAACTACGCGGGGCAGCTCGCCTCGTTCGCCCACGCCGTGTGCCGTACGAGGCCCGACGTGTCCGCGCAGGTGTTCATGGCCACCGCGCCCGGCACCTTCAACTACCCGGCGGACATCTACCTCGACAGCTCCAAGCTGGGCCGGCTCACCGTCATGCTGGAGCAGGCCGAGCGGGTCTTCCGCAATTACACGCACGTGCTGGCCGACGCCTTCCTGCCGGTCCTGGGCCGGCTCAACGGCAGCCACCTGGAGGACGACCTGCCGGCGCTGCTGCGCACCAGCATCAAGGTGGCGCTGCTGGCCCACGGCAGCGAGATCCGCCATCCGCTGCACCACATGGACCGGGTGGCGCACTCCCTCTTCCACGACGCGCCCGAGGGCATGGTCGACCGCCTGACGAAGGTCGCCGAGCGCAACCGCGCCACGGCCGAGCGGTTCGGTCTGCCGTCGTTCGTCACCACCCCGGACCTGCTGGACGACCTGCCGTCGGCGAGGTGGGCGCCGCTGGTGGTGGACGTGGACGCGTTCGCCTGCGACCGGCCGGTGATGGAGCGGGAGCGGCCGGTGGTGCTGCACGCCCCCTCGAAGCGCTGGACCAAGGGCACGGACCGGGCTCTGCCGGTGCTGACGGAGCTGCACGACCGGGGCGTCATCGAGTTCCGGCTGGCCGAGCAGGTCGACTGGACGGAGATGCGGGAGCTGGTGAAGGACGCGGACATCGTCGTCGACCAGTTCGCGATCGGCAGCTACGGCACCTTCGCGTGCGAGGGCATGGCGGCGGGCAAGCCGGTCGTCGCGTACCTCACGGAGACGGTCGCCGAGGCGCTGGGCGAGGACAATCCGGTGGTCAACGCCACTCCCGACAGCCTGCGGACCGCCCTGGAGTCGCTGCTCGACGACCGGCACGCGACGGCGCTGCTGGGCGAGCGTTCGGCCCGCTTCGCCCGGAAGTACCACGACGGGACGCGGACGGCCGCGGTCCTCGCCGACTTCCTGAGCTGACCGGCCGGCCGCTCTTCCCGGCGGACACGGCAGAGGCGGTGCCCCCGGCCGGGGGCACCGCCTCTGCCGTACGGATCCGTCGGATCAGCCGCCGATGACGACGCGGCGCACGCCCTGCCAGGCGGCCGGGTCGGTGGTGCGGCGGCCGTCGACCAGCACGGTGACGTCCGGCAGGTCGGCCGGGGTCAGCTCGCGGTACTCGGCGTGGTCGGCCTGGAGGATCGCGGCCGTGACCTTCTCGCCCTGGTGGGGGGTGAGGCCGTGCGCGGCGAGCTCCTCGGAGGTGTACATCGGGTCGGAGACGAACGGCACCGCGCCGCGCGCCTTCAGCGCCTCGACGGTCGGGAAGACGCCGGAGAAGGCGGTCTCCTTGACGCCACCGCGGTAGGCGGCACCGAGCACCAGCACGTTGACGCCGGTCAGGTCGCCGTAGGCGGCGGCCAGCAGGTCGACGGCGTACTCGGGCATCGCGGCGTTGGCCTCGCGGGCCGAGCGCACGACGGTCGCCTCCGGGTCGTTCCACAGGTACATCCGCGGGTAGATCGGGATGCAGTGGCCGCCGACGGCGATACCCGGCTGGTGGATGTGGCTGTAGGGCTGCGAGTTGCAGGCCTCGATGACCTTCTTGACGTCGATGTCGTTCTGGTCGGCGAACCGGGCGAACTGGTTGGCCAGGCCGATGTTGACGTCGCGGTAGGTCGTCTCGGCGAGCTTGGCGAGCTCCGAGGCCTCGGCGGTGCCCAGGTCCCAGACGCCGTTGGGGCGCGGCAGGTCCTCGCGGACGTCGAAGTCCAGCACCGCCTCGTAGAACTCGACGCCGTGCTTGGCGGACGCCTCGTCGATGCCGCCGACGAGCTTGGGGTAGCGGCGAAGGTCGGCGAAGACACGGCCGGTGAGCACCCGCTCCGGGGAGAAGACCAGGTGGAAGTCCTCGCCCGGCGTCAGGCCGGAGCCCTCCTGGAGCATCGGCGCCCAGCGGGTGCGGGTGGTGCCGACCGGCAGGGTCGTCTCGTAGGAGACGAGGGTGCCGGGCTTGAGACCCTTGGCGATGGCCTTGGTGGCGGAGTCCATCCAGCCGAAGTCGGGCGTGCCCTCGGCGTCCACGAACAGCGGGACGACGACCACGACGGCGTCGGACTGGGCGACGGCGGCGGTGGTGTCGGTCGTCGCGGTCAGCAGCCCGGCGTCGACGGTCTGCTTGAGCTTGACGTCGAGGTCGTGCTCGCCGGGGAAGGGCTCGGTACCGGCGTTGACCAGCTCGACGACCTTCTCGTTGACGTCGGCGCCGATGACCTTGTGGCCCTTGGCGGCGAACTGCACCGCGAGCGGCAGGCCGATCTTTCCGAGCGCGACTACACAGATATTCATCGGGTCAGTTTCCTCTTCACACGGGACATCATTTGGCGCAGTCGCTTGCCCACGCCGTGCGACGGCTCCCAGAGCGGAGCCGTGGTGATCACCAACCGCCCCTTGGGGTTCGCGTTGGCGGAGATCCGGTACGGGATCCTCTCCCGCCACCGCCGGGCCAGGGGCAGCGGCAGGCCGCGGGTCGGCACCGGGATCTCGTACGTCGAGCCTGCCACGTCCAGGTAGACGCGGACGCCGAGCTTGGCCCTGCTCGGCTGCACGGGGACGCGGGCGCGCAGCACCGTGGCGGTGCCGTCGGCCGTCTCCTCGCGGGTCAGCTCCCCCGCCGGGGCGGGGAGTTCGGTTCCCACCGGCAGCCGGCGGGCGCCCGGCTTGTCGGCGCTCTTGGGCATCGCCTTGCCGGCCAGCCGCAGCACGGCCGAGCCGGTGTCGCCGGTGACCGGCACCCGGACCGCGAGGGAGACGGCCATCCGCTCGCCGTCCTGCTCCCAGTCGGCCGCGACCAGGGCGGTACCGCCGGCCAGCTGCCGGGGCACGGACTCGCCGATGATCTCGAAGAGCCGGTCCGGCAGGTCCAGCCCGCCGTCCCGGAAGCCCGGGTAGCGGACGAAGGCCCGGCCGTCCTCGAGCAGGAGCGGCGGCGCGCCGTGCTCCGTCTCGTCGGCGATGGCCCTGACCAGCTCGTCCACGGCACCGCGCTGCGCGAGCCCGATGCGTACCCGGCGCTTCACGTCCAGCGCGTCACGGATGGGCTCCGTGAAGTACTCGTCGGCGAGCCGGGCGATGCCCGCGCACACCTCGCGCCGGGTCTCTCCGTCCAGGGAGGGGAAGTCCTCCTGGATGAGCTTGGCGAGCTCCCAGGTGAAGTGCCGCTGGAAGACGGCGTCACGCCGCGGCCCGGCCTCGATGAGGCCGGCCGCGTGCTTCATGATCTCGCTGACGCAGTGCAGTCGCGCGAGGTGGTTCGCCCGGTAGGTGATGTTGGAGGCGTCTCCGCGCTTCACCGCGTAGTAGCAGGTGTAGTCGGCGACGACCGAGATCTTCCGGGCCCGGACGCACGCCTCGATCGTGAACGGCTGGTCGGAACCGACCGGCATGTCCTCGGGGAAGCGCAGCTTGTGCTGCTCGACCAGGTCGCGCCGGAACAGCTTGGTGTTGGCCAGCGTGAAGGGCAGCGCCGAGTCGTACAGGCTGACGTCCGGATCGTTCTTCCTGTACAGCGCCTGGTGGACGTACCGGCCGTTGGTGCCGACCATCTTGCCGACCACGACGTCCGAGCCGTGCTCGTCGGCGCAGGTCACCATCCGCTCCAGCGCCTCCTCGCCGAGGTAGTCGTCGGAGCCTATGAAGTAGACGAACCGTCCGGAGGCGACGTCCAGGGCCCGGTTGCTGGGCGCGGCCGGGCCACCGGAGTTCTCCTGATGGATCACCTTGACGGTGTCCGGGTACTTCTCCGCGAAACGGTCGAGTTCGCGGCCGCTGTCGTCGGTCGAGCCGTCGTCCACGGCCACGATCTCCAGGCGGTCCAGCCCGATGCTCTGTCCCACGAGGGAGTTCAGGCACTCGGTGAGGTACGGCATGGTGTTGTAGACGGCGACGACGACGCTGACGTCAGGGGTTCCTGCCATCCCCCGCTCCCTGCATCAGTCGGGTGTAGACCTCATCGAGAACCTTGGCCTGGGCTTCCCAGGTCCATTCGTCCAGCCGTCCCTCGACCTCGTAGGCGGCGGTGTACCGCTTGGGGTCGGCGAGCACGGCCCGGACGGCACGTACGTAGTCGGCGACGTCCTCGGCCTTGAAGACCTCGCCCTGGCCGGTCTCCCGGGTCACCTCGGCCATCGTCTTCACATCGCTGACCACCAGCGGCAGCCGGGCGTGCGAGTACTCGAAGAACTTGGTGATCAGCGCGATCTCGTGGTTCGGCCAGTGGTGGATCGGGATGACCCCCACATCGGCGCCGCTGAGGAAGGGCACGACCTGCCAGTGCGGCACGTACGGCACGGCGTGCACCCGGTCGCGGACGCCGAGTTCCTCGGCGCGGGCCATCAGCTCCTGGATGTACGGGAGCTCGGGGCTGCTCGCCACGAACAGGGCGTGCGCCTCGGGCAGCTCGGTCAGTCCCTCGACCATGATGCCCAGGCCCCGCTGACGGGCCGCCAGGCCGCTGTAGACCAGCAGGGGGACGTCCGGGCCGATGCCGCACAGCGCGCGGACGTCGGGGACCGGCTCGTCCGTGAACCGCGAGGTGGCCTCGGCGTCGGGCGCGTTGAGCACCACGGCCGGCCGCTCGGGCAGGTTGTGCGACTTCTGCAGCAGATCGGCGAGGCCGCCGGAGACGGTCATCACCGCGTCGGCGTACTTGGCGTGCTCCCGCTCGTACGCCACCATCGCGGGCAGCTTGCGCTCGTTGGCCCAGGAGCGCACTCCGGGAAGGAACTCATGGGCGTCCCAGACGAGCTTCACCCGGCGGCCGGCGGCCCGGGCGCGCAGCGCGGCCCGCGAGCCGACGCCCAGCATCCGGAAGTCGTTGGCGTGGATGATGTCGGGCTTCAGCTCGTCGATGACCGGCCCGTAGGCCAGTTCGAAGTCCCAGACGCCCGGGTCGAGCCGTCGCCAGGCGCGGTCGCCCATGGTCTTGAGCCAGAAGGCGGTGGTCGCCTTGTCGAGGGGCGTGGAGCGGGTGCGCCGGATGTTGCGCAGCTTGCGGGTCTCGCGGTTGCGCAGCGCGACCCAGCGGGACGTCGCCCTGGCGGCGGCCCGGGGCACGGCCAGCCAGGCCCGGCCGGCGGCCGGTCCGAGCAGCGACCGGTCCTCCCCGGCCTTCAGCGCGGCCCCACGGACCCTCAGGTCCGCGCGCCACGCCTTCACCTGCTGCTGCCGGAACGCGGCGACGCGGTCCGACGAGTAGGCGAGCGGCCGGCGCAGCGGGGCACCGCGCAGGTCGCCGGGACGAGTCGACATCTTCGACTTCACCCGAACGAGCCTGACCTCGGCGTCGCCGAGCTTCCAGGTGTCCTGCTCTTCCCTGCCGGTCAGCTTGCCCAGCAGGATGACGTCCCAGCCGGCCGCGGCCGCCGAGCTCGCCTGCTTCTGTACCCGGGAGTCGCCGTGCACGCCGTTGTCGACGAGCATGACGATCCGGCCGCGCGGGCCCTTGCGGGCCCGCGCAACGACATCACTGTTATCGGGTGCCATTTTCCGTCCGGTCCTGGGCCGCGAACGTGACGGTGGTGCCACTGGAGGCCGACTCCAGAACCGCGGCGGCCACCTCCACCGTACGCAGACCCTGACGCAGTGTGCAGATGTCCCTCGACTCACCGAGGATCGCGTCGCGGAAGAGCTCGTGCTCGACGAGGAGCGGCTCGCGCTTCGGGATGGCGTAGCGGATCATGTCGCCTTCGGACACGCCGCGGAACGCCCGCAGCGCCTCCCACTCGGTCGCCACGGCGGCGTTGGAGTAGAAGGTGAGGTCGGCGGTGAGGGTGTCCGCGACAAAGCAGCCCTTCTCACCGGTGACCGAGGTGAATCGCTCCTTCAGCGGACTCAGCCAGTTGACGAGGTGGTTGACCATCGTGCCGTCGGAGAGCTGACCGACGGCGGAGACCATGTCCTCGTGCGGGCGGCCGGACTTCGACACCGTGTGGGCGGCGATCGAGGTGTACTGCTGCCCCGTCACCCAGCCCGTCAGGTCGATGTCGTGGGTCGCGAGGTCCTTGACCACGCCGACGTCGGCGATGCGGTGCGGGAAGGGGCCCTGGCGGCGGGTGACGACCTGGTAGACGTCGCCCAGCTCGCCGGCCTCCAGCCGGGTGCGCAGGGACCGCAGCGCGGGGTTGCAGCGCTCGATGTGGCCGACACCGGCCACCAGGCCGCGCGACTCGAAGGCCTCGACCAGCCGGCGGGCGCCCTCGACGGTGTCCGCGACCGGCTTCTCGATGAGCGCGCCGATCCCGGCCTCGGCCAGCTTCAGGCCGACTTCCTCGTGCAGCGCCGTCGGGCAGGCCACCACGGCGTAGTCGACTCCGAGGGTGATCAGCTCCTCGACGGTCGACAGCACGGGGGCACCCTGGGCCCAGCCGTTCTTGTCGCCCATCGGGTCGACGACACCGACGAGCTGGACGCCGTCCAGGCCGGCCAGTACGCGGGCGTGGTGGCGCCCCATCGAGCCGAGGCCGATCAGGCCGGCCCGCAGTCCAGCAGCAGTCACAGGTTCTCTCCCAGCGCGTTCACGGCGGCCACGATGCGCTCAAGGTCGTTCTGGGTCAGCGAGGGGTGGACCGGAAGCGAGACGACCTCGGCGGCGGCCTTCTCCGTCTCGGGCAGGTCCCAGGTGCGGCCCGCCTTCTGGTCCGGCTCCCAGTACGGCTTCAGCCGGTGGATAGGGGTCGGGTAGTACACGGCGTTGCCGACGCCCGCCTCGGTGAGCTTCGCCATCGCGGCGTCGCGGTCGCCCTGTACTCGGATCGTGTACTGGTGGTAGATGTGCCGCGCGCCTTCGGCGACCATCGGAGTGACCACGCCCGGCGCGCTGATGTTCGCCGAGAGGTACGCGGCGTTGGCGATGCGCTGCTCGGTCCAGCCGCCCAGCTTGCCCAGCTGCACCCGGCCGACGGCGGCGGAGACGTCCGTCATGCGCATGTTGGCGCCGACGATCTCGTTCGCGTACCGCTGCTCCATGCCCTGGTTGCGCAGGAGGCGCAGGGTACGGGCGGTCTCGGCGTCACCGGTGGAGATCATGCCGCCCTCGAGGGAGTGCATGTTCTTCGTCGGGTAGAAGCTGAACGTGCCGCCCGCGCCGAAGGCGCCGACCGGGGTGCCGTTCAGAGCCGCCGCGTGCGCCTGGCAGGCGTCCTCGACGACGGCGAGCTTGTGCTTGTCGGCGATGGCCATGATCTTGTCCATCGCGGCGGGGTGGCCGTACAGGTGGACCGGCATGATCGCGGCGGTACGCGGGGTGATGGCGGCCTCGACGGCGGCCGGGTCCAGGTTGAACGAGCCCGGCTCGATGTCCGCGAACACGACGTCGGCGCCGACCAGACGGACCGCGTTCGCCGAGGCGGCGAACGAGAAGGAGGGGACGATCACCTCGTCGCCGGGGCCGATGTTCAGCGCCATCAGCAGCAGGTGGAGCGCCGACGTGCCGGAGTTGACGGCCACGCAGTGGCGCCCCTCGACCAGCTCGGAGAAGCCCTCCTCGAAGGCGGCCACCTCGGGGCCCTGCACGACACGGCCGCTGCGCAGTACGCGTACGGCGGCTTCGATCTCTTCTTCACCGATGACCGGGCGGGCAGCGGGGATGGGCTGCTCGTTGATGCTCGGCATGGACGTCCTCCTATGAACACCGCAAGAGCTCTTTGTGGCAGAGGTCTGGGGTGCCGCGGACGTCTCTCGAGGCCGCGCGTACCCCTCCGGCGCGATGCCGACGCCCTACCGAGGAATGCTGGGACCGGTCTGTCCCGGAACCGGGTCGGTCACCGGCCGTGATGAACGGGCGGGGCCCGCCCACGGCAGCGACCGGGCGTCACATTATCAGGAATTTCCAAGGCAATTTCGGGCCCCGTTAACAGGGGGAGGCATCGATTCCGAAACGAAATCCCCGTTCCGCCCCGGGGCAATCCGGGGCGGAACGCGGAACGTTCGGACGATGCTCACGAAGTGTTCAGCCCTCCGTGACCGGGGTCACGGAGAGCTGCCCCGCTACTCGGCCGCGGCGGTCTTCTTCGCCGCCGTCTTCTTGGTGGTGGCGGCCTTCTTGGCCGTCGTCTTCTTCGCCACGGTCTTCTTCGCCGCCGTCTTCTTGGTGGCGGCCTTCTTCGCCGTGGCCTTCTTGGCGGTCTTGCGCGCCGTCTTCTTGGCCGGCGCGGCCTCCTCGGCCTCCTCGGCGGTGGCCTCGTCGGCGTCACCCTGCGGAGTGCCGCTCACCACGACGACCGCGGCCTCCTCGGCGCCCGAGGGCGGACCGGCGGGAGCGGTGGCCTTGCGGACCACCCGGCGACGGGCCCGGGGCGGGGCGGCCACGGGGGCCTCCTCGGCGACGGGCTGCGCCTCGGGCTGCTCCACGACGGCCGGCTCCTGGGGCTGCGGCTCGTCGGCCACGACCACGGCCGCGGCCTCGTCGGCCTGCTGCGGCGAACCGGCCGGGGCCGACGCCTTGCGGGTCGCCCGACGGCGGGTACGGCCCTGGGGGGCCGCCTCCTCCACGGGTGCCCGGACCACGGCGGTCTCCTCGGCGGTCTCCTCGGCGGGCGCCTCGGCCGCCGGGGTCACGGCGACCGGAGCCTCCTCGACGACCGGCTCGGACACCGGCTCCGCCACCGGCGCGGCGGACCGCTTCGGCGAACCGGCCGGTGCCGACACCTTGCGGGTCGCACGGCGACGCGAGCGGCCACGGCCGGCGGCCGCTTCGGCCTCCGCCGCGCTGGAGTACAGCTCCTCGTCCGCCGCCATGGTGTCCGGCAGCGGCTCGGCGAGCGACACCGGGGCGGCGAGCTCCGCCGCCACCTCCGCCTCGCTCTCGCCCTCCGCCTCGGCCGCCTGGGCCTCGACCTGCTCGTGCTCGTGCGTGTGGTCCGCGCCACCGCGGCCGCGCTTCTTGGAACGCTTGCCGTTGCCGCCGCCACCCGGGGTGGTCGGCTGCTCCATGTGGACGATGACACCACGGCCGTTGCAGTGGACACACGTCTCGGAGAAGGACTCCAGCAGGCCCTGGCCCACCCGCTTGCGGGTCATCTGGACCAGACCCAGCGACGTGACCTCCGCCACCTGGTGCTTCGTACGGTCCCGGCCCAGGCACTCCAGCAGTCGCCGCAGCACCAGGTCCCGGTTGGACTCCAGCACCATGTCGATGAAGTCGATGACGACGATGCCGCCCAGGTCGCGCAGGCGCAGCTGCCGGACGATCTCCTCGGCCGCCTCCAGGTTGTTCCTGGTGACGGTCTCCTCCAGGTTGCCGCCCTGGCCGGTGAACTTGCCGGTGTTGACGTCGACGACGATCATCGCCTCGGTCTTGTCGATCACCAGCGAGCCGCCGGACGGCAGCCAGACCTTGCGGTCCAGCGCCTTCATGAGCTGCTCGTCGATCCGGTACGTCGCGAAGACGTCGACCTCGGACGTCCAGCGCTGCAGCCGGTCCGCCAGATCGGGGGCGACGTGCGAGACGTATCCGTGGATGGTCTCCCACGCCTCGTCGCCGCTGACGATGACCTTCGAGAAGTCCTCGTTGAAGATGTCGCGGACGACCCGGACGGTCATGTCGGGCTCACCGTAGAGAAGGGTCGGGGCGTTGCCGCTCTTCGCCTTCTGCTGGATGTCCTCCCACTGCGCCTGGAGCCGCTCGACGTCACGGCGCAGCTCGTCCTCGCTCGCGCCCTCGGCGGCGGTGCGCACGATGACGCCCGCGTCCTCGGGGACGATCTTCTTGAGGATGGTCTTCAGACGCGCACGCTCGGTGTCGGGCAGCTTGCGGCTGATGCCGGTCATCGAGCCCTCGGGCACGTAGACCAGGTAGCGGCCGGGCAGCGAGACCTGGCTGGTCAGCCGGGCGCCCTTGTGGCCGATCGGGTCCTTCGTCACCTGGACGAGGACGGACTGGCCGGACTTGAGCGCGGTCTCGATGCGGCGCGGCCCGTTGGCCATGCCCAGCGCCTCGAAGTTGACCTCACCGGCGTACAGGACGGCGTTGCGGCCCTTGCCGATGTCGACGAAGGCGGCCTCCATGGAAGGCAGGACGTTCTGGACCTTGCCCAGGTAGACGTTGCCGACGTAGCTGGTGGCCTGCTCCTTGTTGACGTAGTGCTCGACGAGCACGTTGTCCTCGAGGACGCCGATCTGGGTGCGCTCGCCGTTCTGGCGGACGACCATGACCCGCTCGACGGCCTCACGGCGGGCCAGGAACTCGGCCTCGGTGATGATCGGCACACGGCGGCGGCCCTGCTCGCGGCCCTCGCGACGGCGCTGCTTCTTCGCCTCCAGACGGGTCGAGCCCTTGATGGACTGCACCTCGTCGGACGGCTCGGCCTTCTCGCGGGCCGGACGCGGCTCGCGGACCTTGACGATCGTGCGCTCCGGGTCGTCGGTGCCCCCGTCGGCGTCCCCGCCGAGGTCACCGCTGCGACGACGACGACGGCGACGGCGGCGCGAGCTGCTCGTGCCGGCGGCCGAGGGGGTGTCGCCCTCGTGCTCGTCCTCCGCGTCGTGCTCGTCCTCGGCCTCGTCCTCCGCCTGCTCGGCGTCCTCCTCGTCGGCCTCGGCCTCGTCCTGCTCGCCGGCCTCGTCGGCCTCCGCGGTCTCACCGCGACGGCGACGACGGCCACCGCGACGGCGGCGACGCGAGGGACGGTCCTCGAACTCGTCGCCCTCCTCGCCCGCGGCGATCTCCTCGGCCTCGGCCTCGGCCTCGGGCTCGGGCTCGGGCTCGGCCTCCTGGGCGGCCGGCGCGGCCTGCGGGGCGGGCTCGACGGCCTCGGCGGGCTCGCCGCGGCGGCGACGGCGGCGACGGCCGCCGGTCTCCGGCTTCTCGGCGCTCTCCACCGGTGCGGCGGCCTTGGCGGGCTCGGTGACCTCCTCGACCTCCTCGACCTCCTCGGCGGCCTCGTGCCGACGGCCGGCGGCCTCGGCGGCGGCCATCGCCGCGGCGGTCTCCGGCGTCTGGAACATGGGCTCGGTGAAGACCGGGGCCTGGAAGACCGCGACGGCGGGGCGTGCCGCGCGGCGGCCACGGGACTGCTCGGGCGCCCTGGCCGGCTCGGCGGTGAACTCGGGAGAGGCGGCCCGGCGACGGGCGCGGCCACGGGTGGCGGCCTTCTCGGCCGCGGCGACCTCGCCCCCCTGGGCGGTCATCTGGGCGACGGTGTCGGCGGGCAGGCTCTCACCCGTCTCCGCGACGGCCTCGGCGGTCTCCTCCACGGGAGCCTCGGCGGCCTTCGGCGCGCCGGCGGGAGCGGTCGCCTTACGGGTGGCGCGACGGCGCGGACGGGCCGCGGGCGCCTCCTCGACGGGGGCGGCTTCCTGGGCGGGCGCCTCGGCCTGGACGGCCGGAGCGGCGGCCTCGACCGGGGCGGTCTCCTCGGCAGGGGCCTCGGCGGCCTTGGGCGCACCGGCGGGAGCGGTCGCCTTGCGGGTGGCACGACGACGCGTACGACCGCGAGGGGCGGCCTCGGCCTCGTCGGCGGGCGCCTCGGCGGCGGGGGCTTCCACGGCGGGGGCCTCGGCCTCGACGGGGGCCTCGACCGGGGCGGTCTCCTCGGCAGGGGCCTCGGCGGCCTTCGGCGCACCGGCCGGAGCGGTCGCCTTACGGGTGGCGCGACGGCGCGGACGGGCCGCGGGCGCCTCCTCGACCGGCGCGGCCTCCTCGACCGGGGCCTCGACCGGCGCAGACTCCTCCACGGGAGCCTCTGCGGCCTTCGGCGCACCGACCGGAGCCGTCGCCTTGCGCGTGGCACGACGACGCGGACGGGCCGCGGGCGCCTCCTCGACCGGCGCGGCCTCCTCGACCGGGGCCTCGACCGGCGCGGACTCCTCCACGGGAGCCTCTGCGGCCTTCGGCGCACCGGCCGGAGCCGTCGCCTTGCGCGTGGCACGACGACGCGGACGCGCCACGGGCGCCTCCTCGACCGGCGCGGCCTCCACGGCGGCCTCGGTCTGCGGCACCGGGGTGGCGGACCCGGCGGATTCGGGGGTCTGGGGGGCGGCCGGCGGCCCGGCGGGGCGCGACGCCGCACGGCGCCGGCGGCGCGGGGGCAGCGTGTCGCTCGGAGAGTTGTTGTCGTCCTCGGTTCCGGCGGTGCCGGATTCGTTCGGCTCAAGCATGCGGGCGGTTCTCCCGTCACGCTCCCGGGCGCCGCGCCTGGTTCCGGTCCGGCCGCGGCATCGCACCATTCGCGAAGGCCGCCGTCCGGGGCGCGGGCGCCGCACGGGAGCTGATATCTGGCTCGCCGGTTCCGTACGCCTTGTGCGTACGGCCTGGCGAAAGTCTTTTGTGTCTGTACGCGGCCCGACCCAGGTGGCTCCCGAGTACCAGGGCCGCGCTGCAACGACCGCCCCTACGCGGGACCTGCCCCGCCTCCGGCATTGGGAGTCGCCGTCGCTGAGGCGTGTCCGGCGGCCTTGGGTGGGGCGGCCGTGACTGCCTCGCGGTCGGGCGCGAGCGGGTCGGTCACCGTGCCGGTCTCCTCGTCGAAGAGCCCCTGCGCCAGCCTGGTCACCGCTGCGGGGACCGGCGGCGCCAGGTCGGCCACAGCTCGGAGACCGGACAGGACGTCGTCGGGTCGTACGGCAGGTGTCACGTGCCGAACAACCAGGCGCAGTATCGCACAGGGGCCGTCCGCGGGCCTATCAGGCTGTGCCGCGGCCGCTTCGAGAGCCGCGACCGCGCCGCGCGCGTCGAAGGTCCGCATACCGTTCTTCGTCTTGCGCTGGACCTCGACGGTCTCCGCGGCGAGGAACGCGGCGACGGCGCGTTCGGCGTCGTCGGCCGGGACCCCGTCGAGCCGGAGCTCCCACACGGAGGCGGTGAGCCGGTCGGCGAGGCCCGAGGTGCGTGCCTCGACCGCGTCGGTGATGTCGAGGCCGGCGGGCAGCGACTCGTCGAGCAGCTCGCGCAGCTTGTCGGGGTCGCGTGCCTCGGTGAGCGCGATCTCCAGGTACTCGGCCTCGGAGCCCGTGCCGGTGGGTGCGGCATTGGCGTACGAGACCTTGGGGTGCGGCGTGAATCCCGCCGAGTACGCCATGGGCACCTCGGCGCGGCGCAGCGCCCGTTCGAATGCGCGCTGGAAGTCGCGGTGACTGGTGAACCGGAGGCGGCCGCGCTTGGTGTAGCGCAGGCGGATGCGCTGCACTGCCGGTGCGGGCGGCGGGCCTTCGGGCTGTCGCTTGCCCAGTGGTTCTTCTCCTCGGTGCGGGGCGGGCGCGGGTGGCGCACCGCCACGAAATGCGGGTGGCCCCCAGGGGTCCCGCCCGGCTCACCCCTGCTTGCTCAGGGAGATCTCGGGTGCGGGCGCCGCGCCAGGAGCGGTTGTTGTACTACCCAGAGTACGCGCCGGAGTCGCGCGCGGTTCCACAGCCCGAGCCTCCCGGGGCCCGCCGGCCAGTGCGCGCCAGGCGTCCCGGCGGGCCCGGCGCACGGTCTCGCGGGCTGAGGCGAGGGCCGCCGCGGCCGCCCGGCCCACTTCGGCGGCGGCCCGTCGGGCCGGGTTCCAGAGGCCGTCGCGCACGAAGTGGCCCACGGGAGTGCACACCTGCCGGTAGAACCAGCTCGCCGGGCGGCCGGCCAGGTGCCAGGCGAGCCACTTCAGTCCGCGGCCGACGGCCCGGGAGAGGTACCCGGCGACGCGCCAGGCCACCTCGACGGCGCCGACGATCTCGCGGCCGACCGCGAGGAGGACGCGGCCCACCGGGCTGAGGATCCAGCGGTACACGAAGACGGCGGGCGCGACGACCAGGAACGGGACCAGCAGGACCGGCACCGCCCACAGTCCGCGGCCGACGGGGGCGAGCACGTTGGCGTACAGCCAGGTCAGCCCGTGCCCCAGAGGGGTGAGCACCCACCGGTGCAGCGCGGTCCACGGCCGGACGAACACCGCCCACATCAGCAGCCGGACGCCCCGGCCGAGCGGAGTGAGCACCCGGCGGTACAGCCACGAGACCGGAGCGACCACGCCGTACCTCACCACCGCCGCCACGCACCACACGATCCCCCGACCCACCGGCGCCAGCATGTGGTCCCACACCCGGTCCAGCCCCCGGATCAAGGGGCTCAGCAGCACCCGGTACAGGGCCCTGCCGCAGGCGGCGAGGGCGTCAAGGACCAGCCGGACGGGCACGACCACCAGCAGCACCACGATCCGCACGGGCATCCTGATCGCCGCCGTCAGGCATCCCTCACCGCCCTCGTAGGGGGCGGGTGCGGGGCGCGGGTGCTTCTCCAGGTCCATGATGGGCAGGACGCAACGGCCCGGCCCGGGGTTTCCTCCCCGGGCCGGGCCGTTGCACGGACGTTACGCGGCGCCCGCGGTCACTTCACCACGGTCAGCGGCAGCAGCTTCTTGCCGGTGGGACCGACCTGGATCTCGGTCTGCATCGCTGGGCAGACGCCGCAGTCGAAGCACGGCGTCCAGCGGCAGTCGTCGACCTCGGTCTCGTCGAGGGCGTCCTGCCAGTCCTCCCAGAGCCAGTCCTTGTCGAGACCGGAGTCCAGGTGGTCCCAGGGCAGGACCTCCTCGTAGGTGCGCTCGCGGGTGGTGTACCAGTCGACGTCCACCCCGTACTCGGGCAGCGTCTTCTCGGCGCAGGCCATCCAGCGGTCGTACGAGAAGTGCTCGCGCCAGCCGTCGAAGCGGCCGCCGTCCTCGTAGACCGCGCGGATCACGGCGCCCACGCGGCGGTCACCGCGCGAGAGCAGGCCCTCGACGATGCCCGGCTTGCCGTCGTGGTAGCGGAAGCCGATCGAGCGGCCGTACTTCTTGTCGCCGCGGATCTTGTCGCGGAGCTTCTCCAGCCGGGCGTCGGTCTCCTCGGCGCTCAGCTGGGGGGCCCACTGGAAGGGGGTGTGCGGCTTGGGGACGAACCCGCCGATGGAGACGGTGCAGCGGATGTCGTTCTGCCCGGACACCTTGCGGCCCTCGGCGATGACGTTGACGGCCATGTCGCCGATCTGCAGGACGTCCTCGTCGGTCTCGGTGGGCAGGCCGCACATGAAGTACAGCTTCACCTGGCGCCAGCCGTTGCCGTACGCGGTGGAGACCGTACGGATCAGGTCCTCCTCCGAGACCATCTTGTTGATGACCTTGCGCATGCGCTCGGAGCCGCCCTCGGGGGCGAAGGTGAGGCCGGAGCGACGGCCGTTGCGGGTCAGCTCGTTGGCGAGGTCGACGTTGAAGGCGTCGACGCGGGTCGACGGGAGGGACAGACCGATCTTGTCCTCCTCGTACCGGTCGGCCAGCCCCTTGGCGATGTCACCGATCTCGGTGTGGTCGGCCGAGGAGAGCGAGAGCAGGCCGACCTCCTCGAAGCCGGTCGCCTTGAGACCCTTCTCGACCATCTCGCCGATGCCGGTGATGCTTCGCTCCCGCACGGGGCGCGTGATCATGCCGGCCTGGCAGAAACGGCAGCCGCGGGTGCAGCCGCGGAAGATCTCGACGGACATCCGCTCGTGGACGGTCTCCGCGAGCGGGACGAGGGGCTGCTTGGGGTAGGGCCACTCGTCGAGGTCCATGACGGTGTGCTTGGACACCCGCCACGGCACACCGGACCTGTTGGGGACGACGCGTCCGATACGGCCGTCGGGCAGGTACTCGACGTCGTAGAAACGGGGCACGTAGACGTTGCCGGTCCGGGCGAGCCGGAACAGGACCTCCTCGCGGCCACCGGGGCGGCCCTCGGCCTTCCAGGCGCGGATGATCTCCGTCATGTCGAGGACGGCCTGCTCGCCGTCGCCGATGACCGCGCAGTCGATGAACTCGGCGATCGGCTCGGGGTTGAAGGCGGCGTGACCGCCCGCGAGCACGATCGGGTCGTCGACCGTACGGTCCCGGGCCTCCAGCGGGATGCCCGCCAGATCGAGCGCGGTGAGCATGTTGGTGTAGCCGAGCTCGGTGGAGAAGCTCAGGCCGAAGACGTCGAACGACTTCACCGGCCGGTGGCTGTCGACGGTGAACTGCGGGACGCCGTGCTCCCTCATCAGCTCCTCGAGGTCCGGCCAGACGCTGTAGGTCCGCTCGGCGAGGACGCCCTCACGCTCGTTCAGCACCTCGTAGAGGATCATGACGCCCTGGTTGGGGAGGCCGACCTCGTACGCGTCCGGGTACATGAGAGCCCAGCGGACGTCGCAGGACTCCCATGGCTTGACCGTGGAGTTCAGCTCACCGCCGACGTACTGAATGGGCTTCTGCACGTGCGGGAGCAGAGCTTCGAGCTGTGGGAAGACCGACTCGGACATCTCGAACCTTCGGTGAGCTGGCAAGGGGGTGACTCTCAAGCGTACCCCGGTGCTCAGTGCTCCAGATCCGCCCGCGTCCTCCCCCGCGACGCCTTCTCCCACGCGTGCGGCAGCTTCCGCTCGCACTCGGCGGCCAGGGCCTCCTCCTGCCCGTGGAGCAGGCCCCAGGTGAAGGAGGTCTCACCCGCCGAGTGGGCCTGGATCGCCAGGTTCCTCAATTCCTCGCGGGCGACGACGCTGTCCTGATGGTCGCCGAGGACCTTCTGCACGGCCTTGATCCGCTTGGACAGCCGTTTGGCGGGCCTGCCCAGCGCGGGCCTGGCCGCCTCCGCCGCGTAGCGCTCCCGCTTGGCCGCCTTGCGGGCCTCGTGCAGGGCCAGGTCGCGCTCCTTGCCGGCCGGGAGCGAGAGGGCGCGGGTGATCCGCCCGGCCAGCCGGTCGTGGTCCTTGAGCACCGCCTTGGCCAGCACGCCCGCCGGCGCCTTGCGGGCGGCGGGCCGCAGGGGCGGTGCGGCGAGCAGCGCGTCGAGCGAGCCGAGGAGGGCGAGGTAGCGGTCGCCGTTCAGCGCGGCGAGGGTGCGCTCGCGGGCCCGGACGCCGCGGACGGTGGACCAGGCGCGCAGCCTGCCCCGGACCGGGCCGAGCAGGACGGGCGCGGGCAGCGCCTCGATCCGCGCGGTCAGCCGCTCGGTCAGGACCTCCTGGTCGCGGGAGACGCCCAGCTCGGCGGCGAGCCACTTGAGCTCCTCGCCGAGCGGGTCCGTGACCTCGCGGTCGAGGACCTTGCGGAACGTGCGGAAGGCGCTGCGCAGCCGGCGGGTGGCGACCCGCATCCGGTGCACCGAGTCGGGCAGGTCCCGGCGGACGGCGGCGTCGTAGCCGAGGAGGGCCTCGACCTGTTCCCGCACGAAGGCGAGGACGTGGTCGCCCGCGGTCGCCCGGTCGTCGGGCGGCCCGGCCGGCGCGGCCGGCTCGGGGGCGCGACCGGTCTCGGCGAGTGCCCGGGCCAGCTTGGACGGCGCCTCCGAGGGGACGGTCCCGGCCTTGCGGAGCCGTTTGTCGACGGCGTCCAGGAACGCGGGGTCCGTCCCGTCGCCCAGCTCGACCTCGATCTCCGTCCACCGGACGGTGGCGCGGTCGTCGGTGAGGCGTCGCGCGCGGACGGCGTCGGTGCTGACCTCGGCGAGCAGGCGCCCCTCCCCGTCGACCAGGTGGTGGACGTCGCGGGCGGTGCGCAGCCGTACGAGCGGTACGAGCGCCCGGTCGCGGGTCCTGGCCCGTACGAGGGCGGCCAGGAACGGCGGCACGTCGTCGCCCTCGCCGAGCGGGGCGTGGATCTCGTCCCGGGCGTGGGGGGCGACGGGGAGCTTGAGGTGCCAGCCCGCGTCCTCGCCGCCGGTCCTGCGCCGCAGGGTGATGCCGGCGGCGGCCAGGCGCAGGTCGGTGGTGTCGTAGTAGACGGCGTCGAGTTCCACGACGCCCTTGGCCACCACGTCGGACACCCCTGGCACCCGGGTCAGGTCGGGTGTCCGGCCGCCGGGGGTGGCTTCGTACTTCCGCTCGATCTCGCGCTTCGTGTCCGCCGTCATTCCGGACTAGTTGCCCGTCCGGCCCGTTCTATGCCGTTATCGGCCGCTGAACCCGGATCGACTGGAGCAGTCCGATCGCGACCCAGACCGCGAACATCGACGATCCGCCGTAGGAGACGAACGGCAGCGGCAGACCCGCCACGGGCATGATGCCCAGTGTCATGCCGACGTTCTCGAAGGCCTGGAAGGCGAACCAGGCGATGATGCCGGCGGCGACGATCGTGCCGTAGAGCTCGGTCGTCTCGCGGGCGATGCGGCAGGCGCGCCACAGCACCACGCCGAGGAGGGCCAGTATCAGGCCGGCGCCGACGAACCCGAGCTCCTCGCCCGCGACGGTGAAGATGAAGTCCGTCTGCTGTTCGGGGACGAACTGTCCGGTGGTCTGGTGCCCGTTGAAGAGCCCGGCGCCGTAGAGGCCGCCGGAGCCGATGGCGATGCGTGCCTGGTTGGTGTTGTAGCCGACGCCGGCCGGGTCGAGCTCCGGGTTGGCGAACGCGGCGAAGCGGTTGATCTGGTACTCGTCGAGCACGCCGAGCGCGGCGACCAGGAGGGCGCCGATCAGGCCGGCGCCCATCAGGCCGAAGATCCAGCGGTTGGAGGCGCCGGAGGCGAGCAGCACGCCGAGGACGATCACCACCATGACCATCACCGAGCCGAGGTCCGGCATCAGCATGACGACCGCCATCGGCAGGACGGCGAGCCCGAGGGCCTTGGCGACGGTGCGGTGGTCGGGGTGGACCTGGTCGCCCGCGTCGACGCGGGCGGCCAGGATCATCGCCATGGCCAGGATGATCGTGATCTTCACGAACTCGGACGGCTGGAGCGAGAACCCGCCGCCGATCACGATCCACGCGTGCGCGCCGTTGATGGTCGCGCCGAGCGGGGTGAGCACCAGCAGGACGAGCACCACCGAGAGGCCGTAGAGCACGGGGACGGCGCCCCTGAGCGTGCGGTGGCCGAGCCAGATGGTGCCGACCATCAGGACGAGCCCGATGCCGGTGTTGAGGACGTGGCGGAAGAGGAAGTAGTACGGGTCGCCGTGGTTGAGCTCCGTACGGCCCCGGGTCGCGGACCACACCAGGAGCGACCCGATGAAGGCGAGGGCGAGCGCGGAGAACATCAGCGGCCAGTCGAGCCTGCGCACCATCGAGTCGCGTGCGGTGAGCCTGGACCAGGTGCCGCGGTCCGGGGAGTACCGCGAGACGGAGAAGCCGTGGGATCCGGTCATGTCGATCAGTCCCTCTGCCAGGTGGGGGGCGGACCCGCGAGCTCCTGTCGCTTCCCCGCCTCGGCGGGGTCGACCTTCTGCGATTCGGGGTCGTACGGCTTGATGTCCGGAGCCTCGATGGTGCCGTCGGGGAGGATCCTCGGCAGGGTCTTCTGCGGCTGGGGCAGCAGGGCGCGCTTGAGGTCCTGGTTGCCCTCGTCGTCGAGTCCGTAGAGGGCGTCGTAGATGTTGCGCACGGCGGGGCCGGAGGCGCCGGAGCCCGTGCCGCCCTGGGAGATCGTCATCACGATCGTGTACTCGTCGGTGTAGGTCGCGAACCACGAGGTGGTCTGCTTGCCGTAGACCTGGGCGGTGCCGGTCTTGGCCCGCATCGGGATCTTGTCCTGCGGCCAGTGCTGGAACCGCCAGTTGGCGGTGCCGCCGGGTCCGACGACGGAGCGCAGACCCTTGTCGAGGTCGCTGATGGTCGCGGCGTCGACCGGCAGCCTGCCGTGGGCTTGGGGCTTGATCTCCTCGATCTTCTTGCCATCGGGGCTGATGACGGCCTTG
Source organism: Streptomyces sp. SP18CS02 (assembly GCF_036322365.1). Lineage (NCBI taxonomy): Bacteria > Bacillati > Actinomycetota > Actinomycetes > Kitasatosporales > Streptomycetaceae > Streptomyces > Streptomyces sp. SP18CS02. The sequence goes on from NZ_JAQYXC010000280.1 coordinate 25,447, forward strand.
CCGATGGTGGGGTTGTAGAGAGTGCCGCCGTTGCTGATGGCGGAGTAGGCCGTGGCCAGCTGGATGGGGGTGATGAGGACGTCACCCTGGCCGATGGCGAAGTTGATGCTGTCGAACGCCTTCAGCTGGTTGCCTTCGAGGCAGCTCTCGTACGCGATCTGCTCGACGTAGGTGCCGCCCTTCTTGCCCTGCTTGCACCAGGCGTCCTTGTTGGCGGCCCAGAAGTCGTTCTTCCACTTGCGGTCGGGGATACGGCCCTTGACCTCGTTCGGCAGGTCGATGCCGGTCTCGGCGCCGAAGCCGTAGTCCCGGGCGGTCCGGTAGAACCAGTCGTGGGCGTCCTTCTTCGGCTTTATCCCGCCGTCACGCTGCCACTCCTGGTGGCCCAGGCGGTAGAAGACGGTGTTGCAGGAGTACTTGAGGGCGTCTCCCAGGGTGATGGGGCCGTGCCCCTTGGACTCGAAGTTCGCGAAGCTCCGGTTGCCCATGTTGTACGAGCTGCTGCAGTTGTACATGCCGTCGAAGGGGTAGCCCGCCCGCACGGCCGCGCTCGCCGACACCACCTTGAAGACGGAGCCCGCGGGTGCCTGGCCCTGGATGGCCCGGTTGAGCAGCGGATAGTTGGACTTCTTGTCGGTGAGCCTGGCGTAGTCCTTGGCGGAGATGCCGCCGATCCAGGCGTTGGGGTCGTAGTCCGGCTGGGAGGCCATCGCGACGACCCGGCCGGTCTTGGACTCCATGACGACCACGGCGCCGGAGTCCGCCTCGTACTTGCGGCCGGTGACCCGGTCGGTCTCCTTGCGGACGGTCTTCATCGCCTCGTGGAGCTCGTACTCGGCGACGGCCTGGACCCGGGCGTCGATGCTGGTGACGACGTTGGAGCCGGGCACGCCCGGGTCGGCCTCGGTCTGGCCCATGACCCGGCCGACCTTGTCGACCTCGTAGGACGTGACGCCCGCCTTGCCGCGCAGCTGCTTGTCATAGGTGCGCTCCAGGCCGGAGCGACCGACCTGGTCGGAGCGCAGATGCGGCGAGTCGGTGTCCTTGGCCTTCTGGATCTCGTCGTCGGTGACCGGCGAGAGGTAGCCGAGGACCTGGGAGGTGCGGGCCTTGCCGGGTGCCGCGTAGCGGCGTACGGCGGTGGGTTCGGCGGTGATGCCGGGGAAGTCCTCGGAACTCTCCCGGATCTGGAGCGCCTGCTGTGTGGTGGCCTTGTTGGTGACGGGGATCGGCTGGTACGGGGAACCGTTCCAGCAGGGCTGCGGAGTCTGCGAGTCGCAGAGCCTGACCTTGTCCATGACGTCCTTCGGCTTCATGCCGAGCACGCCGGCGAGCCGGGTCAGGACGCCCTTCCCGTCGTCCTTCATCTTCATCAGCTCGGTGCGCGAGGCGGAGACGACGAGGCGGGTCTCGTTGTCGGCGAGCGGCACGCCGCGGGCGTCGAGGATCGAGCCGCGCACGGCCGGGGAGACGACCCGCTGGACGTGGTTGCTCCTGGCCTCGTCGGTGTACTCCTGGCCGTTGCGGATCTGGAGGTACCAGAGGCGGCCGCCGAGGGTCAGCAGCATGGAGAAGACGAGGACCTGGATGACGATGAGCCGGATCTGGACCCGGGGGGTCCGGCCGGTCTCCGGGATGTTGCTCATGACGCGGTTGCCCCCTCGGTCACAGTCGCTTGACGCCCTTGATGCGTCCGGCCCGGGCCGCCCTGTTGCGGGCGGCCTTGATCCGCATGACACCGCGCTGGTTGCCGATCCGCAGCCCCGTGCCGGAGGCCGTCCAGCGGGAGGACACATCGGTGACACCGCTGGGCGTGTCGGCGAGCGGATCGTTGTCGGCGCGTCTGGCGAGCGCCATGATCAGCGGCACGGTGAAGGGCGCCAGCAGCAGGTCGTAGAGCGCGGCGGTGAACAGCAGGGGCACCAGGCCGACGTGGCGGGCGGCGGTGTCGCCGACGAAGGCGCCGACGCCCGCGTAGAGCAGGGTGGAGCCGACGGCCGCGGCGACCACCATGACCATCGGGCCCGTGGCGGAACGCAGCTGGCCGGTCTCGGGCTTGGTGAGCCCCGCGAGGTAGCCGATCACGCAGAGCACCAGGGCGTACCGTCCGACGGCGTGGTCGGCGGGCGGGGCCAGGTCGGCGAGGAGGCCGGCACCGAAGCCGACGAGGGCTCCGCCGACGTGTCCGTACACGAAGGCCAGGGCCAGGACGACGAGCAGCAGCAGGTCGGGGACGGCGCCCGGGAGCTGGAGGCGGGCGAGGACGGTGACCTGGATGACGAGGGCGACGACGACCAGGGTGGTGGAGAGGAGCATCCGGTTGAAACGCATGGGCTACCCGTCCTGCTCGTCGGACCGGCCGCTCGCGGTGGGCCGCGGGGTGGCCTGGGCGTCGTTCTCGTTCTGGTTCCGCGCGTCGTTCTGCTCCCCGGCGCCGGCCGAGGGGGTGACGGTGACCGTGACCGTCGGCGAGGGCGTCGGCCTGGCGGGCAGGACCATGTCGCGCGGGTTGCTGCGGGGGGCCTGTACGACGACGCCGACGATGTCGAGCTTGGTGAAGCCGACGTAGGGGCGTACGAAGACGTTGCGGGTCAGGCCGCCGCGGGACGGGTCGACGCGGACGATCTCGCCGACCGGGACGCCGGGGACGAACGGCTTGCCGGACTGGGAGCCGAAGGTGACCAGCCGGTCGCCCGGCTTGACCCTGGCCTTGCCGTTGAGGAGCTGCACCAGCAGCGGGCGGTCGCCCTGTCCGGTGGCGAAGCCCAGTTCGTCGGTCTTCTCCATACGGGTGCCGACGGTGAAGTCCGGGTCGCTGGCGAGCAGGACCGTCGCGGTGCCGGGGCCGACGGTGGTGACACGGCCGACGAGTCCGTCACCGTTGAGCACCGTCATGTCGCGCTTGATGCCGTCGTCCGAGCCGGCGTCGATGGTCACGGTCCAGGAGAAGCCCTGGGCCGCTCCTATGGCGATGACCTCGGCCGCCTTGATGCCGTACTGGCCGGCACCGGCCTTCTTCAGCATGCTGTCGAGCTCGCGCACACGGCTTCTGTTGCGGTCGTCGCTGCCGAGCCTCGCCTTCAGCGTCGCGTTCTCGCGTTCGAGCTCGGCGATGCGGCTGTGGCGTTCGCCGGAGTCCCGTACCGCTCCGATGGCGTTGCCGATCGGGTCGACAGCGGCCGCGACGCCGTTCTCGACCGGACCGAAGACAGTGGCGGCGGCCTGCCTGGCGCCGTCGACCGGTGACTCCTCGCCTCCGCGGATATCCACCGTGATCAGCGCGAACGCGATGGCGATCAGCAGCACCAGGAGTAGCCGGCTCTCTCGTGTGTCCCTCACGTGGGGCGGCCGTGCCTTCCTCGTAGGAATGTTTGTGCCGTTATACCAACGATCAGCCGTACGGGTCTGGCAGCGCCCGTACGGCTGACATCGGGTCAGGTGCTACCTGCGCGGCTGGGCGTCCAGGACCTGCTGGAGCGCCTCGAACTCCTCGACGCACTTGCCGGATCCGAGCGCCACCGAGTCCAGCGGATCCTCGGCGATGTGGATCGGCATGCCGGTCTCGCGGCGCAGCCGCTCGTCGAGCCCGCGCAGCAGGGCGCCGCCGCCGGTGAGGACGATGCCGCGGTCCATGACGTCACCGGAGAGCTCCGGCGGGCACTTGTCCAGGGTCGTCTTGACCGCGTCGACGATCGCGTTGACCGGCTCCTCGATGGCCTTGCGGACCTCGGCGGCCGAGATGACCACGGTCTTGGGCAGTCCGGAGACCAGGTCGCGGCCGCGGATCTCGGTGTGCTCGTCGGTGTCGAGGTCGTACGCCGAGCCAATGGTGATCTTGATCTGTTCGGCGGTGCGCTCACCGAGGAGGAGGCTGTACTCCTTCTTGATGTGCTGGATGATCGCGTTGTCCAGCTCGTCGCCGGCGACCCGGATCGACTGTGCCGTGACGATTCCGCCGAGCGAGATGACGGCCACCTCGGTGGTGCCGCCACCGATGTCCACCACCATGTTGCCGGTCGCCTCGTGGACGGGGAGGCCCGAGCCGATCGCCGCGGCCATCGGCTCCTCGATGATGTGGACCTGGCGTGCGCCCGCCTGGGTGGACGCCTCGATGACGGCGCGGCGCTCGACTCCGGTGATACCGGACGGCACACAGACGACGACCCGGGGGCGGGCCAGGTAGCGCCGCTTGTGGATCTTGAGGATGAAGTAGCGGAGCATCCGCTCCGTGATCTCGAAGTCGGCGATCACGCCGTCCTTCAGCGGCCGGACGGCCACGATGTTGCCAGGAGTCCGGCCGATCATCTTCTTCGCCTCGGCACCGACCGCGAGGATGCCGCCGGTGTTGGTGTTGATGGCGACCACGGACGGCTCGTTGAGGACGATGCCGCGACCCCTGACGTACACCAGCGTGTTGGCGGTCCCGAGGTCGACAGCCATGTCACGGCCGATGAACGACATTGAGTTCCCCTTGTTTCCCATGAGGATGCGTCGGGCCTTCCCAATTAGAGCGTTGACGGCTTCTCAGGACGGCGACGTGGATGGTGTGGCGCGGAGATTCCATCGTAGTGCCGCCTGCGCGGACACGGCGCGGTGGTCCGCCTCTGTATAGGTGACGAGGTGTCGGACGGATGCGTTCCCGGTCGGTCCCGTCATATGCCGAAGGGCGACCGAAATTCCTTCGGTCGCCCCAGGTCATGAGCGCTGTATGGCTGACACCGGGTCAGGAAAGACCGGGGAAGAAAATCTTCAGCTCCCGAATGGCGGACTCCTCGGAGTCCGAGGCGTGGATCAGGTTCTCCCGCACGATGGTGCCGAAGTCACCCCGGATGGACCCGGGCGCGGCGGCGATCGGGTCGGTCGGCCCGGCGAGCTGGCGCACGCCCTCGATGACCCGCTCGCCCTCGACGACGAGCGCGACGACGGGACCGGAGGACATGAAGGCGACCAGCGGCTCGTAGAAGGGCTTGCCCTTGTGCTCGCCGTAGTGCTGCTCCAGCGTCTCCTGGTCCAGGTCGCGCAGCTCCAGAGCGGTGATGGTCCAGCCGGCCTTGCGCTCGATACGGCCGATGACCTCGCCGATCAGGCCACGGCGGACGGCGTCGGGCTTGAGCAGGACGAGCGTGCGCTGGGTCATGTGTGACGGCTCCTTGCAGACATGCGTGTGCGGTGAGGGTGAGGCTACAGGGGCCATACGGAGCAAGCGCACCCGGTCCTGGCGCCTCGCTACTGCGGCTGGGCCTCGCTCTGGGCGGCCCAGCGCGCCTTCGCCTCGTCGATCTTCCGGCCGAAGTGGACCGACGCCCACCACAGCCCCGCGAAGACCGCGCCGAGGAAGAACATGATCGGCACGACGAAACCGCTGGCGATCAGGGCGATCTGGAGCCCCCAGCCGAGCTGTATCCCCCCGGGGCGGGTGATCACACCGCACAGCAGGACCGACAGCAGCATCGCGATGCCGCACACCGTCCAGACGGTGCCCATCGTCAGGCTGTCGTCCTTCATGGCGACCAGCCCGGCGAATCCGATGACGAAGAACTCGCCGATCAGCGTGGACGCACAGAGCGTACGCATCGAGAGGTCAGCCCCTTCCCAGCAGCAGCCGGGCTTCGCCGACCGTGATCACCGAACCGGTCACGAGGACGCCCGCTCCCGCGTACTCCCCCTCTTCCTCGGCCAGGGTGATCGCCGCTTCCAGCGCGTCGTCCAGACGCGGCTCGACCACCACCCGCTCGTCGCCGAAGACCTCCACGGCGACCGCGGCGAGCGCGTCGGCGTCCATCGCGCGATGGCTGGAGTTCTGCGTGACGACGACCTCGGTGAAGATGGGCTCGAAGGCCTCCAGCAGGCCCCGGATGTCCTTGTCCCCGCTCGCGCCGACCACGCCGATCAGCCGCGAGAAGCCGAACGCCTCGGTGACGCCGTCGGCCGTCGCCCGGGCACCCGCCGGGTTGTGCGCGGCGTCCAGCACGACGGTCGGACTGCGCCGCACGACCTCAAGCCGGCCCGGCGAGGCGACGGACGCGAACGCCTTGCGGACCGTGTCCATGTCGAGCGTGCGGGTCGCCTGCTGGGCACCGATGCCGAAGAACGCCTCCACCGCCGCGAGCGCCACCGCGGCGTTGTGCGCCTGGTGCGCGCCGTACAGCGGCAGGAAGACCTGCTCGTACTCGCCGCCCAGCCCCCGCAGCGTCAGCAGCTGCCCGCCGACCGCCACCTCACGGGCGACGACACCGAACTCCATGCCCTCGCGGGCCACCGTGGCGTCCACCTCGACGGCCTTCTTCAGCAGCACCTGGGCCGCGTCGACCGGCTGCTGGGCCAGGATGACGGTCGCGCCCTCCTTGACGATCCCCGACTTCTCGGTGGCGATCTCACCGGGCGTGGAACCCAGGCGGTCGGTGTGGTCCAGGTCGATCGGCGTCACCACGGCGACCGACGCGTCGATCACGTTCGTCGCGTCCCAGCTGCCGCCCATGCCGACCTCGACGACCGCCACGTCCACCGGCGTGTCGGCGAACGCCGCGTACGCCATACCGGTGAGGACCTCGAAGAAGGAGAGCCGGTAGTCCTGGGCCGCGTCGACCATCTCGACGTACGGCTTGATGTCGTTGTACGTCTCGATGAACCGCTCGGCGTCGATCGGCGCGCCGTCCAGGCTGATCCGCTCGGTGATCGACTGCACGTGCGGCGAGGTGTAGCGGCCGGTGCGCAGCTCGAACGCCGAGAGCAGCGCCTCGATCATCCGGGCGGTGGACGTCTTGCCGTTCGTACCGGTGATGTGGATCGAGGGGTACGCGCGCTGGGGCTCGCCCAGCACGTCCATCAGGGCCGCGATCCGCGCCACCGAGGGCTCCAGCTTGGTCTCGCCCCAGCGGGTCGCGAGGTCCTGCTCCACCTCGCGCAGCGCCTTGTCCACCTCCGGGTCGGCGGGGCGCGCGGGCACGGGATCGCCCTGGGGCGGGCCGGCCTGGGCGCGCAGCGTGCGGCTGCCGGCCTCGATCACCGCCAGGTCGGGGTCTCGGTCGGTCTCGGCGTCGACGATGTCGTCGAACCTGTCGCTGGACGAGGGCTGCTCACTCACAGGACCAGTCTACGGAGCACCGCCGACACCGGCCGTCGAGGGACGGCCGGTGGACGCCCGAGGGGGCGGCGAGGCCCGGCACGGCGACGACGGAGGACCTTCCGCCCGTCCGGTTCGGGACTTTGGTCCCCTCGGCCGGCGGGATCGCCCGGCAGACTTGGCGATCATGGACATAGGTATCGACCTCGGCACCGCGAACACCCTCCTCTACGCCCGCGGCAAGGGCATCGTGCTCGACGAACCGTCCGTGGTCGCCGTCCGGGAGGGCTCGCGGACCGCGTCGGCGGTCGGCTCGGAGGCCAAGCAGACCATCGGCCGCACTCCCGGTTCGATCACCGCGATCCGCCCCTTGAGGGACGGGGTGATCAGTGACTACGAGGCGGCCGAGGAGATGATCCGGCACTTCGTGCGCAAGGCGGTGCCCGGCCGCCGGCCCCGTATCCGGATGGTCGTCTGCGTGCCGAGCGGGGTGACTCCGGTCGAGCGACGCGCCATCGTGCACGCGTCCCGGCGGGCGGGCGCGCGGGCCGTCCACCTGATCGAGGAGCCGATGGCGGCGGCGATCGGCGCCGGGCTGCCGGTGTCGGACCCGCGCGGCTCGATGGTCGTGGACATCGGCGGCGGTACGACCGAGGTGGCGGTGATCTCGCTCGGCGGGATCGTCACGGCCCGCTCGCTGCGGGTCGGCGGAGACCGGCTCGACGCGGCGATCACCGACCACGTGCGCAAGGAGCACGGGCTGCTGATCGGCGAGCGCACCGCCGAGGACGTCAAGTGCGCGATCGGCTCGGCCTGGCCGGTGCCGGGCGACGAGGACCTGGAGCGACGGACCTTCCGGGTGCGCGGGCGCGACAAGGTCGCCGGCCTGCCGACGACGGTCGAACTGACCGCCTTCGAGGTCCGCGGCGCGCTGGACGAGCCGGTCGAGGCGGTCATCTCCGCGGTCCGGGGGACGCTGGAGGAGTGCCCGCCCGAACTGTCGGGCGACGTGATGGAGCACGGGATCGTGCTGACCGGCGGCGGGGCGCTGCTGCCGGGGCTGGACCTGCGGATGGCGTCGGCGACGGGCATCCCGGTGTTCGTGGCCGCCGACCCGCTGGACTGCGTGGTGCTGGGCGCGGGCCGCTGTGTGGAGGACTTCGACACGCTCCACGAGCTCCTCGCCCCGGCGACGGCCCGCCGCACCCGCTGAGGGCCCGCGCGGTCCCCGCCGGACGGGGACACCGCGCCCGCCCCCACGGGCCTCCCGGCCGGGCAGTCCCCGGCCGGGCGCTTCCGCCGCTTCCGCCGACCGCGTCCGGCCGGACGCGACGGGGCGCGGGAGCGGCGCGGGGCCGCGGGGCGCGCGCCCCGTCGTTCCCTGCCGTCCCCGCGCCCCTCACCTCATGTCGTCCGGCCCCGGGCCGGACGGCGCCGGCGGCTCACGCCTGCGGAAGGTTCTCCAGCTGGCCCTGGATACGGGCGATGTCCTGCTCCGCCTTGGACAGACGCCCACGGATCTTGTCGACCACCTGGTCCGGCGCCTTGGCGAGGAACGCCTCGTTGCCCAGCTTGCCCTCGGCCTGGGCCTTCTCCTTCTCGGCGGCGGCCAGGTCCTTGGCCAGGCGCTTGCGCTCCGCGGCGACGTCGATCGTGCCCGACAGGTCGAGCGCGACCGTGGCGCCCGCCACCGGCAGCGTCGCCGTCGCCGTGAAGGCGTCGCCCTCCGGCTGGAGGCGCAGGAGCTGGCGGATGGCCGCCTCGTGGGGGGCGAGCGCGGTGCCGTCCAGGGCCAGGCGGGCCGGGACCTTCTGGCCGGGCTGCAGGCCCTGGTCGGCGCGGAAGCGGCGGACCTCGGTGATGACCTGCTGAAGGGTCTCGATCTCCTGCTCGGCGGCCGCGTCGCGGAAGCCGCTGTCGCCCGGCCAGTCGGCGATCACGAGCGACTCGCGGCCGGTCAGCGCCGTCCAGAGCGTCTCCGTGACGAACGGGACGATCGGGTGGAGCAGGCGCAGGGTGACGTCGAGGACCTCGCCGAGGACGCGGGCCGAGACCTTCGCGCCGTCGCCGCCCGCCATGAACGTCGTCTTGGACAGTTCGACGTACCAGTCGAAGACCTCGTCCCACGCGAAGTGGAAGAGGGCGTCGGAGAGCTTGGCGAACTGGAAGTCGTCGTAGAGCGCGTCGACTTCGGCGACCGTCGCGTTGAGGCGGGACAGGATCCAGCGGTCGGTGGCCGACTGCTGCCCGACCGGCGGCAGGTCGCCCTCGATCGTCGCGCCGTTCATCATCGCGAAGCGCGTGGCGTTCCAGATCTTGTTGGCGAAGTTGCGCGAGCCCTGGACCCAGTCCTCGCCGATCGGCACGTCCGTGCCGGGATTGGCACCGCGGGCGAGGGTGAAGCGCAGGGCGTCCGAGCCGTACTTGTCCATCCAGTCGATCGGGTTGACCGCGTTGCCGAAGGACTTCGACATCTTCTTGCCGAACTGGTCGCGGACCATGCCGTGCAGCACGATCGTGTGGAACGGCGGGGTGCCGTCCATCGCGTACAGGCCGAACATCATCATCCGGGCGACCCAGAAGAAGAGGATGTCGTAGCCGGTGACCAGGACGGAGTTCGGGTAGAACTTCGCGAGGCTCTCGGTCTCCTCGGGCCAGCCGAGCGTGGAGAACGGCCACAGGCCGGAGGAGAACCACGTGTCGAGGACGTCGTTGTCCTGCGTCCAGCCCTCGCCCGTCGGGGCCTCGTCGTCGGGTCCGACACAGACGACCTCGCCGTTCGGCCCGTACCAGACGGGGATGCGGTGGCCCCACCACAGCTGGCGCGAGATGCACCAGTCGTGGAGGTTGTCGACCCAGTCGAAGTAGCGCTTCTCCATCTCCTGCGGGTGGATCTTGACCTTGCCGTCGCGGACCGCGTCACCCGCGGCCTTGGCGAGCGGGCCGACCTTGACCCACCACTGCATCGACAGACGCGGCTCGATGGTGGTCTTGCAGCGCGAGCAGTGGCCGACCGAGTGCGTGTACGGGCGCTTCTCGGCGACGATGCGGCCCTCGGCGCGCAGCGCGCCGACGATGGCGGAGCGGGCCTCCAGGCGGTCCAGGCCCTGGAAGGGGCCGTGCGCGGTGATGATCGCGTGTTCGTCCATGACCGCGATGTTCGGCAGGCTGTGGCGCTGGCCGATCTCGAAGTCGTTCGGGTCGTGCGCCGGGGTCACCTTGACGGCCCCGGTGCCGAACTCGGGGTCGACGTGCTCGTCCGCGACGACGGGGATCGTGCGGTCGGTCAGCGGCAGCTTGATCTGCTTGCCGACGAGGTGCTTGTACCGCTCGTCGTCGGGGTGGACCGCGACGGCGGTGTCGCCGAGCATCGTCTCGGCGCGAGTGGTGGCGACGACGAGCGTCTCGTCCCCCTCGCCGTACTTGATCGACACCAGCTCGCCGTCGTCGTCCTGGTACTCGACCTCGATGTCCGAGATCGCCGTGAGACAGCGCGGGCACCAGTTGATGATGCGCTCGGCGCGGTAGATCAGCTCGTCGTCGTACAGCTTCTTGAAGATGGTCTGGACGGCCTGCGAGAGGCCCTCGTCCATGGTGAAGCGCTCGCGCTCCCAGTCGACGCCGTCGCCGAGGCGGCGCATCTGGCCGGAGATCTGGCCGCCGGACTCGCCCTTCCACTTCCAGACGCGCTCGATGAACTCCTCGCGCCCCAGGTCGTGGCGGGACTTGCCCTCCTTGGCGAGCTCGCGCTCGACCACGTTCTGCGTGGCGATGCCCGCGTGGTCCATGCCGGGCTGCCACAGGGTCTCGTGGCCCTGCATGCGCTTGCGGCGGGTGAGGGCGTCGATCAGCGTGTGCTCGAAGGCGTGGCCCAGGTGCAGTGCGCCGGTGACGTTCGGCGGCGGGATGACGACGGTGTACGGCGGCTTGTCGCTCTTCGCGTCAGCGGTGAAGTAACCGCGCTCTACCCAGCGCTCGTACAGCTTCCCCTCTACCTCGGCCGGCGCGTACTGGGTCGGCAGTTCGGGGACGGATGCTGGCTGCTGCTGAGTGTTCTCGGTCACGGGCCCCAGTTTAGGGGTGTCACAGGCCCGTACTGAAACGGGAATGTTCGGTAACGGTGTGCACCCCGCCGCCCCGTGAAGTGACCGGCTCGGACAGGATGTGAGGAACGCATAAGCATTCGGAGGGGAACTCCTTAATGAGCTACAACCAGCCGGGCCCGTACGGCGGACAGCCCCAGCAGCCGGGACCGTACGGCCAGCCGGGACCCTACGGCCAGCAGCCGCAGGCACCCCAGCCCGGTTACGGCTACCCCCAGCAGGCTCCTCAGGGCGTCCCGCCGCAGCCGCCGCAGGGGTACGGCTACCCGCAGCAGCAGCCGGGACCGTACGGCCAGCCCCCGCAGGCTCCCTACGGCGCGGGCCCGGGCGCCTACCCGCCGCCGCCCCCGCCGGCCCCGAAGAAGAAGACCGGCCTGATCATCGGCGCGGTGGTCGTGGCACTGGCGGTCATCGGCGGCGGCGCGTACTTCCTGCTCGGCTCCGGCGGCAGCGGCAGCGGCAACAGCGCGGTGGCGGCCGACACCAAGGGGTACAAGATCACGCCGGCGGCGTCGATCGGCGAGTACAAGAAGGACGGCCCCGACGTGCCGCTCCCGATGAACGACAAGCAGAAGGCGAACGCCACCGCCATGGGGATCAAGAACCCCACCATGGTCATGGCGAACTACAAGTCCGGGGGCGAGTCCGACCCCATGACGGGCAAGAGCATGAGCCTCAACGGCACATGGGGCGAGATCGCCGACCCGGAGAAGGCCGTCGACCTGGGCTTCGCCAACTACACCAAGAAGGAGAACCAGTCGCCGGCCGGCGCCGACGGCCTCAAGATCGAGCCCGTCGGCAGCCCCGAGGAGAAGAAGCCCGCCGGCTTCGAGGGCGCGCTCATCAAGTGCCAGAACCTCAAGTTCCTGAACGCGGAGGGTGACGGCAGCGTCAAGAACGGGCCGAAGGAGTTCCAGGTCCCCACCTGCATCTGGGCCGACTACAGCACCTTCGGCGTGGTCAACGCCATTGACGTGACGGGCGCGATGACGGGCAAGCAGATGAATCTCGACCAGGTGGCCGAGCTGACCGCCCAGCACTACAAGGCTTCGCGCTCCAAGGTCTGATCAGCGGGGCCCGCACACGACAGGGGCGCCCGGCCGGTTGCTGGAACCGGCCGGGCGCCCCTGTGTCGTACCGCCTACGCGCTCTTCTCGTGGCGGCCCTCGTTCTTCACGACCCTGGGCACCAGCGTCGGGTTCACGTTGTTGTGGACGACGTCCGCGGTGATGACGACACGGGCCACGTCCTTGCGGGACGGAACCTCGTACATCACCGACATCAGGACCTCCTCCATGATGGCGCGCAGACCGCGCGCCCCCGTGCCGCGCAGGATCGCCTGGTCGGCGATGGCCTCCAGGGCGGGAAGGTCGAAGTCCAGCTCCACGCCGTCGAGTTCGAAGAGGCGCTGGTACTGCTTCACCAGCGCGTTGCGCGGCTCGACGAGGATCTTGAGCAGGGCCTCGCGGTCCAGGTTGTGCACGGAGGTGATGACCGGGAGGCGGCCGATGAACTCGGGGATCATCCCGAACTTCACCAGGTCCTCGGGCATGACCTCCTGGAACTGGTCGCTCGCCTCGATCTCGCGCTTGGAGCGGATCGTGGCGCCGAAGCCGATGCCCTTGGCACCCGCGCGCGACTCGATGATCTTCTCCAGGCCCGCGAAGGCGCCGCCCACGATGAACAGCACGTTCGTCGTGTCGATCTGGATGAACTCCTGGTGCGGGTGCTTGCGGCCGCCCTGCGGGGGCACGGACGCGGTGGTGCCTTCCAGGATCTTCAGCAGGGCCTGCTGGACGCCTTCGCCGGAGACGTCCCGGGTGATCGACGGGTTTTCGCTCTTACGGGCGACCTTGTCGATCTCATCGATGTAGATGATGCCCGTCTCGGCCTTCTTGACGTCGTAGTCGGCGGCCTGGATGAGCTTGAGGAGGATGTTCTCGACGTCCTCGCCGACGTAGCCCGCCTCCGTCAGCGCCGTCGCGTCGGCGATGGCGAACGGCACATTGAGCATGCGTGCCAGCGTCTGGGCCAGGAGGGTCTTGCCGGAGCCCGTGGGGCCCAGCAACAGAATGTTGGACTTGGCGAGTTCGATCGCGTCGTCCCGGCCCTGCCCGCCGCCGTTCTCGCCGGCCTGGACGCGCTTGTAGTGGTTGTACACCGCGACGGAGAGCGCCTTCTTGGCGGGCTCCTGACCGACGACGTACCCCTCGAGGAACTCGTAGATCTCGCGCGGCTTGGGCAGTTCCTCCCACCGCACTTCGGAGGTCTCGGCGAGCTCCTCCTCGATGATCTCGTTGCAGAGATCGATGCACTCGTCGCAGATGTACACACCGGGGCCTGCGATGAGCTTCTTCACCTGCTTCTGGCTCTTTCCGCAGAACGAGCACTTGAGCAGGTCGCCGCCATCACCGATGCGTGCCACGAGGTGCTTCCCCTTCGCCTGGGAGCGGCTTGGTTCAGCCGACTCCTGGTGCCTCATATCCGACGGTACCTTGCCGGGCCCCCCGTTCGGGCCCCCCTTGGCACGGTTCACATGGACGTGGGTCCGATGGACGCGGTCCGTGCCAAGGGAAGGTCGGGCGTCAGGCAGCCGCCGCGGCGGTGCTCTTACGGGTCGAGACGATCTGGTCCACCAGTCCATACGCCAGGGCGTCCTCGGCGGTCAGGATCTTGTCGCGCTCGATGTCGTCACGGATCTTCTCGATCGGCGTGGACGAGTGCTTGGCCAGCATCTCCTCCAGCTGCGTACGCATACGCAGGATCTCGTTGGCCGCGATCTCCAGGTCGGAGAGCTGCTCACGGCCGGTGCCGCCGGACGGCTGGTGGATCAGGACGCGCGCGTTGGGCAGGGCCATCCGCTTGCCGGGCGTACCGGCGGCGAGCAGCACGGCCGCGGCGGAGGCCGCCTGGCCCATGCAGACCGTCTGGATGTCCGGCTTCACGAACTGCATCGTGTCGTAGATGGCCGTCAGCGCGGTGAAGGACCCACCGGGGCTGTTGATGTAGATGGAGATGTCGCGGTCCGGGTCCATCGACTCCAGGCACAGCAGCTGGGCCATGACGTCGTTGGCGGAGGCGTCGTCGATCTGCACGCCGAGGAAGATCACGCGCTCCTCGAAGAGCTTCGCGTACGGGTCGTACTCGCGCACGCCCTGCGAGGTGCGCTCGACGAAGCGCGGAACGACGTAGCGGTTGTCCACCTGCGGGCCGGTGTAGAGGCCGCTCGCGGAGAAGTTGCTCATATGGGTGTTCACCATCCTGGTGGCGTTCAGCGGGCTGGGGGTGGGGACGGTTCGGCTCAGGCGCCGGTGCCGCCACCGCCCGGAACGCCCGAAGCGGCAGAGATGATCTCGTCGATGAGGCCGTACTCCTTGGCCTCCTCCGCGGTGAACCAGCGGTCGCGGTCGCCGTCACGGATGATCGTTTCGACGGTCTGACCGGAGTGGCGCGCGGTGATCTCGGCCATGCGCTTCTTCGTACGGAGAAGGTACTCGGCCTGGATCTTGATGTCCGAGGCGGTACCGCCGATGCCGGCGGAGCCCTGGTGCATCAGGATGTCGGTGTTCGGCAGCGCGAAGCGCTTGCCGACGCTGCCGCCGGTCAGCAGGAACTGGCCCATCGAGGCCGCCATGCCCATACCGATGGTGACGACGTCGTTGGGGATGTACTGCATGGTGTCGTAGATGGCCATGCCGGCCGTCACCGAGCCACCGGGGCTGTTGATGTACAGGAAGATGTCCTTGTCCGGGTCGGCGGCAAGGAGCAGCATCTGCGCGGTGATCTTGTTCGCGATCTCGTCGTCGACCTGCTGGCCGAGGAAGACGATGCGCTCGCCGAGCAGCCGGTTGTAGACATGGTCGCCGAGGCCACCACCGATGGACGGCTCACCCGCGGCGTAAGGCATCAGATTCGTCACGTATCCACCTGCTCGTCTCTGACGGCTCCGGCCGTCTCAGCGTCTCTCGTACTGGGGGCGGGGACTCCCCTGCCCTCGTATTCATGGACCCTAACGCGCTGGTAGGCGGGCGCCATCCCGCTTCCCGAACTGTTCGCTGGGAGCGCAAGGTAGTTGGGGCGGCCATGAGGCCACGAGTACGACGGCGGGCCCCGGGCGCGTCAAGCGTCCGGAGCCCGCCCTGGGGTCGTGCGAGGCCTCAGGCCTCGGACTTGCCCTCGGCCTGCTCGTCGGCCGCCGGGGCGTCCTCGGAGGCCGCCTCGACCGTCTCCGCGGTCTCGTCGGACTCGTCGTCCAGCTCGACCGGCTCACCGTTGGTGTCGACGACCTTGGCGGCCTCGACGACGACCGCGAGGGCCTTGCCGCGGGCGACCTCGCCGACGAGCATCGGCACCTGGCCGCCCTCGACGACGGCCTGGGCGAACTGGTCGGGGCTCATGCCGGAGGAGGCGGCACGCCGCATGAGGTGCTCGGTGAGCTCCTCCTGGTTGACGTTCAGCTTCTCCTTGTTGACGAGCTCATCGAGGATGAACTGCGTCTTGATGCCCTTCTCGGCCTGCTCCTTGGTCTCGGCGTCGA
This sequence comes from Streptomyces sp. SP18CS02, assembly GCF_036322365.1. NCBI lineage: Bacteria > Bacillati > Actinomycetota > Actinomycetes > Kitasatosporales > Streptomycetaceae > Streptomyces > Streptomyces sp. SP18CS02. The sequence continues at coordinate 41,150 of NZ_JAQYXC010000280.1, forward strand.
ACTCTTCCTCGGTCTTGCCCTGGATCTCCAGGTACTTGGCGAGGTCGAGGCCCATCTGGCCGAGCTGGTGGTGCTCCAGGTTGTGCTTGCGGGTGTTGATCTCGTCCGCGAGGAGCTTCTCGGGGATCGGGACCTCCGCCAGCTTCAGCAGCTCGTCGAGGACGCGCTCCTGGGCCTGGGTGGCCTGGTCGTACTGCTTCATGTTCTCGAGGCGCTTGCGGCTGTCGGCCTTCAGCTCGTCGAGGGTGTCGAACTCGGACGCCATCTGGGCGAAGTCGTCGTCGAGCTCGGGGAGCTCACGGGCGGCGACGGCGGTGACCTTGACGGTGACCTCGGCGTCCTTGCCCTCGGCGGAGCCGCCCTTCAGCTGCGAGGTGAAGGTGGCCTCCCCGCCGGCCTCCAGGCCGGTGACGGCCTCGTCGATGCCTTCGAGGAGCTCGCCGGAGCCGATGGTGTACGAGACGCCGTCGGCGACACCGTCGGGCAGGACCTCGCCGTCGACCTTGGCCTGCAGGTCGATCGTGACGACGTCGCCCTCGGCGGCGGGACGCTCGACCGGGTTGGTGGAGGCGAACCGCTCGCGCAGCTGCTCCACCGACTTCTCGACGTCCTCGTCGGTGACCTCGACGGCGTCGACGGTGACCTCGATGCCCGAGTAGTCCGGGATCTCGATGGCCGGGCGGATGTCGACCTCGGCGGTGAAGGCCAGCGTCTCGCCGTCCTTCAGCTCCGTGATGTCCACCTCCGGCTGACCCAGCGGGTTCAGCTCGGCCTCGTTGACCGCCTCGGTGTAGAACTTCGGGAGGGCGTCGTTGACGGCCTCCTCCAGCACAGCACCACGGCCGAACCGCTGGTCGATCACACGAGCCGGGATCTTGCCCTTGCGGAAGCCCTTGACCGTGACCTGCTGGTTGATCTTCTTGTACGCCGCGTCGAGGCTGTCCTTGAGCTCCTCGAAGGGCACCTCGACAGTGAGCCGAACCCGAGTCGGGTTCAGGGTCTCCACGGCGCTCTTCACGGTTCGGTCTCCTTGTGGCTGATTCATGGATTTCGCCGGTCCCGTGTGTGACGGTTCCAGCGGATCGGCCCGGTCAGAGAGACACACGGGCACGCAGCTTGCATAGTAACCGCAAGCGGGATGAGGCCCACAATGTGATCTTGGTTGCGGGTGGGCGGCGCGGCGCCGAAACGGCGTGGTCGGGGTGGCGGGATTTGAACCCACGGCCTTCCGCTCCCAAAGCGGACGCGCTACCAAGCTGCGCCACACCCCGTCGGTGCGACACGTAGGGTACATGCCCGCGGCCACTGCGTCGGCACGTTCACGGGTGTGCGACCACACCCCGGGACCCGCTACGATGCTCCACGTACGGCGGTCCTCGTGATCCTCCGTGCGTCACGTGCGGGCGTAGCTCAATGGTAGAGCCCTAGTCTTCCAAACTAGCTACGCGGGTTCGATTCCCGTCGCCCGCTCCATCCGGCCTCGGCCCGGGCGGGAGGTCTCCTCCCCCCGGGCCGTTGCCGTCCCCGGGCGTCGCCTCAGGCCGCCGCGCCGGCCTTGATGTGCTCGATGACCTCGTGGAACTCCGCCGTGGGCGAGAAGTCCAGGTACTCGCAGTCCTCCAGGGCCTCCGGGGCGTGGCCGGGCGACCAGTAGAACGCCTGCCCCGCCTCGTAGACGTCCTCCCCGTCCGCGGTGCGCATCCTCAGCCGCCCCTTGAACAGATACCCCCAATGGGGGCACTGGCAGAGATCGCCGGGCAGCCCCTTGAGGGCCGGGCCCATGTCCGTACCGCTCGGCAGGCGCACGAAGGCCGCGGTCATACGACCGCCGACGTCCGCCGTCCGCAGCTCCACGCCGCCGCCCTGGATCGCGACGGGGGCCTCGTTCCGTGTCGTTGCCGCCATGACTCCTCCTCGGCGGGTCCACCGCGCAGCCCCCGTCTCCCTGCCTCCCAGTCTCGCCCCGGGGTGGCGGGCGTGCGAGCGCGGGCGGCCCCGGAAAGGAGCGCGCGGAGGATCCACGGCCCTTCGGACGGACGCCGGGACTCTCCGGACGCCTCCTAGAAGGTGATGCGGTTGATCGTGTCCGCTATCGAGTTGAGGAAGCGGTTGATCGACGGGGCCATGCCCGAGGAGGCGAGGAAGAACCCGAAGAGTATGGCGACGACGGCGGGTCCGCCCTTGAGGGATCCGCCCCGGATCAACACCACGAGGATGATCGCCAACAGCAGCACCACAGACAGTGAAATGGCCACACTGATCACACCCTCGGTCGGTCCGCCTTGCCGGCCCGGGGGCATACGGCCGATGCGCCCCCGCCGGCTCCATCGTGCCACCAACCTTCCCGCTCACGCCGCCTCGTGACACATCGTCGGTGAAGGGATCGCGTCTTTTGTGCGCCGCTTGTGCGCGGGGGCGCGGCACCCCGAGGGCGCGCACGGGCCGGGCGCACGCCGGAGCGGCGAGGGCCGGACGCCATGAACGCCGACAGGAATTCAGGTGATCATTTCAGTGCACACACATACTGGTCACAGGAAATCCGCAGCGTGACCGAGCAGTAATTCATTACTGATGATGGCGCAACGAAATGCCCCCTTTAAGGGGTATTAATTAGGGCATTGGGGACGTTCTACGGCCGTGCCGGATTCAATGGGGAACCGCTCCGGGGCGTTTTACGGAATCCTCGAAGCCCGGCTAGGGTGCCTGGGATGTTCCACGCCCCGCAGGTAAATCAGAGGGCCCCGCTCCCCCCGGTCCGGGAGGCGGAGCCCGCCGTCACCAGCACGCAGACCAGGGCCGTGGAGAGACCCGCGGGGCGGGACGCGTACTTCGACAACGCGAAGTACCTGGCGATCGTGCTCGTGGCCGTGGCGCACGCGTGGGAGCCCGTCATGGAGGGCAGCCGCGCCACGCGGGCGCTCTACATGCTCGTCTACACCTTCCACATGCCGGCCTTCATCGTGGTGTCCGGCTACTTCTCCCGCGGCTTCACCGGGCGGCCCGACCAGCTGAAGCGGCTGGTGACGGGACTGGTCGTGCCGTACGTCGTCTTCGAGGTGGCGTACACGCTCTACAAACGCTGGGCCGACAACGACCCCGCCCACCCCTTCAGCCTCACGGACCCCTTCTATCTGACCTGGTTCCTGATCGCGCTGTTCATCTGGCGCCTGTCCACTCCCCTGTGGCGCACGCTGCGCCACCCGCTGCCGGTGGCCCTGGCGATCGCCGCCCTGGGCTCGCTCACCCCGGGCATCGGCGCCGACCTCGACCTCCAGCGGGTGCTCCAGTTCCTCCCCTTCTTCGTCCTGGGGCTGTCGCTGAAGCCCGAGCACTTCCGGATGGTGCGGCGGCGCGAGGTACGGCTGCTCGCCCTGCCCCTGTTCGCCGGCGCCGCCGCCTTCACCTACTGGATGGCGCCGCGGCTGCGGATGAGCTGGTTCTACCGCTCCACCAGCGCCGAGGAGCTGGGCGCGCCCTGGTGGTCCGGGCCCGTCATGACGGTCGCGCTGTTCGGTTGCGGGCTGCTGCTGACGATCGCCTTCCTCGCCTGGGTGCCGGGCCGCAGGACCTGGTTCACCTCCCTGGGCGCGGGCACCATCTGCGGCTACCTGCTGCACGGGTTCCTGGTGAAGTCCCTCGACTACTGGGGCCTGGTGGAGGCGAACCACTGGCTCACCGAACCCGTCGGGCTGGTCGCCGTCACCCTGACGGCGGCGGCCGCGGTCACGCTGCTGTGCACGCCGCCCGTGCGACGGGTGCTGCGGTGCGTGACCGAGCCGAGGATGACGTGGGCGTTCCGTCGGGACGCCGGCGAACGGGAGGCCGTCAGCCGGCGGTGAGGCCGAGCAGGGCCCGCACCCTCGCGTACTTGGCGCTCAACCGGGCCCGGGTCGCCTCGTCCAGAACGGCGAGGCGGTCCGGGTCCGCGTTGTGTGCGAGGTCCGCCTCCTTGACCAGACGGGCGCCCGGCACGGCGAGGACGCGCTCCGCGTAGGCCGCCAGGTCCTCGCCCGGACGCTTGGTGAGCGCCAGGACCATGTCCTTGACGGACTGCGGCAGCTCGGCCGCCGCGAGCCACTCGGCCGGCAGCGCGTCGTCCTCGACCGCGTCGTGCAGCCAGGCCGCCGCGATCTGCTCGTCGCTGCCGCCCCGGGCCCGTACCCCCTCGGCGACCGCCCGGAGGTGTTCGGCGTACGGACGCCCCGCCTTGTCGGTCTGCCCCTCGTGGGCCCGACGGGCGAGCGATTCGACCTGGGCGAGCGTCAGCTGCGGCATGCGGTGACCGTACCCCGGGAGCGCGGCCGGGACGGCGGTGGGCATCCCTCCGGCGGGGGAGGTCTCGGCCCGCCGGCGGCCGGCCGGTCGCGATAGCCGGCCCGCGTCCTGCCGGGCGGACGGCCGACGGAACCCGGGCCGGTGCTCCGGAAGGTCCGGGCGCGGGACGGTCTCGGGGCGCCTCAGGCGTCCCGGGAGATCAGCAGCAGCGCCCGGTCGTCGTTCACGTCCTTGGCGCACGCCTCGATCAGATGCCAGGCGGCGCCCTCGAAGCCGGACGTCACATAGCGGTCCGCCTCGCCCGTCAGCCGGTCGATGCCCTCGGCGATGTCCCGGTCCGCCGCCTCCACCAGACCGTCGGTGAAGAGCATCAGCACGTCACCGGGGCGCAGCGAGCCCTTGACCGGGTGGAACTCGGCACCGTCGTACACGCCGAGCAGCGGGCCCTCGCCCGCCTTCTCCTCCCAGCGGCCGCTGCCCGCGTGCAGCTGGAGCGCCGGGAGATGCCCGGCCGACAGCAGCTCGTAGTCGCCGGTGTCCAGGTCGAGCACCAGGTGGATGGAGGTCGCGAAGCCCTCGTCCCAGTCCTGGCGCAGCAGATAGCCGTTGGCCGCCGTGAGGAAGTCGTGCGGAGGCAGCGAGCCGAGCAGACCGCCGAAGGCGCCGGACAGCAGCAGGGCCCGCGATCCGGCGTCCATCCCCTTGCCGGAGACGTCGGTGAGGACGACCTCCAGGGTGCGGCCGCTGGGGCCGCCGTTCGCGGTCCGGCCGCCGCCGGTGCGGGCCGCGACCACGAAGTCACCGGAGAAGGACTGGCCGCCGGCCGGCCGCAGCGCCATCTCGTGGTGCCAGCCCCTGGGCAGCGGGGGCAGGGCGCTCTGGACCCGGATGCGTTCGCGCAGGTCGAAGAGCATGGTCCCGCCGCGCCGCCAGGGCACGCCGACCCGGGCCCGGAACTGGGCGATGAGCAGCCCGAACAGCCCGCACGCGGCGACCACCAGGACCGTGCCCGGGGTGACGCGGGCGGCGCCCTCCGTGTACGGGCCCAGGGCGAACGACTCCACGATGAGGGCGCCCGCGGACGCCGCGTACAGACCGAGCAGGCTGGCCGGGCGCAGCAGCAGACCTCCCGCCACGATGGGCAGGACCAGGGCGGAGGGCGAACACCACACCGGCATGGCGATCGTGCAGAGGGTGATCGCCGGAACGGTCAGGAGCAGGCCCGCCAGGGCGATCCAGTCCGAGCCGTCGCCGCGGAAGTAGTCGACCCCTGATTTGCGCAGCGCGATACGGGCCCGGTGCACCGACTTCCGCATCCGGGCCGTGTACGCGTCCACTCGTGCGCTCCGGGCCATTGGCCTGGACCCTATCCATCCCGCCGGGTGGAGCGCAGGGGGACCCCTCCGACATTGCGTTCGAAATTGGGTCGCTACGAGTGAGGCGCGCTGATAGTCATGGCATATGACGACGGAACTCCGGGTGCTTCGCCCGGGCGAATGGGACCACTGGTTCGCGCAGTTGGAGCTCGCGTTCGGCGGCGTCCCCGAGGGCCCCGAGGAGCGCGAGCTGTGGGACTCCCTCACCGAGTACGAGCGCTCGATCGGCGTCTGGGACGGGGACGCCTGCGTGGGCACGGCCGGGGCGTTCACGTTCCGGCTGTCGGTGCCGGGCGGCTCCTCGGTGCCGACGGCGGGCGTGACCATGGTCAGCGTGGCGTCGACGCACCGGCGCCGCGGCATCCTCACCTCCATGATGCGGCGCCAGCTCGACGACATCCGCGCGGGGGGCGAGCCGCTCGCCGTTCTCACGGCGTCCGAACCGGACATCTACGGGCGGTTCGGATACGGCATCGCGACGCAGCAGCTGCGCGCGGAGATCGATACGACGCGCGTGCGACTGTCCGTCCCGGAGGGGACGGATGACGTAGCGCTGCGGCTCGCCCGTCCCGTGGACGTGATCGAGAGGTGCGAGGCGGTGTACGCGCGGCTGGTCCCGGGGCGCCCCGGGATGCTCGAACGCCGGCCCGGCTGGGAGCGCCTGCCGGTGCTCGACCCTCCCGGCGCCCGCGACGGCGGGTCGCCGCTGCAGTGCGTGCTCGCCGAGCGGGACGGCGAAACCGTCGGGTTCGCGCTCTACACGACCAAGCCGGAGTGGGAGGTCACGGGCCCCCGGGGGACCGTCGTCCTCCAGCACCTGGGCGCCCTGGACCCGGCGGCCTACGCCGCGTTGTGGCGATACCTCCTCGACATCGACCTGATGTCCACGCTCACGGTGCGCAACCGCCCGGTGGACGACGCCTGGCAGCACCTGGTCTCCGACATCCGCCGGTGCCAGGTGCGGGTGCACGACTCCCTGCATCTGCGGCTGGTCGAACTGGGCGCGGCCCTGGAGGCGCGCACCTATCGGACGCCGGTCGATGTGGTCCTGGACGTCGAGGACGCCTTCTGCCCCTGGAACACGGGCCGCTGGCGGCTGACCGGAGACGGCAAGGGCGCGTCCTGCGCGCGTACGGACGACCCGGCGGAACTGGCGCTGTCCGTGCGGGATCTGGGCGCGGCCTATCTGGGCGGCGTCTCGCTGGAGTCGCTGGCGGCGGCGGGCCGGGTGCGGGAGCTGCGGGAGGGAGCGCTGGCGGAGGCGTCCACGGCCTTCGGGTCGACGGTCGCGCCGTGGCTGCCGCACGGCTTCTAGAGGTGTCTTGACGATCGGGACGCCTTGACGATCAGGACGCCTTCCGGGCCGGCCCCGTCCGCTGCCCGGGCGCCGGCGGGCCCCCGGGGCGGGGCGTCAGGCCCGCTGGCAGCCGGGGCACCAGAAGAGGTTGCGGGCGGCGAGACCGGCGGTGCGGATCTCTCCGCCGCAGACCAGGCAGGGCAGATGGGCCCGGCGGTAGACGTAGACCTCGCCGCCGTGGTCGTCGACGCGCGGCGGGCGGCCCATCGCCTCGGGGGTGTGCTCGGGGCGGACGGTGTCGATGCGGTTGTTGCGCACGCCCTCGCGCATCAGCACCACGAGGTCCGCCCAGATCGCGGTCCACTCGGCCTCGGAGATGTCCTTGCCGGGCCGGTAGGGGTCGATGCCGTGCCGGAAGAGGACCTCGGCCCGGTAGACGTTGCCGACGCCCGCGATGACCTTCTGGTCCATGAGCAGGGCGGCGATGGTGGTCCTCGAGCGGGAGATCCGGCGCCACGCCTTCTCCCCGTCGTGGTGCCGGGGGTGCCGGGGGTCGGCCCGCAGCGGGTCGGGCCCCAGCCGGTCGTGCACCGCCTGCTTCTCGGGCTCGGTGATCAGGGCGCAGGTGGTGGGCCCTCGCAGGTCGGCGTAGTGCTCACCGTTGACCAGGCGCAGCCGTACGGTCTCGGTGGGAGGCGGGGCCGGTGTCGTACCGAAGCCGAGCTTGCCGAAGAGGCCGAGGTGGATGTGGACCCAGCCCCCGGCGGCGGGGAAGCCCAGGAAGAGGTGCTTGCCGTGGGCGTCCGCCGTGTCGAGCACCTGGCCGTCGAGGAGCGCGGCGCTGCCGGAGAACTTGCCCTGCGGGCTGCTGACCCGGACGCCGCGGCCGCCGAAGCGGGCGATGTGGTCCTCGGCGAGACGGTGGATCGTATGCCCTTCGGGCACGGCGGGCTCTCCTGATGTGTCGCTGATGTCCTGCTGGGCGGCGTGCCGGGGCATGCCGAAGGTCCCCCGGACGGGATCCGGGAGACCCTGCGGCACGAAGGACGGGCGCTCAGCCCTGCTGCGGGTGGTGGGCCGGGATCGGGGGAAGCTCGCCCGTGGCCTCGTACCCCGCGAGCATCTCGATGCGGCGGGTGTGACGCTCCTCACCCGAGTACGGGGTGCCGAGGAAGATCTCCACGAACTTCGTGGATTCCTCCAGGGAGTGCATACGGCCGCCGATGGCGATCACGTTGGCGTCGTTGTGCTCGCGGCCCAGGGCGGCCGTCTGCTCGCTCCAGGCCAGGGCCGCCCGGACGCCCTTGACCTTGTTCGCGGCGATCTGCTCGCCGTTGCCCGAGCCACCGATGACGATGCCGAGGCTGCCCGGGTCGGCGACCGTCCGCTCCGCCGCACGCAGGCAGAACGGCGGGTAGTCGTCCTGGGCGTCGTAGATGTGGGGACCACAGTCGACGGGCTCGTGGCCATGTGCCTTGAGCCACTCGACGAGGTGGTTCTTGAGTTCGTATCCGGCATGATCCGAGCCGAGGTACACGCGCATGCACCCGAGTGTGGCACGCGGGCGAGGGGGTAGCGGTCAGCGGGGTCGGGGCCGCCCGGCCCGGAAGGTGTTCGCATCACGATCCGGAATCGGGTCTTTCGGCCTGTCCGGGTCTCGGGTTTGAATGCACGGGCTCGTCACCCGAGTGCCCCACAGACGTAAGGAATCGTCCATGACCACGCAGTCGACCCTGCCGAAGGAAGGCGGGGAGACCGGAGAACCCGGTATTCCGCAGTCCTCCGACGGTCTCAAGGCCGGGCTGAAGAACCGCCACCTGTCCATGATCGCCATCGGCGGTGTGATCGGCGCCGGCCTGTTCGTCGGGTCCAGTGCCGGTATCGCCGCCGCCGGGCCGGCCATTCTGCTCTCGTACGTCCTCGTCGGCGCGATGGTCGTGTTCGTGATGCGCATGCTCGGCGAGATGGCTGCCGCGCGGCCGACCTCCGGGTCCTTCTCCGAGTACGCCGACCGCGCGCTGGGCCGCTGGGCCGGCTTCTCGATCGGCTGGCTCTACTGGTTCTTCTGGGTCGTCGTGCTCGCCGTCGAGGCGACCGCGGGCGCCGACATCCTGGAGAGCTGGATCCCCGCGGTGCCGCAGTGGGCGTGGGCGCTGATCGTGATGGTCGTGCTGACCGCGACGAACCTGGCGTCGGTGTCGTCGTACGGCGAGTTCGAGTTCTGGTTCGCCGGCATCAAGGTGGTCGCGATCGGCGCGTTCGTGATCATCGGTCTGCTCGCCGTCTTCGGCGTGCTGCCGGGCTCCGACAACCCGGGCTCCGGGTTCGCGCACCTCACCGACTCGGGCGGCTTCTTCCCGATGGGCGCGGGAGCCATTCTCACCGGTGTGCTGATGGTCGTCTTCTCCTTCATGGGCAGTGAGATCGTCACGCTGGCCGCGGGCGAGTCCGAGGACCCGCAGCGGGCCGTCACCAAGGCCACGAACAGCGTGATCTGGCGTATCGCCGTCTTCTACCTCGGCTCGATCTTCGTCGTCCTGACGCTGCTGCCGTGGGACTCCGACGCGATCAAGAACGACGGTTCGTACGTCGCCGCCCTGAACTCGATCGGTATCCCCAACGCGGGCACGATCATGGAGGTCATCGTCCTGACCGCCGTGCTGTCGTGTCTCAACTCGGGCCTCTACACGGCCTCCCGGATGGCCTTCTCGCTCGGCCAGCGCGGTGACGCCCCCAAGTCGTTCGCGCGGACGAACGCGCGCGGCGTGCCCGTGGCGGCCATCCTGGCCTCGGTGCTCTTCGGCTTCGTGGCGGTCTTCTTCAACTACAAGTGGCCCGACACGGTCTTCGCCTTCCTGCTGAACTCCTCGGGCGCGGTGGCGCTCTTCGTGTGGCTGGTCATCTGTCTGACGCAGCTGCGGATGCGCGGCATCATCCTGCGCGAGACGCCGGACAAGCTCGTCGTGAAGATGTGGCTCTTCCCGTACCTGACCTGGGCGACGATCGCGATGATCACGTTCGTGCTCGGCTACATGCTGTACAAGGGCGGGGACCCGCGTGAGCAGGTGCTGCTGTCCATGCTGGTGGCGGCCGTGGTGATCGTGATCGCGGTGGTGCGCGACCGGACGCGCGCGAAGGCCGGCGGCCTGAAGGACTCGGTCTCCGGGTCGTAACCGCCGCCCCGCCCGGCCCCCGGTCCGGAAAGGAGATCGCCGCCCCGTGCCCTGCGCGCGGGGCGGCGATCTCCTTCTCGTGTCCGGGGTGCCGCAGTGCCGGTATCCCGTGTCCGGGGTGCCGCAGTGCCCGGATCTCGCGCGTCCCGCGAAAACCTGACGGCGGGTGTCAGGTATCGGCGACAGGCTTCCCCCACACGGAGGAACGAGCGGGGAGCCCTGCATGACGCACGACACGACCCACGGCACGACCCACGACGCCGGCCACGGCACGACGGCCCACGGCACGGACCGCCCGGTCCGCGACACGACGCGCGAGACCCCCTCGGGGCCGGACGCCGCCGTCGTCCTGCGTCCCGCGGACGCCGGATACGACGAGGAGGTGGCCGGCTTCCAGACCGGTTTCAGGTTCCGGCCCGCTCTGGTCGTCGGGGCCGCCCACACCGACGAGGTGCGCTCCGCGGTCCGGTACGCCGCCGGGCGCGGTCTGCCCCTCGCGGTGCAGGCCACCGGGCACGGGCTGCCCGGCGCGTCCGAGGGCGGCGTCCTCGTCACCACCCGCCGCATGGACGGGGTGCGCGTCGACCCGGCCGCGCGGACCGCCCGGATCGAGGCCGGGGTCCGCTGGAGCCGGGTCGCCGAGGCGGCGGCGCCGCACGGGCTGGCCCCGCTGAACGGTTCCGCGCCCGATGTCGGCGCGGTCGGGTACACCCTGGGCGGCGGTCTGGGACTGCTGGCGCGGCAGTTCGGCTACACCGCCGACCATGTGCGCGCCCTGGAGGTCGTCACCGCCGACGGCGAACTGCGGACGACGAGCGCGCGCAGCGAGCCCGAGCTCCACTGGGCCCTGCTCGGGGGCGGGCACCGCCTGGGGGTGGTCACCGCCATGGAGGTGGGCCTGGTGCCGGTCACCCGGCTCTACGGCGGTTCGCTGATGTTCGCCGACGACCGGGTCGACGAGGCGGTGCGGACGTATCTGGAGTGGACGCGGACCGTGCCGGAGGAGCTGACGTCGTCGATCGGCGTCATGGTCTGCCCGGACCTGCCGTTCCTCCCCGCGCAGCTGCGCGGACGCTACACGGCGTCGATCCGCGTCGCGTACAGCGGAAGCGCCGAGGAGGGCGAACGGCTTGTGGCGCCCCTGCGGGCGATCGGCCCGGCGGTGGCGGACTCGATGCGGGAGATGGCGTACGGCGAGTCGCCGACGATCCACAACGACCCGGAGCGGCCCCACGCCTACTACGGCGACAGTCTGATGATGCGGGACCTGGACGCGGGGTCGGCGCGGACGCTGCTGGCCCTGACCGGCCCGCGGTCGCCGGTGTGGACGGTGACCCAGATCAACCACCTGGGCGGGGCGCTCGCCCGGCGCCACCCCAACGCGGTCCCGCACCGTGACGCCCGGTTCCTGGTGCGGGTGCTGTCGGGGCTGGACGGCACCGCCGTGGAGGCGGTGCGCGCCCGGTACGAGGAGGTGTTCGCGGCGCTCGGGCCGTCGGCCGTGGGGCGCTCGCTCAACTTCACCTTCGCGGCCGGGGACCGTACGCGGGGGCTGTACGACCCGGAGACGGAGAAGAGGCTCGCCGTGGTCAAGGAGCGGTACGACCCGGCGAACCTCTTCAGGAGGAGCTGACGGCGGCTCAGTGAGCCACCCGGTCAGCCCTTGCGGCCGATGAGCTTCCACGCGGTGGGCAGGGCGCCCATCGCGAGGGCGGCCTTGAGGGCGTCGCCGATCAGGAAGGGCGTCAGACCCGCGGCGATCGCCTGCGTCAGCGTCATCCCGGTGGCGAGGGCCAGGTAGGGGACGCCGACCGCGTAGATGATCAGGGAACCGACCGCCATGGTGCCCGCCGTGCGCAGGACCGAGCGGTCGGCGCCGCGGCGCGCGAGGGCGCCCACGACGGTGGCGGCGAGCAGCATGCCGAGGATGTAGCCGAAGGACGGCATCGTGTAGCCGGAGTTGGCCTCGGCGAACCACGGCACGCCGGCCATGCCGACCACCGCGTACAGCGCGAGGGAGAGGAAGCCGCGGCGGGCGCCGAGCGCGGTGCCGACGAGGAGGGCCGCGAAGGTCTGGCCGGAGACCGGGACGGGCGAGCCCGGCACCGGCAGGGCTATCTGGGCGGCGATACCGGTGAGCGCGGCGCCGCCGACGACGAGCGCGATGTCGCGGGTGCGGCTGGCGGGCAGCAGGTCGGCGAGGACCGCTCCGGTACGGATGGGGGCGGCAGCAGTGCTCATCGGTTCTCCGCGGGGTGAGGGCAGTTGGGAACAGGCCGACCGTAGCCCACGAGTGAACGCTCGATCACCGTCAGCCGATGACAAAGCGACGGTCAGGCACTTGGTGGAGTTCAGACAAAGCCCGCCCGGTAAGCGTCATGGGACGTGACCCTCGTCACGAGCCAGACCGGGTGGACGGCCCCTTTTGCGCCAGGGGGCCTTCTGCGGAGAGACTGTGGGGTCCTTCCAAACCCCGGAGACCCCCGGAGAGCACGAGCGCCATGCACGACGCCCCGCCCACGCCGTCGGCCCCGGAGTCCGAGCCCCTGTCCCACGGACTGAAGCAGCGCCATCTGACGATGCTCGGCCTGGGCGGGGTGATCGGCGCCGGGCTGTTCGTCGGCTCGGGCGCCGGCATCGCGGTCGCCGGGCCCGGCATCGTCCTGTCGTACCTGATCGCGGGCACCCTCGCGATGCTGATCATGCGGATGCTCGGCGAGATGTCGTCGGCCATGCCGGCCTCGGGGGCCTTCTCGGTGCACGCGGAGCGCGCCCTGGGCCGCTGGGCGGGGTTGTCCGTGGGCTGGCTCTACTGGTTCCTGCTGGTGGTCGTGCTCGCGGTGGAGGCGACCGGCGCGGCGGGGATCGCCGCGGGCTGGGTGCCGGCCGTCCCGCAGTGGGCCTGGGTGCTGATCTTCATGGTGGTCTTCACGGCCGCCAACCTGGCGGCCGTGAAGAACTTCGGCGAGTTCGAGTTCTGGTTCGCCGCGCTCAAGGTCGGCGCCATCGTCCTCTTCCTCGTCCTCGGCGTGCTGGCCGTCCTGGGCGTGCTGCCCGAGACGGACCCGGTGGGCATGGCCAACCTGACCGGGCAGGGCGGTTTCCTGCCCAACGGCTGGGACGGCGTGGTCTCCGGTGTCCTCGCGGTCGTGTTCGCCTTCGGCGGGCTGGAGGTCGTGACGATCGCGGCCGCCGAGTCCGAGGACCCGGCGCGCAACGTCGCCCGCGCGGTGCGCAGCGCGGTATGGCGCATCCTCTTCTTCTACATCGGCTCGATGCTGGTGATCGTGACGCTGCTGCCGTGGACGTCGATGGAGCCGGGGAAGAGCCCGTACGTCGCCGTGCTGGACTCCATCGGGGTTCCGGCGGCCGGCGAGATCATGAACGTCGTCATCTTCGTGGCCCTGCTGTCCGCGCTCAACGCCAATCTGTACGGCTCGTCGCGGATGGTCTTCTCCCTCGCGGAGCGGGGCGAGGCGCCCCGGGGCCTGCTGAAGGTGTCGGGCGGCGGGGTGCCGCGCCGGGCCGTGCTGGCATCGGTGGCGTTCGGCTTCGTCTCCGTCCTGCTCAATCTGAAGTGGCCGGATTCCGTCTTCCTCTACATGCTGAACGCGGTCGGCGCGGTGCTGCTGTTCGTGTGGAGCCTGATCGCCGTCTCCCAGTTGCGACTGCGCCGGCGCATCGAACGGGAGACGCCCGAGCTGCTGACCCTGCGCATGTGGGGCTTTCCCTGGCTGACCTGGACGGCACTGGCCGCGATGGGCGCCGTGCTGGTGCTGATGCTGACCGACGAGGGGTCACGGCCCCAGGTGCTGTGGTCGGCCGCGGCGACCGGGACCGTGCTCCTGGTGGCGGGGGCACGCGAACTGCGCGCCCGCCGAATGTGACGATAGTGTGTACAGATCTTCACATTGTGTGAGCACGGTGTCCGTATAGCGGTCGGTCATTCCCTGTGAGCGGTGCCCCGCAACAGACTGTGGGCCGGCCCGGACCGTGGGCCGCACCCGCACCCCGTCTCAGCTACTGAACAGGGCACGCCCATGTCCCGGACTTCCGCGCCCGCGTCGGCGGAGCCGACGAAGAACGACTCCCCTCCCGACTCCCCGCTCTCGCACGGCCTCAAGCAACGCCATCTCTCGATGATCGCCCTCGGCGGTGTCATCGGCGCCGGCCTCTTCGTGGGCTCCGGCACGGCCATCGCCGCCGCCGGCCCGGCGATCGTCCTCGCCTACGCGCTCTCCGGCGCCCTCGTCATGCTCGTGATGCGCATGCTGGGCGAGATGTCGGCGGCCAACCCGGCGTCCGGCTCCTTCTCGGTGCACGCCGAGCGGGCGCTCGGCCCCTGGGCGGGCTTCACCGCGGGCTGGTCGTTCTGGTTCCTGCTCTGCGTGGCGGTGGGTCTGGAGGGCATCGGCGCCGCGAACATCATGGTCGGCTGGTTCCCCGGCACGCCCTCATGGATCTGGGTCGCCCTGTTCATGGTGGTCTTCACGGTCACCAACCTGGCGGCGGTGAAGAACTTCGGCGAGTTCGAGTTCTGGTTCGCCGCGCTCAAGGTCGGCGCCATCGTCCTCTTCCTGGGCATCGGCGTCCTGGCGATCGCGGGTGTGCTGCCCGGCACCGACGCCCCCGGCACGGCCAACCTCACCGGCCAGGGCGGGTTCCTGCCCAACGGCTCCGAGGGCCTGATCGTCGGCCTCCTCGCCTCCGTGTTCGCGTACGGCGGCCTGGAGACGGTCACCATCGCGGCGGCCGAGTCCGAGCACCCGGTGCAGGGTGTCGCGAAGGCCGTACGGACCGCCATGTGGCGGATCGGCGTCTTCTACATCGGCTCGATGGCCGTCGTCGTCACACTGCTCCCCTGGACCGAGAAGGCCGTCGCGGAGAAGGGCCCGTACGTCGCCACGCTCGACCACCTGGGCATCCCGGCCGCCGGCGAGATCATGAACGTCGTCGTGCTGGTCGCACTGCTCTCCGCGATGAACGCCAACATCTACGGCGCCTCCCGCATGGCCAACTCCCTGGTGGCACGCCGTCAGGGCCCCAAGGCACTCGGGAGGATCTCCGGCGGGGTCCCCCGCGTCGCCGTCCTGACGTCGTCCGTCATCGGGTTCTTCTGCGTGCTGCTGAGCTACTGGCGCCCCGACGACGTCTTCGTCTGGCTGCTCAACATGATCGGCGCGATCATCCTGGTCGTCTGGATCTTCATCGCCGTCTCGCAGCTGGTGCTGCGCCGGCGCACCGAGCGCGAGACGCCCGAGAAGCTGGTCGTGAGGATGTGGGCCTTCCCGTACCTGACGTGCGTGGCGCTGGCCGGCATGGCGGCGATCTTCGTCCTGATGTTCCGCGAGGAGGGCACGCGGCACCAGCTGTACGCCACGGGCCTGCTGACCCTGGGGCTCGCGGTGATCGGGTACCTCGTACAGCGGCGCAAGGAGAAGTCCGCGGCGACTGCCGAGGTCACCCCGCAGGCCGCTCCGGCCGGAACGGCCGGCAAGGACTGACGACCGTCCTGGGCGGGCCCCCGGTGTGCGACACACCGGGGGCCCCGCCCGTCCTCCCGTACGGGCGGCTTCCGGCACGGGCGGAACCGGGTACGGGCGGGTGAAGAGCGTCCGCACAGGGCGTGAAGTGTCCGCGCCCCGGCGGCCCCCGCCGCCTACCGTCCGGGCATGAGACGACGTTCGGTACTCCTCGCGGCGGGCGCCACCGCCGCCCTGTCCGCCACCGCCACCGCTCCGGCCGGAGCGGTCGCCCGCGACGGGCGCCCCGACGACCGGCCCGCCCCGCGCGCACCGCTCGTGATCGGCCACCGCGGCGCCGCCGGCTGGCGGCCCGAACACACCGCCGCCTCCTACACGTTCGCCGTGCAGACGGGCGCCGACTGGATCGAACCGGACCTCGTCTCCACCAAGGACCACCAACTGGTGGCGCGCCACGAGAACGAGATCTCGGGCACGACCGACGTCTCCCGCCACCCGGAGTTCGCCGGCCGCCGCACCACCAGGACCGTCGACGGCCGGGCCGTCACGGGCTGGTTCACCGAGGACTTCACCCTCGCCGAACTGAAGACCCTGCGGGCGGTCGAACGCCTCCCCCTCGTACGGGACCGCAACACCGTCCACGACGGGCGCCAGCAGATCCTCACCTTCCAGGAGGTCGTCGACCTGGCGCGCCGGCTCTCGCGCGGCCACGGCCGCACGGTCAGCGTCTTCCCCGAGACCAAGCACCCGACGTACTTCCGCTCGGTCGGGCTGCCCCTGGAACCGGTCCTCGCCGACGCCGTCCGCCGCAACCGGCTCGGCGCGCACGAGTGCGTCATCCAGTCCTTCGAACCGTCCAGTCTGCTGCGGATCGCCGGCGAGCGGGTGGGCGTGCCGCTGTGGCAGGCCCTCGGCACAAGCGGCGGGCCGTACGGCCACGACCTGACGTACCGGGAAATGGCGACGCCGTCCGGGCTCCGCGCCATCGCCCGCTACGCGCGGTGGATCGGAGCCGACAAGTCGTCCCTGGTGCCGCCCTCCACACTGCTGGCGGACGCGCACGCGGCGGGCCTGAGGGTCGGCGCCCACACCTTCCGCGCCGAGAACCAGTACCTGCCGGCCGACCTGCGGCGCGGCACGGACCCGCACGCCTTCGGCGACGCCTTCACCGAGTACGCGCGCCACTACGACCGGGGCGTCGACGCGGTGGTGACCGACTTCCCCGACCTCGCGGCCACCGCCCGCGACGCGCGGCCCCAGGGCTGATCACCTTCCGACACTACTGCTGTTAGCCTGCACCTGCATAAGATGTGCAATAAGCAGTCGGAGGGCTCGGACATGGCGATCTACACACTTCCTGAACTTCCGTACGACTACGCGGAGCTCGACCCGGTCATCAATCCGCAGATCATCGAGCTGCACCACGACAAGCACCACGCCGCTTACGTCAAGGGGGCGAACGACACCCTCGAACAGCTTGAGGAAGCGCGCGACAAGGAGCAGTGGGGCTCGATCAACGGCCTGGAGAAGAACCTCGCGTTCCACCTCTCCGGCCACATCCTGCACTCGATCTACTGGCACAACATGACCGGCCGGAAGAACGGCGGCGGTGGCGAGCCGCTGGCCGCCGACGGTGTCGGAGAGCTGGCCGACGCCATCGCCGCGTCCTTCGGGTCGTTCGCCAAGTTCAGGACGCAGCTGTCCAAGGCCTCCGCGACCACCCAGGGCTCCGGCTGGGGCGTGCTCGCGTACGAGCCGGTCAGCGGCCGCCTCATCGTCGAGCAGGTCTACGACCACCAGGGCAACGTCGGCCAGGGCTCGGTGCCGATCCTGGTGTTCGACGCCTGGGAGCACGCCTTCTACCTCCAGTACAAGAACCAGAAGGTGGACTTCATCGAGGCGATGTGGCAGGTCGTCAACTGGCAGGACGTGGCCAGGCGCTACGCCGCGGCCAAGGAGCGCACGCCGCTCATCACCCCGTGACCGGGTGACGCGATGACGTCCTGCTCGTGATCGTCTTCTCAACCTTCACCGGGCAGGCGGCTGAAGGACGGCCCCCCGCGAGGACAGGACTCGCGGGGGGCCGTCTGTTCGCTCCGGCGCGCCCTGGCGCCCGCCGGTCAGCCGGTCAGCCGAAGACGGGACCCTGCGTACGGGTGCGCTTGATCTCGTAGAAGCCGGGCGTCGAGGCCACCAGCAGTGTGCCGTCCCACAGCCGGCCCGCGGCCTCGCCCTTGGGGGCCGGGGTGACGACCGGGCCGAAGAAGGCGACCTGCTCGCCGTCCGCGCCCGGGACGGCTATGACCGGTGTCCCGACGTCCTCGCCGACCTTGTCGATGGCTGCCTTGTGCGAGACGCGCAGCTCGCCGTCGTACGTGTCCTTGTCGGCGTACTCGGCGAGCTCGGCGGGCAGGCCGACGTCCTCCAGGGCGGCCACGACGGCCTCGCGGGTCAGGCCCAGTCCCTCGACGTGGAAACGGGTGCCGAGCGCGGTGTAGAGCGGGCCGACCACCTCGTCGCCGTGCAGCTGCCGGGCCGCGACGACGACCCGGACCGGGCCCCACGCCACGGTCGACATCGTCTTGGCGTACTCGGCGGGCAGCTCGTCCAGCCGGTTCTCGTTGAGGACGGCGAGGCTCATCACGTTCCACCGCACGTCGACCGGACGGACCTTCTCCACCTCCAGCATCCAGCGGGAGGTGATCCAGGCCCACGGGCACAGCGGGTCGAACCAGAAATCGGCGGTGGTCCTGCTCTCGGACATCTCTCTCCTCGGTGCCGTGCCTGCGCTTGTCTGCGGGGAACGTCACGGGCGATCGGAGGCATTCCCGGGGACCGCACGTCAGTGCGCGCCCCGTGGGAGGATCTTCGCTGACCAACGAGACACGAAGGAGTGCCCGTGCCCGGTGAGAACCTGTCCCGCGACGAGGCCCGCGAGCGGGCCGAACTGCTGTCCGTCGACGCGTACGAGGTCGCGCTCGACCTCCGGTCGGCGATCGGCGAGAGCGAGGCGGAACAGCGCACGTTCCGGTCGGTGACGACGATCCGGTTCCGCCGGACCGCGCCGGGCTCCGCCACCTTCGCCGACCTGGTCGCCCCGGCCGTGAACGCGGTCACGCTGAACGGGCGGAAGCTGGACCCGGCGGTCGTCTTCGACGGCGCGCGGATCGCGCTCGACGACCTCGCCGACGAGAACGTCCTGGTCGTGGACGCGCAGTGCGCGTACAGCCGGACCGGTGAGGGCATGCACCGGTTCGTCGACCCGGAGGACGGCGAGGTCTACCTCTACACCCAGTACGAGCCGGCGGACGCCCGGCGCGTGTTCGCCAACTTCGAGCAGCCGGACCTCAAGGCCCCGTTCCGCTTCGAGGTGACGGCACCCGAGGGCTGGACGGTGTGGAGCAACGGCGCCGAGGAGAGCCGGGAGGGCGGGGTCTGGCGGTTCGCGCCGACGGCGCCGATCTCCACGTACATCACGGCGGTCGTGGCCGGCCCCTACCACCATGTGACGGACACCTACCGGCGGGGTGACCTGGAGATCCCCCTGGGCGCCATGTGCCGCAAGGGACTGGCCAGGCACTTCGACGCGGACGACGTCTTCCTGATCACCAAGCAGGGGCTGGACTTCTTCCACGACAACTTCGACTATCCCTACCCCTTCGGGAAGTACGACCAGGCCTTCGTTCCCGAGTACAACCTCGGCGCCATGGAGAACCCGGGCATGGTGACCTTCCGCGAGGAGTACATCTACCGCGGCAAGGTGACGCAGGCGGCGTACGAGCGCCGGGCGAACGTCATCCTGCACGAGATGGCCCACATGTGGTTCGGCGACCTGGTCACCATGAAGTGGTGGGACGACCTGTGGCTGAAGGAGTCGTTCGCGGACTTCATGGGCACCTTCTCGATGGTGGAGGCGACCCGGTTCACCAACGGCTGGGTGACCTTCGCCAACAACCGCAAGGCGTGGGCGTACCGGGCGGACCAGCTGCCGTCGACGCATCCGGTCACGGCCGACATCCGCGATCTGGAGGACGCCAAACTCAACTTCGACGGCATCACGTACGCCAAGGGCGCGGCGGTGCTGAAGCAGCTGGTCGCGTACGCGGGCCGGGAGGCGTTCCTGGAGGGCGCCCGGCGCTACTTCAAGCGGCACGCGTACGGCAACACGACCCTGGCCGACCTGCTGTCCGTGCTGGAGGAGACGTCCGGCCGGGACATGAGGTCCTGGTCGCGCTCCTGGCTGGAGACCTCGGGGGTCAACTCCCTGACGCCGGTGGTGACCTACGACGCGGGTGACCGGATCACCGAGCTGGCCGTGCTCCAGGACGGCGGGGAGCCGCGCCCGCACCGGGCCGCGGTCGGGCTGTACCGCCTGGAGGCCGGCGAGCTGGTGCGCTACGCCCGCGCGGAGGTCGACATCACCGGTACGCGCACGGTGGTGACGGAGCTGGTGGGCGCGGAGCGGCCGGCGCTGGTACTCGTCAACGACGACGACCTGACGTACGGCAAGGTCCGTTTCGACGAGGGTTCGCTGCGGACGCTGCGGACGCACCTGGGCGATGTCACCGACCCGCTGGCGCGCGCGCTGTGCTGGTCGGCGCTGTGGAACCTGACCCGTGACGCGCTGATGCCGGCGCGGGACTTCGTGTCGCTGGTGCTGGACTTCGCGGGCCGGGAGTCCGACATCGGGGTCCTTCAGATGCTGCACGCCTGGGCGCGGACGGCGCTCGTGCACTACGCGGCGCCCGCGTGGCGCGAGGAGGGCGGCCGGCTGCTGGCGGGCGGGGCGCTGCGGGAGCTGCGGTTGGCGGAGCCCGGCAGCGAGCACCAGCTGACGTGGGCCCGGTTCTTCGCGGCGACGGCGGCCACCGCGGCGGACTTCCAGTTGCTGGAGGGGCTGCTGGACGGCACGGCGAAGATCGACGGCCTGGAGGTCGACCAGGAGCTGCGCTGGTCGCTGCTGGAGCCGCTGGCCGCGCACGGCCGGGCGGACGAGTCGGCGATCGAAGCGGAACTGGCCCGTGACGCCACGGCGTCGGGCAAGCGCCATCAGGTGCGCTGTCTCGCCGCCCGCCCGTCGGCGGCGGTCAAGGCGCAGGCGTGGGCGCAGGTCGTGGAGTCGGACGCGCTGTCGAACGCGCTGGTGGAGGCCACGATCGGGGGCTTCGCCCAGCCCTCGCAGCGCGAGCTGCTGGCGCCCTACGCCGCGAAGTACTTCGAGGCCATCGAGCGGGTGTGGGCGGAGCGCTCCATCCAGATCGGGATGGACGTGGTCCGGGGGATGTTCCCGAGCCTCCAGGACCACGAGGGGACGTCGGCGGCCGCGGAGGCGTGGCTCTCCGCCCACGCCTCCGCGGCGCCGGCGCTGCGCCGCCTGGTGCTGGAGGCGAGCGACGACCTGGCCCGCTCGCTGCGGGCCCAGGCCTGCGACGCGGCGGCCGGCTGAACCGTTCCGGCCGGGGGCCCGGGTTCTTCCGGGCCCCCGCCCCCCGGATCCGGGGCGGGGCCGGGATCCGGGGCGGGGCCGCGGGCCTTCCGGGGCCCCCGGCCGGATCCGGGCGCGGCGCCCCGGGGTGCCTTTCCGAAGCCCCTGATCGGCATTCGAACGCCCGTACTTTAGGACGGGGATGTCCCGGATTGTCGACGGACGTGTAACAGCGGTTAGCGGGGGTGCGGTCGGCGGGAATCCCCGGGCCATGAAGAACGACGCCCCGCTCTCCCCCCTCCCCCTCTCCCACCTCTCGCGCCTCGCCGATGTGCGCCGACGGGTGCTGTCCGCCGCGCGGTTGCGGGCGCACGGCGTGCCGGCCGCCGAGGCCGCGGCGCAGTGCCGGGCCGGCGGGCCCTGGCAGCAGTTGCTGCCGGGGGTGTACCTCCTGCATCCCGGCATGCCCACCAGCGAGGAGCGGCTGCACGCCGCGCTGCTGTACGCCGGCAGGCCGCCGGTCCAGGACGGTTCGGGGGACGGCTCGGGGCAGGGCGCGGAGGCCGGTGCGGGCGAGGGGACCGGCGGGGCCGGGTACGGCCAGGCGCTGATCACCGGGCCGGCCGCGCTGGCGCTGTACCGCTTCCCGTCGGCTCCCCCGCTGCCGTCCCTGGACCGGATCGACGTCCTGGTGCCGCGTACCCGGAGGCTGCGGTCGACCGGCTTCGTCCGGATCGTCCGCGCCACCGAGCTGCCCGCGCCCGTGGAGGTCACCGACCTGCCGGTGGCGCCGGTGGCGCGGGCCCTCGCGGACACGGTCGGCCCTCTGACGGACGCCCACGCGGTGCGCCGTCTGCTGACCGAGGCGGTACGCGGCGGCCACTGCGAGCCGGCCGCCGTGGTGCTGGAGCTGAACCGGGCCCGGCTGCTGTCCCGCCCCCATGTGGTGGACGCCGTCGACTCACTGCTCGCCGAGGGGCGGTCGCTGGCCGAGGACCGGCTGTACGAGATGGTGCGGGCGCACGGGCTGCCGGACCCGCTGTGGAACGTGGACCTGCGGGTGCCCGGCGGCCCGCACCTCGGCGGCGTGGACGCGTACTGGCCCGACCACGCCGTCGCCCTGGAGCTCGACACCCGGGCGCCCCGTCAGGACGACGACGCGATGTGGTCCGAGTACACGCGCAAGCGCGAGCAGCTGGAGCGGCTCGGCATCACGGTCGTGCACACCACGCCCCGCAAGCTGCGGGACGCCCAGGAGCAGCAGGCGGTCGTCGTCCGGACGGCGCTGATGGCCGCGGGTGACCGGCCGCCGGCCGCGTACGTGGTCGTGCAGCCCCGATGAGGGGTCAGCCGCAGAACTCGGCCTCCACGACCGCGTCGGTGTCACCCGCCCAGTCGCCGTTGACGTTCAGCGCCAGCGAATGGCGGCCGTCGCGGGTGGTCATCATGCCGGAACCGGAGCCGTGTATGCCCCCGGTGTGCCCCCACACCTCCTTGCCGCAGCTCAGCTTCTGGGACATGAGGCCCAGCCCGTAGCGGGTCGGCGAACCCTCGTCCCCCGTCGCTACGGTGTCCGTGAGCTCCTTCATCTGCCGCGGCGGCAGCAGTCTCCCCTTCATCAGCGCCTGGACGAAGCGCTGGAGGTCCGCGGAGTTCGAGATCATCTCCCCGGCCGCTCCGGCGATGGACGGGTTCAGCTCGGTGACGTCGTGGATCTTCGCCTCGGGGCCCTGCACCCCCAGCGTCGAGTACGCCCGCCCGCTCGGCGAGGGCATGCGGGCGTCCGTGCCGGGGAGGCTGGTGGCGCGCAGCTTGAGCGGCTTGAGGATGCGGCGCTCGACCTCCTTGGCGTAGGGGCGGCCGGCGGCCTTCTCGACGACCATTCCGGCGAGGACGTAGTTGGTGTTGGAGTAGCGCCAGTCCGTGCCGGGTGCGAAGTCCGGCTCGTGGGTCATGGCCAGGGCCACCAGCTGCCCCGGCGTCCAGGTGTCGTAGCGGTGCCGGAGGAAGTCGGGGCCGAAGACCTTCTTCTGGAAGCCCGGGTCGGCGGTGACGTTGTAGACGCCGCTGGTGTGGTTGAGCAGTTGGCGCAAAGTGATCTTCCGGCCGTCGTGGCCGTTCCCGCGCACGACGCCGGGCAGCCACCGCTCCACCGGGTCGTCCAGGTCCAGCCGTCCCTCGGCCTCCAGCTGCAGCAGCACCGTCGCGACGAAGGTCTTGGTGATGGATCCGACCCGGTAGCGGTCCTGCGGCAGGCGCTCGCGTCCCGTCCGGCGGTCGGCGACCCCGGCCGTACCGTTCCAGGTGCCGCGCCGGTCCTGGGTCTGGACCAGCATGCCGGGCACCCCGGCCCGGACGACCGCGTCGATCGCCTCCTGCGTCCCGCGGTGCTCCCCGCCGGCCTTTCCGTCGGCCGCCGTGGCGGGGCCGCCCGCGAACACGGTGACGGTCACCGCCGCCGCCGTCACGGCCGCCGCCAGCGCCGTCCGGACCGGTCGTACCGCTTGTACGGACATCCTGAGCTCCCTCGTCGAGTGCGACGGCGTTGGCCGCTCGCGGGCCGCGGGCCGGCGCCACCGTGTGGGTGTGCGCGGTCGCCGCTCCCGCTGTGCCCGCCGTCGCTGATGGTGCGGTCGTTGTCCAGGACTCAGGTGGGGTGCGGAGCGTTGACAAGTCCGTGAAGGTTGAGCGGTTTTCAGCCGTTTCGAGGGGCACGGCCCTCGGGAGGCCGCTCGCGCCACAGCCGCAGGGCGGTGTCGACCAGCCCGATGCGCGCGAGGGAGGGCACCTCGTCGAGCGGGTGCCAGGCGGCGAGGTCGGTGGTGCCGTCGGCCTCGGGGCGCAGTTCACCGCCGGTGATCCGGCCCTCGTAGAGGATGCGCAGGCTCTGGAAGTCGGTGGTGGCGCCGAACCTCCCGGGAAGGCGGAGCCGTTTCGTGTCGAGGCCGAGGAGGGCGGTCACCACGGCGGTGTAGCCGGTCTCCTCCTCCACCTCGCGCACGACGGTGTCGAACGGGTCCTCCCCGTGGTCCATGCCGCCGCCGGGCAGGGTCCACTCCTTGGAGCCGTCGGCCGCGGTGCCCCGGGCCAGCAGGATCCGGCCGTCCCGGACGCACACGGCATAGGCCGCGACCCTCAACCTTCTGTTCATACAAGGAGGTTAATCCGGGTTGGCCGGTGAGTACTCGGGTGCGGACCAACGCAGCGGACCGGCCCCCTCGCGCTCCACGACCCGGTCGACCGTGAAGTGGACCGTCCTGCCCTCGCCGGAGTACTCGGCGCGGGCGGTACCGCTGAGCTGGAGCGTGGCGCCGGTGCTCCAGTCGAGGAAGAGCAGCCCGGCACGGGCATCGGTCTCCAGGTTGCCGAGGGTCAGGAACATCGCGTTGCCCGGGTAGTCGGACCAGTGCAGCCCGGTGGGCGAAGTGACGCGTACGAAGCCGGGGTTGCCGCCGCGGTGGCTGGCGTCGGCGCCGTCCGGGCCGACGGTGGCGATGAAGAAGGTGTCGGCGGCGCCGACGAACCGGGCCTGGCCGGGGGTGAGCCGGCCGCCGTGGCGTACGGCACCTGCCGGAGCCTCCGGGGCGGCCGCCAACAGCTCCCGTCTCTGCAGGTACTTGGGGCAGTTGGAGAACACCTCAGCCGCCTCGACGACCAGGCCCCGCCGACTCGGCCGCGCGGTGCCGTTGAGCCGCATCCGGCGACGGGTGCGCGGGTCGAGCGCGATGGTCCCGACGGGAAGGGGATCGGCCCGCGCTCCGTGCTCGTGCGCCGGACCGGCCCGCTCCGGCCCCCCGGCCCGCTCGGGACCTGCCCGCTCGGGCCCTCCGGCCCCGGCCGTCCCCGCGAGGGCCACGGCGAGCGGGTCGCCGTCCGCCACGCCGCCGGCCACCGAGACCGTGTGCGGCCCGGTGGCCCGTACGAAGCCGGGCGCCCCGGTGAGCAGGGAGCTCCAGACCCGGCCGTCGGGGTCCGCCGCACCGATCACCAGCATGGGCTGGAGCTCCAGGAACGCGGCGGCGACCGGCCGGATGCCGGCGCCGATGGACCGGCCGACGTGGTCGGCGGGCCCACGGACGCCGACCCGGCGCTGCACGGCCAGTGATCCTTCGTGGTACGGACCGTTCATGGGCGCCGCCCTCCTAGAAGAAGCCGCAGGTGGGCGCGGACTCGACGGGTGCGGACGCCTCTTCGGCCCCGGTCGGGGCGTAGATCTCCAGGCGGGTGCCGTCGGGGTCGCGGAAGAAGATCCCGCCGGAGGCCGCGCCCTCGCGGTGGGCGACCACGCCGTCGTACGCGAACGCGGTGCCGTGCGCCTTCAGCACGGCCTCGGCCTCCCTGACCCGGTCCATGGTCCCGACCTCGAAGGCCAGGTGGTGCAGTCCGGCGACGGCCGGGTCGTAGCCGCCGTCCGCCTGCTGCCAGAGGGTGAGGACGAGCCGGCCCTCCTGGCCGAGGAAGGCGTACCGCCTGCCGTCCTCCTTGCCCTCGCCGAGCACCTCGAAGCCGAGGACGTCGCCGTAGAAGGCGAGGGACCTCCCCATGTCCGTCACGTTGAGGCCGATGTGTCCGGTGCGCAGCGTGCTGATCGCCGTCATGCCGTATCCCTCTCGTCGGAGTTCTAACCGCTGAATGCGACTTTAGGGGTTAGACATGAGGTGGTCAACCACTCACGTACGATTGAGGGGTTAGCAAGGGGGAGTGACCCGAAGGAGACCGCACGGATGACCACCCCCGGGCCCGATCCGCGTCCCCTGGTCGGCGAGCCGGTCTCCCTGGACCTGCTCAACACCCGCTGGAACATGGAGGGCGTGCGCCAGGACCTGCTCACCGATGTCCGCGGGGCGGCGATCTGGCTGGCGGGCAACGGTCTCGACGGGCGGTTCCGCGCCGACGCGCCGACCCTGGAGCACCTGGTCGCCGCCCGCGAGGCACTGGCCGCCGTCGTCGGCTCGCCCGGGGACCCCGAGGCCGCCGCCCGGCTGAACGGGGTCCTCGCCCATGGCCGCATCCGGGCCACGCTCACCCCGGAAGGCCCCGGCGAGGAGGCCGAGTTCGCCGATCCGTCCTGGGGTCCGGGCTGGACGGCCGCGCGGAACTACCTCGACCTGCTGCGGACGGCTCCCGACCGGATCCGCTCCTGCGCGCACGAGGCGTGCATCCTGCATTTCTTCGACACCTCGCGCAACGGCACCCGGCGCTGGTGCTCGATGGCGGTGTGCGGCAACCGCGCCAAGGCGTCCCGGCACTACGCCCGCGCCAAGGAAGGTTGAGCATGCGGGGGAGTCCCCACAGGTCACCGGCGTCACCACCGCCGGCACCGGCCCCGGCCCCGGCCCCGAAGGCGATGACCGACGGGCCGTAAGGGCCGGTTTGTTCTTCATGGCGTACATCCCGCAATGGCGGATGTACGCCATGACCGCATCCCGCCTCCGTCAACCCTCCACAAACCACCGCCACTTACGAAAGGGTGAGCGGTCATCCGGCACCGAATTCCGGACCCCTTCATTCACAAACAGGGATGCTGATGACCACCCCCGAATCCCAGAGCTCCATATCCGGTAGCTCGATCCCCGGGCACAGACGCGCGGCCCGGGTGGCCGCCGCGGCCGGCCTGGTCGCCGCACTGGTCGCGGCCGGCTCCGCGCCGGTCTTCGCCGCCGACGATCCGGCCGGCACCGCACCGGCGAAGACCGCCCCCGCGGGCACCTCGGACAAGCTGGGCTCCGCCGACACCGAGCGGCTGGCCGCGGCGGAGGCCGGCGGCGAGAAGACCGTCACCGTCATGGTGGCCACCGCCCCCGGCCAGACCGAACAGGTCGCGGCCCAGCTGGACGCCGTCAAGGGCGCGACGCTCGGCACGACGTACGACAAGCTCGGCTACGTCCGCGCCACGCTGCCCACCGCCACGGCGGAGACCGCGCTCACCGCGGCCGCCAAGCTCTCCTCCGTCCAGGGCATCGACCTCCAGCACGAGATCGTGCTGGACGACCCGTCGCCCGACGCGGGGACCACCGCCGGGTCCGGTGCGGCGGGGTCGGCCACCGCCTACCCGGCGCCCGACGCGAAGACCCCGGCGAAGAACCCGTACAACCCGTCCTTCGAGACCGGTGCGGTCGACTTCGTCAAGAAGAACCCGAAGGCCGACGGCCGCGGGGTGACCATCGGCATCCTCGACTCCGGTGTCGACCTGGGCCACCCGGCGCTGCAGAGGACCACCACCGGCGAGCGCAAGATCACCGACTGGGTCACCGCCACCGACCCGGTCACGGACGGGGACGCCACCTGGCGCGCCATGACCACCGAGGTCACCGGCCCGGTGTTCACCGCGGCCGGCCGCACCTGGACCGCGCCGGCGGGCTCGTACAAGTACCAGACCTTCGCGGAGGCCGCCACCAAGGGCGGCGACATGGCCGGCGACCTCAACCGGGACGGCGACACCACCGACGTGTGGGGTGTGCTGTACGACGCGGCGGCCGGCACGGTCCGCCTCGACCTGAACGGCAACGCCGACTTCACCGACGACGTGGCCATGAAGCCCTACAAGGACGGCTTCCAGGTCGGCTGGTTCGGTACGGACGACCCGGCGACCGAGGTCGCCGAGCGCATCCCGTTCGTGGTCGAGATCCGCAAGGACGTCGAGTACAACGCGGCCGGCGCGAAGGCCGACTTCGTCAACATCGGTGTCGTCGAGTCCGCGCACGGCTCCCACGTCGCCGGCATCACCGCCGCCAACGGCCTCTTCGGCGGCCGGATGAACGGCGCCGCCCCCGGCGCCAAGCTCGTCTCCTCGCGCGCCTGCACCTGGTCCGGCGGCTGCACCAACACCGCGCTGACCGAGGGCATGGCGGACCTGGTCGTCAACCGTGGTGTGGACATCATCAACATGTCCATCGGCGGACTGCCGGCGCTCAACTCCGGCGACAACGCCCGCGCCGCGCTCTACACCCGGCTCATCGACACCTACGGCGTCCAGCTGGTCATCTCGGCCGGCAACGAGGGTCCGGGCATCAACACCATCGGCGACCCCGGCCTGGCCGACAAGGTCATCTCGGTGGGTGCGGCGATCTCCAAGGAGACCTGGGCGTCGAACTACGCCTCGGGCGTCCAGAAGAAGTACGCCATGTTCCCCTTCTCCTCGCGCGGCCCGCGTGAGGACGGCGGCTTCACCCCGACGATCTCCGCGCCCGGCTCCGCCGTGAACACCATCCCGACCTGGCAGGCCGGCGCCGGCGTCCCGGAGACCGGCTACAAGCTGCCCGCCGGGTACGGCATGCTCAACGGCACCTCGATGTCCTCGCCGCAGGCGGCGGGCGCGAGCGCGCTGTTGATCTCCGCCGCCAGGCAGAAGAAGATCGAGCTGTCCCCGCTCACCCTGCGCACCGCGCTGACCAGCACCGCGAACCGCATCCCCGGTGTCGCGGCGCACGAGCAGGGCTCCGGCCTGATCGACATCGTGGACGCCTGGCAGTCGGTCAAGGACGGCGCGACCGCGCACGAGTACACGGTCGCCGCGCCCGTCGACACCGCGCTGGAGCAGGAGCTGAAGAAGCCCGGCACGGGCATCTACGACCGCGAGGGCGGTCTCAAGACAGGCCAGAAGAAGCTCTACGACGTCACGATCACGCGTACGACCGGCCCGGACCGTCCGCTGCGGCACGAGCTGGACTGGAAGTACAACGACGGCACGTTCGACCTGCCCGGCTCGGGCTCGGTGGTGCTGCCGCTGAACAAGCCGGTCACCGTCAAGGTCGCGGCCAAGGCCCGCACCGCCGGTGTGCACAGCGCCATCCTCGAAGTGGACGACGTGCGCACCGAGGGCGTCGACCGGCAGATCCTCTCGACCGTGGTCGTCTCGCAGCAGCTGGTGAAGCCGGGGTACGCCTTCTCGGCGAGCGGCTCGGTGCAGCGCAACAGCCACAGGTCGTACTTCGTGACCGTCCCGCAGGGCGCCCAGACCCTCGAAGTCGCGCTCAGCGGGCTGAAGGAGAAGAGCCAGACCCGGTTCATCTCCATCCACCCCTACGGTGTGGCCGTCGAGGACACCGCGTCCAGCCTGTGCTACCCGCACTACAACCCGGCCAACACCTGCCGTCCGGACGCGCGCTCGTACGCCGACCCGGCGCCGGGCGTCTGGGAGATCGAGGTCGAGTCGCGCCGTACGTCGCCGGACCTCGACAACCCGTACAAGCTGGACGTGACGCTGCTGGGAGCCGCGTTCGACCCGGCCGTGAAGACGGTCCCCGAGGCCAAGGTCGGCACGCCGGCCGCGGTGGAGTGGAAGGTCACCAACGGCTTCGCCGCCATCGACGGCAGGCTGAAGGGCGGCTCTCTGGGCTCCGCGAAGGTCGGGGCCCCGACCATCGCCAACCACGAGCAGCAGGTCACCACCGTCACCGTCGGTGAGGGCGTCGAGCGCCTCGACGTCGCCATCGGCAACACCTCGGACAAGGCCGCCGACCTGGACCTGACCGTCCTCAAGGGCAGCCAGACCGTCGGCCAGTCCGCGGACGGCGACTCGGAGGAGTCCGTCTCCCTGATCAAGCCGGCCGCCGGCACGTACACGATCGTCGTCGACGGGTACGCGGTGCCCTCCGGCTCGACCACGTACGACTACAAGGACGTGTACTTCTCGTCCGCGCTCGGAACGGTCACGGTCGACGAGTCGAAGACCGTGACCCTGGCGAACGGCGCGACCGCGCCGGTCACCGCCGAGGTGCTGGTGAACGGCGCGGCCCCCGAGGGCCGGCAGTTCTTCGGCGAGGTGCGGCTGCTCAACGCGCGCGGCACCGCCGCGGGCACCGGCAGCGTCGTGATCGAGAAGGTCACGCCGTAGCACCCGGGGCACAGGAGTGAGGGCGGGCGCCCGGCCGGGCGCCCGCCCTTTCGTGCGTCACCGCCCGGCGAGGGCCGCACGAAGCCCGCGGACGCCGGGCGGGAGCGGGTGCCGCCGGACGAGGTGGGGCCCGTGCGCATCGTCCGCGGAGCGCCCTCGGGCGGTCCCGTGTGTCCCGTCCCTCGGACAATGGATTGGACAAGGCGACCGGGAACATACGCATGATGGAAGCGACCAGCAGGTCGCACGCACCTATGGAGGAGTCCCGTGAAGGTCGGAATCGTCGGAGCCACCGGTCAGGTCGGCACGGTCATGCGCAAGATCCTTGCCGAGCGGAACTTCCCGGTCGACGAGCTGCGGCTGTTCGCCTCCGCCCGTTCGGCGGGGTCCGCCATCACGTGGCAGGGCCAGGACATCACCGTCGAGGACGCCTCCACCGCCGACTACACCGGTCTGGACATCGTGCTCTTCTCCGCCGGTGGCGCCACGTCCAAGGCGCTCGCCGAGAAGGTCGCCTCGCAGGGCGCCGTGGTGATCGACAACTCCTCCGCCTGGCGGCGGGACCCCGAGGTGCCGCTGGTGGTCTCCGAGGTGAACCCGCACGCGGTCAAGGACCGCCCCAAGGGGATCATCGCCAACCCGAACTGCACCACGATGGCCGCGATGCCCGTGCTGAAGCCGCTGCACCAGGAAGCGGGCCTGGCCGCCCTGGTGGCCACCACGTACCAGGCCGTGTCCGGCTCCGGCGTGGCCGGCGTCGCCGAGCTCGACGGCCAGGTCAAGCAGGTCGCCGAGCGCGCGGCCGAGCTGACCCACGACGGCGCGGCCGTGGAGTTCCCCGAGCCCGGCGTCTACAAGCGTCCGATCGCCTTCAACGTGCTGCCGCTGGCCGGTTCGATCGTCGACGACGGCTCGTTCGAGACGGACGAGGAGCAGAAGCTCCGCAACGAGTCCCGCAAGATCCTGGAGATCCCCGGGCTGAAGGTGTCCGGCACCTGTGTCCGCGTGCCGGTCTTCTCGGGTCACTCCCTGCAGGTCAACGCCCGCTTCGACCGCCCGATCAGCGTCGAGCGCGCGTACGAGCTCCTGAAGGACGCGGAGGGCGTCGAGCTCTCCGAGATCCCGACGCCGCTCCAGGCGGCCGGCAAGGACGCCTCCTATGTGGGCCGCATCCGCGTGGACGAGACCGTCGACAACGGCCTCGCCCTCTTCGTCTCCAACGACAACCTGCGCAAGGGCGCGGCGCTGAACGCCGTGCAGATCGCGGAGCTGGTCGCCCGGGAGCTCAGCGCCTGACGCGCCTGACCTCGAAGTGGAAGCAGCCGTACTCGACGGCCCTGACGTGCACCAGGGCGACGGCCGGGTCGGCGAAGGCTTCCGCGAGGGCCCGATCGAACGCCTCGACGGCCCGGCCGGCCGCCTCCGGGATCTCCAGGAGGCGGCCGCCGACGATCCGGCCCTCCGCGTCGTAGCGGCGCAGGGTGCGCAGCGCGCCCGGCCCGCTGAAGGGGTAGCCCGTGCCCCGCGGGCCGTCGCACGCGTCGGCGTGGATGAAGACGGGCCCCTGCTCGTCGTACGCACCGGGCCTGGCCCCGGTCCCGGCGGCCCAGCGGCGCAGCGGGGCGTACGAGACGAGCGCGATCCGCTCCCCGGCCTCCGAGCGGCGCAGGCAGCAGCGCAGCGGGGCGCCGCCCTCCGGGTCGGGGTACGGCCGGCAGGTCCGCCCGGCGTCGTCCGTCTCCCTCAGCTGCTCCAGCGCTGCGGGATCGAGGGGACGGGCGGTGTACGCGGGCGCCCCCGGCGTCGTGGACGCGGATGCGGATACGGATACGGACGCGCCGGGCCCGGTGGACGCGCCGGGCCCGGTGGACGTGCCGGACGCGGCGGGTGCGGTGGATGCGGGTGCGGCGGCCGCGGGTGCGGTGGATGCGGTCATGGGTTCAGACTCCGCGCGGACGTGACAGGACGCTGGCGGAATTCGGTCATTGCGTTCGATTCAGGGCCCTGAAGTGACAAGATCCGCCCATGACGCAGATACCCAAGGGTGCCAATCTGCCGGTGCCCGCCTCCGGCCCCCTCCAGGTCGCCGTCTGCTGGCGGACCGGGCCGGGGCTCCCCGACATCGATGTCTCGGCGCTTCTGCTCGACGGCGGCGGGCTGGTGCGGGGCGACGCCGACCTCGTCTTCTACAACCAGCGCGTACATCCCTCCGGCGCCGTGCGCCACATGGGCAAGTCCGACCCGGCGGGAGAGACGGCCGCCGACTGGCTGTGGATCGACCTGTCCCGGGTGGAAGCCTCGGTGAACCGGGTCGTGGTGGCCGCCTCCTGCGACGGCGGCACCTTCGGCCGGGTGCCGGAGCTGGACATGCGGGTCGCGGACGCCACGGGCGCGTCCGTGGCGTACTTCCCGGTGGTGGACGCGACCACCGAGACGGCGTTCGTCTTCGGCGAGTTCTACCGCCGGGCGGACGGCTGGCGATTCCGCGCCGTGGGACAGGGCTACGCCACGGGCCTGGCGGGCCTGGCGACGGACTTCGGCATCCGTGTGGAGCGGACTCCCCCGCCGCCCCCGGCCCCCGCGCCGGCCCCGCCCGGGTACGCGGCACCCGGGTACGCGGCACCCGAGGCCGGCCACCCGGACCCCGGGTACGCCCCGACCGGGTACGCGGGTCACACGCCCCCCGCCGCCGGCCGTGCCGATGCCCCCGCGGGCCATCCGGGCCCTGCCGGTCCGCACGGTGCCCTCCAGGCGGCCGGCCCGCCGTACGAGCGGACCTTCCGGCCCTTCGTCCACCAGGGCCGCGGCAAGGAGACCGTCCGCTGCGACCCGGCGATCCCGCCCGGCTGGGTGCTCGTCGAGATCGAGTCGCGCAACTCCATCTCCACCACCATCGAGTCCTGCGACGAGTACGGCCGGGGCGTGGACTTCCTCCTCACGGCGTACGAGGACGACGTCCAGGCCCGGACGGTCGCCCTGGTCCCGCGGGACCGCCCGCTCGGCCTGCGCGTCGAGGCCGACACGCCGTGGACCCTGCGGGTGCTGCCGCTGGCCCACGCCCGCCGCTTCTCCGACCGGATCGAGGGCGTCGCCCACGACCTGGTCGTCTACGAGGGACCGGCCGGCGTGCTGGACTTCTTCCACAGCGGCGAGAGCAACTTCACGGTCCACCAGCACAGGCCGCCCCAGGAGCCGGAGTACGACGAGGAGGACCAGGACCTGCTCGTCAACGAGATCGGCGACACGCGGGTGAGCGCTCCCGTACCCGGCCCCGGCCTGCTGCGCATCGCCGGCGACGGCCCGTGGAAATGTGCTGTGCGCGGCTGAGGGGCAGCGTGGAAGGATGACCGTAAACGTCGTATGTCGTATACGGAGGAGATGACCGGGTGCCTGGCACGAACCTGACCCGTGAAGAGGCGCAGCAGCGCGCGAAGCTGCTGACCGTGGACTCGTACGAGATCGACCTCGACCTGAGCGGCGCGCAGGAGGGCGGCACCTTCCGGTCCGTGACCACCGTGCGCTTCGAGTCCGCCGAGCACGGGGCACACACCTTCATCGACCTGGTCGCGCCGGCCGTGCACCAGGTCGTGCTCAACGGCAAGTCGCTCGATGTCGCCGCGGTCTTCCGGGACGCGCGGATCGAGCTCGCACACCTGCACGAGGGACCGAACGAGCTGAAGGTCGTCGCCGACTGCTCGTACACGAACACCGGTGAGGGCCTGCACCGGTTCGTCGACCCGGTCGACGAGCAGGCCTACCTCTACACCCAGTTCGAGGTGCCGGACGCGCGGCGCGTGTTCGCCAGCTTCGAGCAGCCCGACCTGAAGGCGACCTTCCAGTTCACCGTCAAGGCGCCCGCCGGCTGGACGGTCATCTCGAACTCGCCGACGCCGGAGCCGAAGGACGACCTCTGGGTCTTCGAGCCGACCCCGCGCATCTCCACGTACATCACCGCGCTGATCGCGGGCCCGTACCACAGCGTCCACAGCTCGTACGAGAAGGACGGGCAGTCCGTGCCCCTGGGCATCTACTGCCGTCCGTCGCTGGCCGAGTTCCTCGACGCGGACGAGATCTTCGCGGTGACGCGACAGGGCTTCGACTGGTTCCAGGAGAAGTTCGACTACGCGTACCCCTTCGCCAAGTACGACCAGCTGTTCGTGCCGGAGTTCAACGCCGGCGCCATGGAGAACGCGGGCGCGGTGACCATCCGCGACCAGTACGTCTTCCGCTCGAAGGTGACGGACGCGGCGTACGAGGTGCGTGCGGAGACGATCCTGCACGAGCTGGCCCACATGTGGTTCGGCGACCTCGTCACCATGGAGTGGTGGAACGACCTGTGGCTGAACGAGTCGTTCGCCACCTACACGTCGATCGCCTGCCAGGCGTACGCCCCGGGCTCCAAGTGGCCGCACGCGTGGACCACCTTCGCCAACTCGATGAAGACCTGGGCGTACCGGCAGGACCAGCTGCCGTCCACCCACCCGATCATGGCGGAGATCCGGGACCTCGACGACGTCCTGGTGAACTTCGACGGCATCACGTACGCCAAGGGCGCGTCGGTGCTCAAGCAGCTCGTCGCCTACGTGGGCATGGACGAGTTCTTCAAGGGCGTACAGGCCTACTTCAAGGCGCACGCGTTCGGCAACACGCGGCTGTCCGATCTGCTGGGCGCGCTGGAGGAGACCTCCGGCCGCGACCTGAAGACCTGGTCCAAGGCGTGGCTGGAGACGGCCGGCATCAACATCCTGCGGCCCGAGATCACCACCGACGAGAACGGCGTCATCACCTCGTTCGCGGTCCGGCAGGAGGCGCCGGCGCTGCCCGCGGGCGCCAAGGGCGAGCCGACGCTGCGGCCGCACCGGATCGCCATCGGCTTCTACGACGTGACCGACGGCAAGCTGGTCCGCGTGGAGCGGATCGAGCTGGACATCGCGGCGGCCGAACTGACCCCGGTGGACCAGCTGGCCGGCAAGCGGCGTCCGGCCGTCGTGCTGCTCAACGACGACGACCTGACGTACGCGAAGGTCCGCCTCGACGAGGAGTCGCTGGCGAACGTCACCCAGCGGCTGGGCGACTTCACCGAGTCGCTGCCGCGCGCGCTGTGCTGGGCGTCCGCCTGGGACATGGTGCGGGACGGCGAGCTGCCCACGCAGGCGTACCTGGACCTGGTGCTGTCCGGCATCGGCAAGGAGTCCGACATCGGTGTGGTCCAGTCGCTGCACCGCCAGGTGAAGCTGGCGCTGGACCTGTACGCGGCGCCGGAGCGGCGCGACACGGCGCTGGCCCGCTGGACCGAGGCGACGCTGGCGCACCTGCGCACCGCCGAACCGGGCAGCGACCACCAGCTGGCGTGGGCGCGTGCGTTCGCGGCCACGGCCCGCACGCCGCAGCAGCTCGACCTGCTGACGGGTCTGCTGGAGGGCAGCGAGTCGATCGAGGGCCTGGCCGTCGACACCGAGCTGCGCTGGGCCTTCGTGGAGCGGCTGGCCGCCACGGGCGTGTACGACGAGGCGGAGATCGCCGCCGAGCACGAGCGGGACAGGACGGCGGCGGGCGAGCGGCACGCGGCCACCGCGCGCGCCGCGCGGCCGACGGAGGAGGCCAAGGCCGAGGCCTGGGCGTCGGTCGTCGAGTCGGACAAGCTGCCGAACGCGGTGCAGGAGGCGGTGATCGGCGGCTTCGTCCAGACCGACCAGCGTGAGCTCCTCGCGCCGTACACGGAGCGGTTCTTCGCCTCGGTCAAGGAGGTGTGGGACACGCGCTCGCACGAGATCGCCCAGCAGATCGCGGTGGGGCTGTACCCGTCGCTCCAGGTCTCGCAGGCCACGCTGGACACGACGGACGCCTGGCTGGAGAGCGCCAGGCCCAACGCGGCGCTGCGCCGTCTGATCTCGGAGTCCCGTGCGGGCGTGGAGCGGGCGCTGAGGGCCCGGTCGGCGGACGCCGCCGCCTCCTGAGCCCATGACGCCGCCCCTTTCGGGGCGCGCGCCACGACGGACGAAGCGGCGCCCTTCCCTGCGGGGCGCCGCTTCGTCGTGGGGTCAGGCGTCGGGTCCGGCCTGGTGTCGGGCGTGGTGTCGGGCCTGGGGTCCGGCCTGGTGTCAGGCGCGGGTACGGCCGTCGAGTTCCGCGTACCGGGTGCGCAGGGCGGCGGCGCCCTGCTCCGTCAGCGACCCGTGCAGACGCATACGGGCCACGCCGCCGTCGGGGAAGGCGTCCAGGCGCACGTGCGTGGCGACGGCCCGGCCGGGGAGCACGAAACGGTGCGGGGTGTCGGGCTGGAGCCTGGTCCGCGGGATGATCTCGAACCATTCGCCGGCGTCGCCGTCGCGGCCCTGGAGCGCGATCCAGCCGGCCGAGTTGCCCTTCAGGTACGCGGTGTCGATCTCGACGGCCCGGATCGCCCCCTGCGCGGCCAGCCGGAAGCGGACCCAGTCGTTGGTGTCGCGGACCCGGCGGCGCCGGTTCTCCCAGCCGTCGTCCATCTTGCGTGAGGTGCCCGGCAGGATGATCTGGGTGGGCGACGAGTAGAACCGGTCCGACGCGTCCTCGTACACCCCGCCATTGAGTACGGAGACGAGGTCGATCGTGCCGAGGAGCTCCAGCCACTCGGGGTCCGGCACGACCTCGCCGTGGACGCGCAGCCGGGCGACGCCTCCGTCCGGGTGCTGGCACAGGCGCACATGGGTGAACCGGCGCTCGGTGGTGACGTCGAAGCCGTTGGCCGCGTGGCCCCGTACGGGGGTGGGCGGGACGATCTCCTCCCATGTCACGTCGTCGGCGAGCAGCTGCTCCGGGCCCGGCGTGGGGCCACCCGGGACTCCGACGGTCGTGGCCTGGACGGAGACGCGCTGGGGGTAGTTGCCCCGGAAGTGGGCGGTGTCGACGACGATCCCGCGGATGACGCCCGGGGCGCCGAGACGGACGATCGCCCAGTCGTGGTCCTCGCGGGCGGGGAAGGGACGGTCACCGTCGGTGCCGCGCCGGCGGCGGGTCTCCCAGCCGTCCATGATCTTGCCCTTGTGCCCGAAGCGCTCGGGGTCGAAGACGGCGCGCTCGCGTACGAGCAGGTTCTCCCGCTCGGCGAAGAACTCGTCGTTGGCGGCGACGACCCCGGCGCCGAGGCGTCGGTCCGCCAGGTCGACCAGCTCGGTGAAGGCGAACTCACCGCCGCGGTAGTCGGCGTACGGGTCGCCTCCGGCGTAGGGGGCGGCGTCGTTGGCGTGCGGGTTCTGGTCGCTGGGGGCGCTCGGTTCGAAGGTCATGTTCCGACTGTCGGCCCGACGGACGGGTCAGGTCCATCGAATGTTTCTTCACTGGCCTTTCAGCTGGATTGAAAGGTCTGCTGGGTGGCCGGTGGCCGCTCGCCGCCGCCCGGCCGTGGGCCGCCGGCTCGCGCGGCGCCCCGGGCAGGAGGGCGCACCGCCGCGTCGGTGCGGCGTCATCGCCGGGCCGCCACGCCCCGCAGCGCCGCCAGCACCCGGGCCACCGAAGGGGCGCCCTCCGCGCCGCGGCGCACCGCGGCCACCACGTGACGGCGCGGCTGGTCGGCCTCCAGCACCCGCGTCACCACACCGGCCGTCCGTTCGGCCGCCGCCATCCGGGGAACCAGCGCGATCCCCATCCCGGCCTCCACCATGGCGAGGATGGCCGTCCAGCCCGCCGCGGAGTGCGCCTGTTCGGGCACGAACCCGGCCGCCTCGCACGCCGCCGTGGTGATCTCCGACCACGGTCCGCTGCCCCCGAAGATCCACCGCTCGCCCGACAGGTCCGCGAGCCGCAGCCCCGGTGCGCCGGCCAGCGCGTGCCCGGCCGGCAGGGCGACGTCCAGCGGATCGGCGAGCAGCGGTACGCGGGTGAACCTCGGGTCCCGGGCCGTCGGCGCGTGGGCCGCGAGCGAGAGCGCCAGGTCGACGGCCCCGGCCGACAGCAACTCGTACGCCTCGGCGGCCTCGGCCTCCCGTACCCGTACCTCCAGCCCGGGGTGGGCCGTCCGCAGCCCGCGCACGGCCGGCACCACCAGAGCGGGCACGGCGGTGGAGAACGCCCCGACCCTCACCTCCCCCGCCTCGCCCGCCAGATATCCGGACAGGTCGGCGTCCGCGCGCTCCAGCTGGGCGAACACCGCCTCGGCGTGGCGGAGCACGAGATGGGCGGCGTCCGTGAGCCGCACCCGCCGCCCGTGCGCTTCGAGCAGGCGGACACCCAGCTGCCGGGAGAGGTTCGACAACTGCTGCGAGACGGCCGAGGGGGTCATCAGCAGTGCCTCGGCGGTCGCGGTCACCGTGCCGCGGTCGCGCAGGGTGCGCAGGATCTGGAGCTTCTTGATGTCCCACTCGCTCATGCCGGGCAACCTATCCGGAGACCCGGCACCGGCCCCGGCCGACCACCCTCCGGGCCGGGCCGACCACCCTCCGGGCCGGGCGGGACGGCCCGGGGCACCCGCCCGGCCCCGCCCGGCACGGGGATTTTTCAGGGCGGTCGGGTGATCAAGGCCCTTTTGGCGTCTTCAGGACATGAGCGAAGGAATCGGTTGTCCGGGGCACACCCGGCCACGACACTCATTGGCATGCCCGCCGCAAGGGCGACGGGCGTTCGTCCCGCGGAACCCAGGGGGAAACACGCATGTCTCTGCGCAAGCTGACCGCCGCGCTGTTCGCGATCATGGCACTGGTCGCCGCCACGGCGCTCGGATCCACGGCGACCGCCGCGCCGCTCTCCGCCCACCAGGACTTCGCCGCCGAGGCGGAGCGGGCGGGCCTCACCGACCACCAGCAGGCCGGCCTCCAGGAGGCGGTCGACCGGCATCTCGCCCGTGAGGGCGGCACGCGGGTCGCCCTCAACCGGATCGAGGTCGAGGGCCGGGGGGAGATCGTGCTGCCCCTGCCCGGCGCGAAGCGCGACGCCCGCGCCGACTGCCCGGCCCAGAACTTCTGCATGTTCACCGGCACCAACTTCACCGGGGCCCAGTTCAACCTGTACCGGTGCGGCAGCTACGCCCTGTCGAACTGGAACGGCTACGGCTCCTGGATCAACAACCAGACCCCCGGCACCCGTGCGCGGTTCCAGGACCAGAACCGGAGCACCATCTACACCACGCCGGGCGCCTACTCGGCGAGCTCCAGCTACAACTGGTCCCCCGTCTGGTACGTGATCCCCTGCTGACCGCACGGGCGGACGGCTGACCGTCCGCTCCGCCCCGTCGTCCCGACGGGAAGGGCCTCGCCCACCGCCCGACCAGCGGCGGGCGAGGCCCTCTCGTCGTCCGCGCCGCCGTCCCTCACCTCGCCCGGGCCGTCCCGAGGATCACTCCGCCCAGGATCAGGCCCATGCACAGGAACTGGAGCGGCCCCGTCCGCTCGCCGATCAGGGCCCATGACAGCAGGGTCACGCAGACCGGCTGGAGGTAGTAGACGATCCCCGCCCGCGCGGCGCCGATCAGCGCGATCGCCTTGTTCCAGGCGAAGAAGGCGAGGGCGGAGGAGAAGACCCCGACGTACACCAGCGGCCCGACCGTGCCCGGCGAGGGCTCGAAGCCGCCTTCGACCGTGAGGCTGATCCCGTACGCCGGAAGGAGCATCAGCGCGCCGAGCACGAAGGTGGCGAGGAGGAGGACCGGCCCCCCGATCCGCGCCGGGCGCCGCTTGAGGAGCGCGCTGTACGAGGCGAAGCAGACCGCCGCCGCCACCATCCACAGGTCGCCCGCGGCGAGGCCGGGGGACCCCTTGCCGACCAGCAGCACCACCCCGGCGCAGGCGATCAGCATGCCCGTCAGACGGCGGGGCCCGGGACGGGTGCCTCCGATCCCCTCGCACACCGTCATCAGCACGGGGGACGCGGCCATGATCATGCCCATGGTGCCCGCGGAGGTGGAGAGGCCGGCCTGGTTGACGAGGGTGTTGTTGACGGTGACACCGAGCAGGGCGGCCGCCACGACGAAGCCGAGGTGGTCGCGGAGGACCCGCCGCTGACGCCAGGTCTCCCGGGCGGCGAAGGGCGCGACCGCGAGGATCGCGACGATCCAGCGCCAGAAGGCGGCCTGGACCGGCGGCACCGAGTCGTGCAGGGCGCGGGAGGTGACGAAGCTGCCCGACCAGACGACCGTCGCGACGGCGGCCAGGAGCAGGCCGGCCCCGGCCGGCGACCCTCCCCCGGCCGCCCGTCCAGCGGTACGGACACGATCCAGGACTGCCACGGTCACCCCTCGTCTCCCCCTCCCGGGGGCTCGGCTCGGGCCCTACCGTCGCACCGCGGGAATGCGCGGGTCCACCGAAAGTTCCTGACCATTCCTTTCAGCTGGACTGAACGTTCCGCGGGACGGCAGCTGCCCGGCCAGGGTGGCCCCGAAGGCGATCGCCATGCCGGCCAGCTGCACCGGACCCAGCGCCTGACCGAGCGCCGCCCAGCCGATGACGGCCGCCGAGATCGGCGACAGCGGCCCGAGCAGGGTGACGGAGGTGGCCGTCAGCCGCTCGATCCCACGGAACCAGAGCCAGTACGCGACGGCGGTGTTGGCGAGGGCGAGGTAGGCGTACCCGGCGATCGCACGGCCGTCCAGGGCCGGCGGCGCGCCCTCCACCAGCAGGGCGACGGGGGCGATCAGCAGCCCGCCCGCACTGAGCTGCCAGCCGGTCAGCACCAGCGGGCCCACCCCTTCGGGCCGGCCCCAGCGCTTGGTCAGGACCGTGCCCGCGGACATCGACACGGCGGAGGCCAGCCCGGCCAGCACGCCGACGAGATCCAGCGCCGCCCCCGCCTTCAGCACGACCAGGCTCACCCCGAAGGCCGCGGCGATCGCGGCGAGCAGGGCGCGCGCGGTGGGCCGCTCCCTCAGCAGCAGGGCCGCGAGCGCCACGACGAAGAGCGGTCCGACCGAACCGACGACCGCGGCGACCCCGCCGGGCAGGCGGTACGCGGCGAGGAACAGGAGCGGGAAGAACGCGCCGATGTTCAGCGCCCCGAGGGCGGCCGACTTCCACCACCAGGCACCGCGCGGCAGCGTGCGGGTGATCGCCAGCAGCGCGAGACCGGCGGGCAGCGCGCGCATCAGCCCGGTGAACAGCGGCCGGTCGGGCGGCAGGAACTCGGTGGTGACGGCGTAGGTGGAGCCCCATGAGACCGGCGCGAGGGCGGTGAGGGCTATGACGGCGGTTCTGCGGGACACGGCTGACCCCTCCAGTGAGCTTGGTGGCAAGTAGCTTAGCGCTAAGCTACTTACATGCAAGCGACTTAGAGCCATGTCACTTACGTGCGTGCCGCTTTCTTGCCAGTGACCGGAGGAACACCGCACACTGCCGCCATGAGCACCTCCACCCCCTCCCCCGGCCAGGACCCCGTCGACGCGATCACCGCCCAGTGGGCCGTGGTGCGCCCGGACCTCGACACGGTCCCGATGGCGGTCTACGGACGCGTCTACCGGCTCGCCAACGCGATGAGCGACCAGGTGGGCAAGGCGTACGCGCCCTTCGGCGTCTCCCGGGGGGAGTTCGACGTCCTCGCGACGCTGCGCCGCTCGGGGGAGCCGTACACGCTGTCGCCCCGCGAGCTGTCGGCGACGCTGATGCTCACGACGGGCGGGATGACCGGGCGGCTCGACAGACTGGAGCGGGCCGGGCTGCTGGGCCGCAGCCCCGACCCGCACGACCGGCGGGGGCTGCGCGTGACGCTCAGCGAACGGGGCCGCGAACTGGTGGACGAAGCCGTGGAGGCCGGACTCGCGGTGCAGCGCGCGGCGCTGGAGTCCGCGCTGGACGAGTCGGAGGCGCGGCAGCTGGCGGAGCTCCTGCGAAAGCTGCTCATGGCGTCGGGCGCGTGACACACGACCGCCCGGGCGGCAGGGACACTGCCGCCCGGGCGGGTCGGAGAAGGGCCGGAGGGGCGAACGCGCGCGGACCGCGCGGCGGATACGGCCGAACGCGGTCGGCCGCGGGCGCGGACGGGGACGCCCCGGCGGCGAAGGAGCTCCCGGAAGGGGAACCCCGGGGGATCAGACCTGCTTCTTGGACTTGTCCAGCATCATCACCAGGCCGGCGATCACGAGGAACAGCAGGATCGGCGCGGCGACGAACAG
Source organism: Streptomyces sp. SP18CS02 (assembly GCF_036322365.1). NCBI lineage: Bacteria > Bacillati > Actinomycetota > Actinomycetes > Kitasatosporales > Streptomycetaceae > Streptomyces > Streptomyces sp. SP18CS02. The sequence goes on from NZ_JAQYXC010000280.1 coordinate 83,085, forward strand.
ACCGAGGGTGTCGATCACGCTCAGGCCGGAACCCGGGTCGTCACCGTCGTCGCGGGTGACCGCGAGCGCGGGGGACGACATGAGCAGCATCATCAGCGTCGTACCGGCCGCGACGGCGCCGGCGCGCAGGGCGTTCTTCTTGTCCACGGTGCAAACGTAGCGAACGCCTAGACGAGCCGCGCGCCCGGGGGTGCCGTATGCGGTCGGACCTCGGCCATCAGGGCGTCGAGCCGGGGGGACGCGGCGAGTTCCTCCAGGGTGACGGGGCGTCCTCGCGCGTCCGCGACGGGCAGCCGCCAGTTCGGGTACTGGTTCCAGGTGCCCGGCAGGTTCTGCGGACGGCGGTCGCCGACCCCGTCGGGCAGCCAGACGCCCACCATCCGCGCGGGGGTGCGCCGCAGGAAGCGGTAGACCGCGCGGATCTCGGCCTCCTCGTCGCGCGCGCCGGGTGCCAGCAGCCCGAGACCCGTCAGGTACTCCAGCCACTCGGCGACCTCCTCGGCGTCCTCGGCACGCTCCTCCTCCAGCGGCCGGGCGAGCAGGCCCAGGCGGTGGCGCAGCTCGACGTGCTCGCCGGTCAGGCGCGCGGCGGTGGAGGGCAGGTCGTGGGTGGTGGCGGTGGCCACGCAGTCCTCCCGCCAGCCGGCCGGGGGCAGCGGCCGGCGGGTGCCCTCCCAGTCCCGTTCGAACCAGAGCACCGAGGTCCCCAGCACGCCCCGCCGCTGGAGCGCTTCGCGTACGCCCGGTTCGACCGTCCCGAGGTCCTCCCCGATGACGGCGGCGTCCGCGCGGTGGGCCTCCAGGGCGAGGACGGCGAGCATCGCGTCGGCGTCGTAGCGCACATAGGTGCCGTCCGTCGGCTCAAGGCCCTCGGGCACCCACCAGAGCCGGAACAGGCCCATGACGTGGTCGATGCGCAGGGCGCCCGCGTGGCGCAGCAGTCCGCGCAGCAGATCGCGGTAGGGGGCGTACCCGGAGGCGGCCAGCGCGTCGGGGCGCCACGGGGGCAGGCCCCAGTCCTGGCCGCGCGCGTTGAACGCGTCCGGCGGGGCGCCCACGGACATCCCGCGGGCGAACGCCTCCTGCTGCGCCCAGGCGTCGGCACCGTCCGGGTGCACACCCACGGCCAGGTCGTGGACGATGCCGACGGCCATCCCGGCCTCGCGGGCGGCCCCCGCCGCGGCGGCCAGCTGCTCGTCGGTGAGCCAGGCGAGCCAGCAGTGGAGGTCGACCCGGTCCCGCAACTCCTCGCGCGCCCGGGCCGTTTCGGGGGACCTGGGGTCGTGCAGGCCCTCGGGCCACTGGTGGCGTTCGGCGCCGTAGCGCTCGGCCAGCGCGCACCAGGTGGCGTGGTCCTCCAGCGCCTGCCCGTGGGCGGCGCGGAAGGCGCGCAGGGCGGCCCGCCGGCCCGGGCCGAGGGGCACGTTCCGCACCAGCTCCAGGGCGCGCCGCTTGAGGACCCACACCGCGTCCCGGTCGATCAACTCGCCCTTGCGCAGGACCCCGTCGCGCAGCTCGCCGGCGCGGTCGAGGAGGGCGTCCAGCTCTCCGCGCTCCTCCTCGCCGAGGTGGCCGCGGAGGTAGGCGTACTCGGGGACGTCCTCGACCCGCAGATGGACGGGGTCGGGGAAGCGCCGCGAGGAGGGGCGGTACGGGGAGGGGTCGGTGGGCGTTCCGGGTACGGCCGCGTGCAACGGGTTGACCTGCACGAACCCGGCGCCGAGCGTCCGTCCGGACCACTCGGCGAGCTCGCGGAGGTCACCGAGGTCGCCCATGCCCCAGGAGCGCCCCGACAGCAGCGAGTAGAGCTGCGCGAGCACGCCGTAGCCGCGGGCGGCGGGCTGGGGCACGCGCGCGGGGGCGACGACGAGCGCGCAGCGCGCGGTGCGTCCGTCGCGCGCCCTCGCCTCCAGCCGGTGCACGCCGAGCGGCAGTTCGGCCCACGGCGGCCTCTCGCCGCACACCAGCTGGTCCTGCTCGGTCGTGACGCGCAGCACGGTGCCCGGAGGGAGGTCCGCGAGCGGGCGCGGGAGCTCCGGCAGGGCGTCCGTCCACAGCACCAGCGTCGGCGGCAGCAGCCGCCGCGCCCCGGCCGCCTCCGCGGCCGCCAGGGACGCGCGTACCGCCCGGGGGGTGGAGGCGTCGACGTCCAGGGCGGCGAGGACCGTGATCACCGTGGCGTCGGGGACCGGGACGGTGACGCCGGGGGACGGAGCGTAGGCGGTGGCGACACCGTGCAGCGCGGCGAGCCGGGCAAGGGTCAATTCAGGCTCCTGGGGACTCCGGTCCGCCGGCCGTGCCGTGCGCGGTCGGCTCGCTGGTCAGGGGGGTGAAGTCGGTGAGGGCGGGCTCACTGGTCAGGGGAGCCGCGTCGGCGAGCGGGGGCTCGCTGGTGAGGGGGCCGGGGAGGAGGTCCGGGAGCGGGGGCACGCTGGTCAGGGGCGGCTTGCTGATGAGGCGCGGCCCGCGCGGCGCGGGGCCGGGGACCTGTTTGGAGAGGGCGGACAGCAGGAGCTGGGCGGAAGCGGCCACGACGGCCTCCCTGTGCGGTGACGGTGGGACACCCCAGCCCTACCCAGCGGACGCCGCCACATCCGCCGAACGTGGCGTCAGTCACATTCCGTTTTCCGGCCGGGGCGTTGGAAGGTACTTCGTGTCCCTGCGGCACCCGGTGGGCAAATACGACACATCGGCCACACACATTGACACCTTCGGCGAGTGGGTGGTGGGCTCGAACCCACCAGTACGGCCACCGGTAAAGCTACCCGCAGGACAACCAAAGACGAGGGGAGACGCGCGTGCAGGTCGGGCGCAGAAAGCGGACCGCGACAGCTGTCGCGGTCGCCGTCATCGGCGGGCTGCTCGGCGGCGCGCCCGGCGCGCTGGCCGCACCCGGCTCCCCCGGCGCCCCCGCCACCGCCGTTCCGGAGCGGGACGGCGGCTCCGCGCTGCCCGCCGTGTGGCCGCGGCCGCAGTCGGTCCGGGCGGGCGGTACGGCGGTGGCGCTCGGCGACGACGTGACGGTGGTGACGGGCGCGGGCGCGGATCCGCACGCCGTGGCCGCCCTCGAAGGGGTGCTGCGCAAGGCGGGTGTCCGCACGGTGCACCAGGGCCCCGGGGGGCGCGGACCGGTCATATTGATGGGCGGCACCGGCGCGCAGAGCGCACTGCGCGCCCTTCGCGCACCCGAACGCAACGACCTGCCCTCCGGCGGCTACCGGATCGCCACCGGCCGGTACGAGAACCGGGACACCGTCGCCGTCGACGGCGTCGGAGGCGACGGCCTCTTCCACGCCGTCCAGACCCTGCGCCAGCTCATAACGGAACGCGCCGTCCCCGGCGTCCTCGTCCGGGACTGGCCCGGCACCGCCGTGCGCGGCATGACGGAAGGCTTCTACGGCCGCCCGTGGAGCCATCAACAGCGACTGGCCCAGATCGACTTCATGGGCCGCACCAAGCAGAACCGGTACCTCTACGCGCCCGGCGACGACCCGTACCGCCAGTCCCAGTGGCGCGACCCGTACCCGGCGGCGCAACGGGCCGAGTTCCGTGAGCTCGCCGAGCGGGCCCGGCGCAACCACGTGACCCTCGCCTGGGCCGTCGCCCCCGCCCAGTCGATGTGTCTGGCGTCCGACGACGACGTGAAGGCGCTGCTGCGCAAGGTCGACTCGATGTACGCGCTGGGGGTGCGCGCCTTCCAGCTCCAGTTCCAGGACGTCAGCTACAGCGAGTGGCACTGCCGCAAGGACTCGGAGGTCTTCGGCAGCGGCCCCGAGGCGGCGGCGAAGGCCCAGGCCCGGGTGGCGAGCGCGCTGGCCGGACACCTTGCCGGGCGGAACCCGGAAGCGGAGCCGCTCACGCTGATGCCGACGGAGTTCTACCAGGACGGTGCCACCGAGTACCGCACGGCGCTCGGCGCCGAGCTGGACGACCGGGTGCAGGTGGCGTGGACGGGCGTCGGCGTGGTGCCCCGCACCATCACCGGCCGCGAACTGGCCGGGGCCCGGGACGCGTTCAAGCACCCCCTGGTCACGATGGACAACTACCCGGTCAACGACTACGCGCAGGACCGCGTCTTCCTGGGCCCCTACACGGGCCGTGAGCCCGCCGTGGCCGCCGGGTCGGCCGCCCTCCTGGCCAACGCCATGGAGCAGCCGTCCGCGTCCCGCATCCCGGTCTTCACCGCGGCCGACTTCGCATGGAACCCGAAGGGCTACCGCCCGCAGGAATCCTGGCGGGCCGCGGTGAACGACCTGGCGGGTGACGACGCCCGGACCCGTGAGGCGCTGCTGGCCCTGGCCGGGAACGACGCGTCGTCGATCCTCAACCCCCAGGAGTCGGCCTACCTGCGGCCGCTGCTCGCGGACTTCTGGCACACCCGGTCCCGGCCGGACGCGGCGGCGCGCGACGCGGCGGCGGGCAGGCTGCGGGCGGCGTTCACCGTCATGCGGGAGGCCCCGGAGCGGCTGCGGGGGACCGCGGAGGGGCGGTTCGACGACGAGGTACGGCCCTGGCTGGAGCAGCTGTCGCGGTACGGCCGGGCGGGCGAGGCCGCCGTCGACATGCTCCAGGCGCAGGCCCGGGGCGACGGGCCGGCGGCCTGGCGGGCCTCCCTGGACCTGGAACCGCTGCGCACGACCCTGACGGCGAGCCCCGTCAAGGTGGGCCACGGCGTGCTGGACCCGTTCCTGACCCGGGCCGCGGCGGAGGGCGCCGTCTGGACCGGCCAGACCCGCGAGGCGGGCGAGGCGGCCCGTGACGACTCCCCCGAGGGCGGCACGTACACGCTGCGCCTGGAGCGGACCCGGCCCGTCGAGGCGGTGACCGCGATGACGGCGCCCGGCTCGGGCACCGGCAGCGTGGAGGCGCACGTGCCGGGCGAGGGCTGGCGGCCCCTGGGCACCCTGTCCCCGACCGGCTGGACGCAGGCGGCGACGAAGGGCCTGCGCACCGACGCGGTGCGCATCACCTGGACGGGGGCGGCGCCCACCGTGCGCTCGCTGGTGCCGTGGTTCGCGGACGAGCCGCAGGCCACCCTCGACCTGGAGCGCGGCGAGACGGACGCGGAGATCGGCGGCGCCCCGCAGCGGGTGCGGGCGGTCCTCGCCGCCCAGCGCCCCGGCGCGGTGCGCGGCGCGCTCACCGCGCGGGCCCCCAAGGGCATCCGGGTGACCGTGCCGAAGGAGATCACGGTGCCCCGGGGCGCCGCCGCCAAGGTGCCGGTCGACATCACCGTCGCGCCGGGGACCCCGGCGGGCGAGTACCGGGTACCCCTGTCGTTCGCGGGCGAGGAGCGCACGCTGACCGTCCGCGCCTTCCCGAGGACGGGCGGCCCGGACCTGGCCCGGGGCGCCGCCGCCTCCTCCTCCGGGGACGAGACACCCGACTTCCCGGCCTCGGCGGCGGTCGACGGGGACCCGGCGACCCGCTGGTCGTCACCGGCCGAGGACGGGGCGTGGTGGCAGCTGGAGCTGCCCGCGCCCACCCGGGTCGGGCAGGTGGTCCTGCACTGGCAGGACGCGTACGCGAGGAAGTACCGCATCCAGGTGTCGGCCGACGGCCGGACCTGGCGCACGGCCGCCACCGTCAAGGACGGGAAGGGGCGCCGTGAGGCGGTCCGCATGGACGCCCGCGACACCCGCTTCGTCCGCGTCCAGGGCGACGAGCGGGCCACCCGGTACGGCTACTCGCTGTTCGCCGTCGAGGCGTACGCGGTGACCGCGCCCCGGACCGATGCCCCCGGCACCCCCGGCACCGGGACGACCCCCGGCGGCACCACCGCGCCCGAGGGGCCCACGGGCCCCGCCGGCGCCGAGACCCCCGCCGGAGCCGGCGCACCGGGCGCAGCCGACGCGTCCGACGCCCCTGACACGCCCGAGGAACAGCAAAGGCCCGGATCGTCAGGCTGAGACGCCGTCGATCCGGGCCACCGCGTCCTCCGCGCCGTATGGCTGGAGGTAGGGCATCCAGCGCGGATCCCTGTGTCCGGTCCCGATGATCCGCCAGGCCAGACCGGACGGCGGGGCGGGTTGCTGGTGCAGTCGCCAGCCCAGCTCCCGCAGGTGCCGGTCGGCCTTGACGTGGTTGCAGCGGCGGCAGGCCGCCACCACGTTCTCCCAGGCGTGCTGACCGCCGCGACTGCGCGGAACGACGTGGTCGACGCTGGTTGCGACGCCACCGCAGTACATGCAGCGCCCTCCGTCGCGGGCGAAGAGCGCTTTGCGGGTGAGTGGAACGGGCCCCCTGTAGGGGACCCGGACGAATCGCTTCAGTCGGACGACGCTGGGGGCGGCGATGGCACGGGTCGCACTGTGCATGAAGGCGCCGGACTCCTCGAGGCATATGGCCTTGTTCTCGAGGACGAGGACGAGCGCGCGGCGGAGCGGTACGACGCCGAGGGGCTCGTACGACGCGTTGAGGACCAGGACATGCGGCACGGATGCCTCCTTGTACGCCGGCGGCGCGTGGCTCGCGCCGGGACGATCTGCTCTCAGTCTCTCCTCATGCCAGGTCGAAGCGCCACCACGTACCGGTAACGGGCTCGAAGTGTTTTCGACCACACCCAGGTCATCCCCAGGTGAGATGTACCTCTCCCTCGAACATGGCAACGAACCACCCCCGATGCCCCGTTAGTGTGGTTGGTCCACCCTTGATGCCTGGAGGTTCCCGCCGTGCCCGTCCTACTGGACGCCGACCCCACCCCCCAGCCGGTGACGCTCGACGAAGCGGCCAAGCAGGCCGGCGAGGCCGCAGGCTGGGTCGAGGAGAACTGGTCCACGTGGCTGAACACCGGTCTGCGGATCATGCTGATCGTGGTGGTCGCGCTGGTCCTGCGCATGCTGATCCGGCGTGCGCTGACCAAGCTCATAGAGCGCATGAACCGCAGCGCACAGGCCGTGGAGGGCACGGCACTGGGCGGTCTGCTGGTCAACGCGGAGCGCCGTCGTCAGCGCTCCGAGGCCATAGGGTCCGTCCTGCGCTCGGTCGCCTCGTTCCTGATCCTCGGCACCGCCGGGCTCATGATCCTCGGCGCCTTCAAGATCGACCTTGCGCCACTGCTCGCCTCGGCGGGTGTCGCGGGTGTGGCCATCGGTTTCGGCGCGCGCAACCTGGTCACGGACTTCCTGTCCGGCGTCTTCATGATCCTTGAGGACCAGTACGGCGTGGGTGACTCGGTCGACGCGGGGGTGGCGTCGGGCGAGGTGATCGAGGTCGGACTGCGGGTGACGAAGCTGCGCGGCGACAACGGTGAGATCTGGTACGTCCGCAACGGCGAGATCAAGCGGATCGGGAACCTGAGCCAGGGCTGGGCGACGGCGGCGATCGACGTCACGGTCCGCCCGTCCGAGGACCTGGACCACGTGCGCTCGGTGATCGCCGCCGCGACGGAGGCGATGGCCAAGGAGGAGCCCTGGAACGAGCGCCTGTGGGGCCCGGTGGAGATCCTGGGCCTGAACGAGGTGCTGCTGGACTCGATGACGATCCGCCTCTCGGCCAAGACGATGCCGGGCAAGGCGCTGGGCGTGGAGCGGGAACTGCGCTGGCGCGTCAAGCGGGCCTTCGACGAGGCGGGCATCCGCATCGTGGGCGGCATCCCGGCCCAGCCGGAGGAGTCCGCCCCGGACCCGACGGCCTCGATGTCGGCCCCCTCGGCGTTCGCCTCCTCGACCTCCCCCCAGTCGGTCGCGGCAACCCCCCTGACCCCGGCCCCGACGCCGTCGCCGGCACCCGCGCCGACACCGACGAACCTGTCGAAGTAGCACTCCGAAGAGCCCAGGGGCGCCCCGCCGTGAAGAACGGCGGGGCGCCCTCGTCCCGGGCGCCGTCGCCCAGGAGCACGTCCGCCGGCGGACTGTGCGGGGACCTTCAGGACGCCCGGCAGGAATCCGGTGTCGGGAGTGCCCCCCGCCGACCGACAGTTCACCACTGACCTGCTGAACTCCGTGGAGTTCGGACCGCTTCCCGCTGGATTCTCGGGGCGTACCGGTATAGGTGCGTACCGGTATGGAGGTGAAGCCGGCCCGCTGCCGACGCGCCCCTCGTTCCCTGGGCGTCGCCATGAACAACGGCGACGAGCTGCCGCTGCTCGATGCCTGGGTGGACGTGACGGGTGTCAGTGCGTCGACGACGGTGCGGGGGAACTCCCACAGCCACTCGCCCGGCCCGTACTTGACCACCCGCAACCCCACGAAGAGGCGGCGCCGGCACGCTCCCCCACGCCCTGGGCCCGGTAGCCGTCCGGCTTCGCCTCCAGGCAGGCACTGTCCAGCCGTACCTTGGCGGAGACGGTGAAGGACCCGCTCCCGTCGACAAGCGGCCCGCCGGTCACCGACGCGCGGCCGTTCGCGCCGTCCAGGAGAAGAGCGCCCTCCGTGCCATCGATCACCGCACCGGCCGACGAGAGCGTCATGTCCCCCACCGGACAGGCCGTCCGTTGCTTCAGCACCCTCCCCCCGACACGGACGCGTCCCCATGAGCCATGAGCGCGAGGGTCGGCTGACCGTTCTCGCTCAGCTCCGACGCCTCGGCCCGGAGGTGCTGGACGTCGCGGGCCCACTGGGAGAGGACAACGTCGTCGATGCGGCCGCGGAAGTAACCGGTGCCGGCCGCGCTCGTACGGCCCGGCCGCATTGCGGGCCGGAAGCGCTGCTCCATTGCGCCGGGCATCACGGCGGGACACGAAGAACTCCGTTACTCCAGGGTGACCAGGGAGTCATTGAGCTCGGCAGTGTTCCAGAGAACTTCCTTCTCTTTGTAAGCACCTAGCCAGAGCGTAGAAGTGCAGCCATCGCTAAATTTCAGAAACACCGCACTAGCCCCCTCGCTCTCTCTGGCGCTCCCGCTTCCCTGACCAGTCTTCTCGCTGACCCCCGGAACACTTTCGGGGCAACCGAAATATTCACCCAAAAGACCGGTTGCAGAAAATCTGCCATCCTCGCCCAAGCCCAACGAGGCGCCTCGGGGACCAGACCAGTTCCGTGCAAGGTAATTCGAGTCCCTCACCAACGCCTTCGGATAATTACCGGCAGAGTCCTCAAGGGTAGAGCACCCGGTACCGATTACTGCGAAAGTCGCCACCAGGATGACGCAAACACAGAAGCTGGATCGCTGAACCATGGCGAAATACCACCTTGAAATATCACGCGTAGCTCGTATTGAATTGGCAAGTCCCACTGCAGGAGGCCGCGTTTCTCCTATGCGGACGCATTGGCCATCCCATAGCCACAGGCCGCCACAAGCCACAGGCCGATCGATCGGCATCGCTGCACAGAAGCGCCGCCTCTCGTAAGACAGGCCGGCCACGACAGGCAAGACGCAAGGAACATCCAGGGGTTGGACCCCACGACGGCTCCGGCACCCGTGCCAGTTCCGCACATCCGAGGCGGCCGGAAACCAGGAGATCGAGCCGGACACTACGGAGTGCGGTCGACCGGAGGCAAGCGGTTACATCGAAAACTTGTGCCCCTTGCAAGAACCTGGCCCTAACCAAACCGACCCAGAGCATTGCGAACATGAGCAGAATCACCATCACTCTTGGTAACTCTTTGATTGCCCTGTGACCGCAGTCGACCGTTCATGTCGCAAGCTATTGACGCCCCCCGAGCCCGCGCCCTAGGTTCAGGGCCCATTAGGAAACTTTCCTAACAGTGCTCCTCCCGGAGCACGACGCAGCCGAAGGCAGGTGTGTCCCCAGGTGGCCGGAACCACGCCCGGAACCACGCCCGGTACGCCGCGTGTGCTGCGGGCGATGAACGACCGGGCCGCGCTCGATCTGCTGCTGGAGCACGGGCCGTTGTCGCGGACGCGGATCGGGAAGCTCACCGGGCTGTCGAAGCCCACCGCCTCCCAGCTGCTCGCCCGGCTGGAGGCGTCCGGGCTGGTGGTCGCCACCGGGACCACCGAGGGGCGGCCGGGGCCCAACGCGCAGCTGTACGCCGTGAACGCACGGGCCGCGTACGCCGCCGGGCTCGATGTGAACCCCCGGCGCATCCGGGCGGCCGTCGCCGATGTGACCGGCGAGACCGTCGGCGAGTTCGAGCTGGCGACGCCGGGGCGGCGCGCCGACGGGGTCGTGCGGCAGGTCACCGAGGCGCTGGACGGGGCCGTGAAGGCCGCCGGGCTCACGCGCGGCGAGGTGCACCGGCTGGTGATCGGGACACCGGGTGCGTTCGACCCCTCGACCGGCCGGCTGCGGTACGCCTCCCATCTGCCGGGCTGGCACTCCCCCACGCTGCTCGACGAGCTGGCGGCCGTGCTGCCGATGCCGGTCGAGTACGAGAACGACGTGAACCTGGTGGCGCTGGCCGAGCAGCGGCTCGGGGCGGCGCGCGGGCACGAGGACTTCGTCCTGCTGTGGAACGCGGAGGGCCTGGGCGCCGCCCTCGTGCTGGGCGGGCGGCTGCACCGCGGGTTCACCGGCGGCGCCGGCGAGGTCGGCTTCCTGCCGGTGCCGGGCACCCCGCTGGTGCGGCAGGTCGGCAAGGCGGGCAGCGGCGGGTTCCAGGAGCTGGCGGGTGCGCAGGTGCTGCCCCGGCTGGCCCGCGGGTTCGGGATCGACGACCTTCCGCAGGGCGACTACGTGGAGGTCGCCGCCGCGCTGATGGCGCGTGCCGCCGAGGCGGACTCCGGGCCGTACCGCCGGCTCCTCGACGCCGTCGCGACCGGTCTGGCCACCGGCCTGGCCTCCCTCGTCGCCGTGCTCGACCCCGAGCTGGTGGTGCTGTCGGGGAGCGCGATCGTCCCCGGCGGGGAGCCGCTGCGGGAGCGGGTGCAGGCCGAGCTCGGTGAGCTGGCCGCCGCCCGGCCCCGGCTCGTCATCGGCGAGGTCCAGCAACACCCGGTGCTGCGCGGGGCGCTGGAGAGCGCCCTGGCCGCCACCCGGGACACCGTCTTCGACACCTCTCGCTAGCGACCACCTGCTCCCAGGGAGACACCGCCATGCCCCGCAGAACCGCCGGCGCGCTCGCCGCGACCGCCGCCATAGCCCTGTTCGCCACCGCCTGTACGGGATCGGCCCGGGGCGGCGCCACGGACGACCCCTCCGCCAAGGTCACGATCACCTTCTGGCACGGCTGGTCGGCGCCGGGCGAGGTGCGGGCGGTCGAGGAGAACATCAAGCGGTTCGAGGACGCCCACCCCAACATCACGGTCAAGGCCGTCCCCAACATCACCGACGACAAGATCCAGCAGGCACTGCGCGCGGGCGGGTCCAACGCGCCCGACGTGGTGTCGTCGTTCTCGACGGACAACGTGGGCAGGTTCTGCTCCTCGGGCGCGTTCGCCGATCTGAAGCCGTTCATCGAGAAGTCGAAGCTCGATCTGGTCAGGACGTTCGCCGCGCCGAGGCTGGCCTACACCGAGTTCGAGGGCACGCGCTGCACCCTGCCCCTGCTGGGGGACGCGTACGGGCTGTACTACAACAAGGACGCCTTCGAGAAGGCGGGGATCACGGAGCCGCCCACGACGTGGAGCGAGTTCGACCGGGTCGCGCAGAAGCTGACGAAGACCAGGGGCGACTCGTACGAACAGCTGGGGTTCATGCCCAACTTCCACGGATACGAGACGACTCCGGGGCACCTCGCGGCACAGTGGGGAGCGACCTACTTCGGCGAGGACGGGAAGTCGAGCGTCGCCCAGGACCCGGCCTTCGCCGCCATGTTCACCTGGCAGAAGAACCTGATCGCCAAGCTGGGCGGCTTCGAGAAGCTGGAGAAGTACCGCAACACCTTCGGTGACGAGTGGGGCGCGAAGCACCCCTTCCACACCGGTCAGGTCGCGATGCAGCTGGACGGCGAGTGGCGGCTGGGCATGACCGCCGACGCCAAGGTGCCCTTCGAGGTCGGCGTCGCGCCGCTGCCCGTCCCCGACGACCAGGCGGGCGACTACGGCAAGGGCTACCTCTCCGGGACGATCGTGGGCATCGCGTCCACCAGTGAGAAGCAGAACGCCGCGTGGGAGCTGGTGAAGTACATGACGACCGACACGGACGCCGTGGTGGGCTTCGCGAACGAGCTGCGCAACGTGCCCTCGACAAACGCGGCGCTGGCCTCGCCGAAGCTGAAGCTGGACCCGCGTTTCACGACGTTCCTGGACATCGCACGGCACCGGAGGTCGAGCACGACGCCGGCGTCCGTCAACGGCGGCGCGTACCAGGTGACGCTCCAGGAGTTCGGCTACCAGTGGGAGGCCGGCCGGGTGAGCGATCTGAGGGCCGGGCTGGAGAAGACGGCCCGGCAGATCGACACGGACATCGAGAAGGCCAAGTGACCACGCACACCCTGCGGGCCAAGCGTCGTCGCTCGGCGCTTCGGGCAGCGGCTTTCATGTCGCCCTGGCTGATCGGTTTCAGCGTCTTCTTCGCCTATCCGCTGCTGTCGACCGTCTACTTCTCCTTCATGGAGTACGACGGGTTCAAGGAGCCCGTCTTCAACGGGCTGGAGAACTGGTCGTACGTCTTCTCCGCGTACCCGGCGTTCTGGCCGGCGATGGGCAACACGCTGTGGCTGGTGATGGTCCTGGTCTCCTGCCGGGTCGTCTTCGGGCTCGGCGTCGGGCTGCTGATCACCAGGATCAGGACCGGGACGGGCGTCTTCCGCACCCTGTTCTACCTGCCGTACCTCGCCCCGCCGGTGGCGGCGACGCTCGCCTTCGTCTTCCTGCTCAACCCCGGTACGGGGCCGGTCAACACGATCCTCGCCGACCTGGGCCTGCCCGCGCCCGGGTGGTTCAACGACCCGGCGTGGTCCAAGCCCGCGCTGACCCTGCTCGCGGTGTGGGGCGTCGGGGACCTGATGGTGATCTTCATGGCCGCGCTGCTCGACGTACCGAAGGAGCAGTACGAGGCGGCTGAGCTGGACGGGGCGTCGGCCTGGCAGCGGTTCCGGTTCGTGACGCTGCCGAACATCTCGCCGATCGTGATGTTCGCCGTGGTCACCGGGGTCATCCAGACCATGCAGCACTACACCCAGCCCCTGGTGGCCGGAAAGGTCGCCTCCGGCATCATCGGCAACAGCGGCCAGCAGTTCGAGCCGGGCTATCCGGACAAGTCCACGCTGACCCTGCCGCAGCTCGTCCACAACCTGGGCTTCCAGCGCTTCGACTACGGGGCCGCCTGTGTGGTCGCCCTGGTGCTCTTCGCTCTCGCCATGGCCTGCACCACGCTGCTGATACGGCGGCGCGGCGGCCTCCTCCAGGCAGGGGACTGACCGCCATGACCGACGTCCTCGACCGGCCGTCCACCCGCGTGGAGCCGGTGACCCCTGCCGCGCGCACGGCCCGCCGCAAGGCGTTGCTGCACTGGATCGCCGTCCACTCCCTCGGCGTGGCGGCGGCGCTGTTCTTCGTGCTGCCGTTCGTCTTCCTGCTCCTCACCTCGCTGATGAGCGACCAGCAGGCGCTGACCCGCGACCTCGTTCCCCGTACCTGGGAGTGGCACAACTACGTCCGGGTGTTCGAGACGCCGGGGTTCCTGACCTGGTGGAAGAACACCCTGCTGTACGCCGGGCTCGGCACCGTCCTGACCCTGCTGTCGTCGGTCCCCGTCGCGTACGCGCTCGCCAGGTTCCGCTTCCGCGGGCGGCGGCTCGCGCTGACGCTGGTGATCTCGATGATGATGCTGCCGCCGCAGGTGGTGATCATCCCGATGTACCTGTTCTGGGCGCGGCAGCTGGACCTCTCCGGTTCGCTGTGGCCGCTGATCGTCCCGATGGCGTTCGGTGACGCGTTCTCCATCTTCCTGCTGCGCCAGTTCCTGCTGACGATCCCCGAGGAGTACCTCGACGCGGCGAAGGTCGACGGCTGCGGCGAGCTGCGCACGCTGGTGCGGGTGGTGCTCCCGATGGCCCGCCCCGGGATCGCGGCCGTCGCGCTGTTCCAGTTCTTCTACGCCTGGAACGACTACTTCGGGCCGCAGATCTACGCCTCGGAGAACCCGGCGGCGTGGACGCTCAGCTACGGCCTGGAGTCGTTCAGGGGCGCGCACCACACCGACTGGAATCTGACCATGGCCGCGACCGTCCTGGTCATGGCCCCTGTGATCCTCGTGTTCTTCTTCGCCCAGAAGGCGTTCGTCGAGGGAGTCACACTGACCGGAGTGAAGGGTTAGCCGAAGGTTATGAAGCTCGCTGTCGTGGGGGGCGGATCCACCTACACCCCCGAACTGATCGACGGTTTCGCGCGGCTGCGCGACACCCTTCCCCTCACCGAACTGGTCCTGGTCGACCCCGCCGCCGACCGGCTGGAGCTGGTCGGCGGGCTGGCCAGGCGGATCTTCGCCAAGCAGGGCCACGCCGGCGCCATCACCACCACGTCCGACCTGGACGCGGGGGTGGAGGGCGCCGACGCGGTGCTGCTCCAGCTGCGCGTCGGCGGGCAGGCGGCCCGGCAGCAGGACGAGACCTGGCCGCTGGAGTGCGGCTGCGTCGGCCAGGAGACGACCGGCGCCGGGGGCCTCGCCAAGGCGCTGCGGACCGTGCCGGTGGTCCTCGACATCGCCGAGCGGGTCCGCCGTGCGAACCCGGACGCCTGGATCATCGACTTCACCAACCCGGTCGGCATCGTGACCCGGGCGCTGCTGCGCGCCGGGCACAAGGCCGTCGGGCTGTGCAACGTGGCCATCGGGTTCCAGCGGAGGTTCGCCCGGCTGCTGGACGTGGCGCCCGGGGACGTCCACCTGGACCACGTCGGCCTCAACCACCTCTCCTGGGAGACGGGCGTACGGCTCGGCGGGCCCGACGGCGAGGACGTCCTGCCCGGGCTGCTCGCCGAGCACGGTGACGCCGTCGCCCGGGATCTGCGCCTGCCGCGGGCGGTGCTGGACCGGCTCGGCGTCGTCCCCTCCTACTACCTGCGTTACTTCTACGCGCACGACGAGGTCGTCCGTGAGCTGCGCACCAAGCCCTCCCGGGCCGCCGAGGTCGCGGCCATGGAGGCGCGGCTGCTGGAGATGTACGGCGACCCGGCGCTGGACGAGAAGCCGGAGCTGCTCGCGCGGCGCGGCGGGGCGTTCTACTCGGAGGCGGCCGTGGACCTGGCGGCGTCGCTGCTCGGGGGGCGCGGGCCGTCCGTGCAGGTCGTCAACACGTACAACCGGGGCACGCTGCCTTTCCTGCCGGACGACGCGGTCGTCGAGGTGCAGGCGGCGGTCGACGGCAGCGGCGCCGTCCCGCTCCCGGTCCCCGCGCTCCACCCGCTCTTCGCGGGGCTGGTCGCCCACGTCACCGCGTACGAGGACCTGGCGCTGGAGGCCGCGCTGCGCGGGGGCCGCGACCGGGTGTTCCAGGCGCTGCTCGCCCATCCGCTGGTGGGTCAGTTCGAGTACGCCGAACAGCTCACCGACCGGCTGATCGCGCACAACCGGGAGCATCTGGCGTGGGCGTGAACCCTCTGGTGCTGGCGATCGACGCCGGCAACAGCAAGACGGACGTCGCCGTGGTCGGCGCGGACGGGACGGTGCTCGGCGCGGCGCGCGGGGGCGGGTTCCAGCCGCCGGTGGTGGGTGTCGAGGCCGCCGTCGACGTGCTGGCCGACGCGGTCGCCGCGGCGTCGGCGGCCGCCGGGCTGGCCGGGCCGCCGTACGTCTCGCACGTGTCGGCCTGTCTCGCCAACGCCGACCTGCCGGTGGAGGAGCGGCAGCTGGCCGAGGCGGTGCGGGCGCGGCGCTGGGGCGCGACGACGGAGGTGCGCAACGACACCTTCGCCATTCTGCGCGCCGGCGTCGACGAGCCGCGCGGGATCGCCGTGGTGTGCGGGGCGGGCATCAACTGCGTGGGCATGCTGCCCGACGGGCGGACCGCCCGCTTCCCCGCGCTCGGCCGGATCTCCGGTGACTGGGGCGGTGGTTCGGGGCTTTCGGAGGAGGCGATGTGGTTCGCGGCCCGGGCGGAGGACGGGCGGGGCGAGCCGACGGAGCTGGCCCGCACGCTTCCCGCGCATTTCGGCCTGGGCAGCGTGTACGCGCTGATCGAGGCGTTGCACCTGGGGCGGATCGCGGCCGAGCGGCGGCATGAGCTGGCGCCCGTGCTGTTCGCGACCGGTGCGGCGGGCGATCCGGTCGCCCGCTCGCTGGTGCGGCGGCTGGCGGAGGAGGTCGTCGCGCTCGCGACGGTCGCCCTGACCCGGCTCGACCTGCTGGAGGAGGAGGTTCCGGTCCTGCTGGGGGGCAGTGTGCTGGCGGCCGGGCACCCGGAGCTGAACCCGGTGATCGCCGAGTTGCTCGCGGCGAAGGCGCCGAGGGCGTACGTGCGCGTGGTGACCGAGTCGCCGGTCCTGGGGGCGGCGCTGCTGGGGCTGGACCACGTGGCGGCCCCCGCCGAGGCCGGGGCACGGCTGCGGGCCCACTTCGCGTGAGGCCGTCCGGCCGCCCCGGGGCCCCGGGCACTCCGCCGGAAACCGGGGTGCGTCGCCGCCACCCCTGCCGTCAGGATCGGGGCATGCCTGACGACATACCGCGTGGGCGTTTCGAGGCCGACGGGTTCGTGAAGCTGGAAGGCGCCTTCCCCGCGGACGTGGCGGCCGAGTGCGCCGCGCTGCTGTGGCGGGAGACCGGCTGCGACCCGGACGATCCGGCGACCTGGACCCGGCCGGTCCACTGGGTCTGGGGCATGGGGCAGGAACCCTTCCGCAGGGCCGCCAACACCCCCGTGCTCCACGACGCGTTCGACCGGCTGGTGGGTCCGGGGCGGTGGGCGCCCCGTGCCTTCCTCGGCTCGTTCCCGCTGCGGTTCCCGCACGCGCAGGAGCCGGACGACGCGGGCTGGCACATCGAGGGCAGCTATCTGCCGCAGGGGGCGGAGGGGTACTACGCGAACCACCGCTCCCGGGACCGGGCGCTGTTGATGCTGTTCCTGTTCAGCGAGGTCGGCGAGCAGGACGCGCCGACCCGGATCCGCGTCGGCTCGCACCACGACATCCCGGCGCTGCTGGAGCCGTACGGCGAGGAGGGGGCGCCGATCATGCGGATCGGGCCGGAGATCGACGCGGTCTCCCGGCATCGGGAGGTCGTGCACGCGACGGGGCGGCCGGGCGATGTGTACCTGTGCCATCCGTTCCTGGTGCACGCGGCGCAGCCGCACCACGGGACCCGGCCGCGGTTCATGGCACAGCCGGCGCTGGAGCCGGCGGGAGAGCCCGCCCGGGAGTCCGCCGGCCGGTCGCGGCCGACGACGGCTGCGGGGGAGCCGGCGGTGGAGTGAGGGGGAACCGATCGGCCCCGCACGGCGTATTCAGGGTGGGGCACGCGTGCGGGTGCGGCCGGGGGGTCCGGCACGACAGGTGCAAGATCGAGTCAACTGTGGTGTGGATGTCGGTCACTGCGGCCATACTGCTGGCCGGGCAGTCTTCCCCCGGCCCACCGGGAGGGGACCGGGGCCGGCGACCGAGGGGGAGGTCACGTGACAATCGCACCGGGTGTGCCTCGGCCACCGGCCGCGCCACCGTCCGTACCGCCGTCCGCGTCCACGCCGGCGCGGCCGTCCGCCCGGCGCGGCGCGTGGGCCGAGGGCGGGGCCAGGCTACGGGCCGCGGCGACGACCGAACCGGGACGCCTGCGGATCATCGGAGCCGTACTGGCCGCGCTGGTCGTGGCGTTCGGGGCGGTCACCGCGTTCGAGGTCACGGACCGGGCCGCGGCCGCGGACGACGTGGTGAGCCGGAGCCAGCCGCTGAGCGCGGACGCGGCCAGCATCTACCGCTCGCTGGCCGACGCCGACACCGCGGCCACCAGCGGCTTCCTGGCCAGGGGCCAGGAGCCCGCCGCCGTCCACCAGCGGTACCAGGAGGACCTCGCGACCGCCTCCCGGCTGCTCGTCAAGGCCGCCGCCAACAGCCGCGGTTCGGACCAGTCCACGCGGGAGATCACCACCCTCGGCGTGGGGCTGCCGCGCTATGCGGGGCTGGTCGAGCGCGCGCGGGCCGCCAACCGGCAGGGACTGCCCCTGGGCGGCGCGTATCTGCGGTACGCCAACGAACTGATGTCGGGGCAGATGCTGCCCGCCGCCGAGCGGTTGTACGAGGCGGAGACCGCGCGCCTGGGGCAGGACGACCGGGACGCCCGCCGCCGGCCGTTGCTCTCGCTCGCCGTGGGCGCGCTGGCGGCGGGCGCCCTCCTGTGGGCCCAGCGGCGTACGTACCTGCGGACGAACCGGGTGTTCAACCACGGTCTGCTCGCGGCCACCGCCGCGTCCGTGGCCGTCCTGATGTGGCTCGCGGTGGGTCACGGGGTGGCCCGCGCGCAGCTCGGCGAGGCCAAGGCGCACGGCCAGGATTCGCTCAAGGTGCTGAACGAGGCGCGGATCAGCTCCCTGAAGGCCCGCGCGAACGAGAACCTGACCCTGGTGGCCCGTGGCGCGGTGATCACGACCGAGGGCCAGGACCGCTACGAGACCGAGTACGGCGAAGAGATGGCCCTGCTGAACACCGCGCTGGACCGGGCGGACCGGCTGGCCGACGACACCGCGGGCGGCGAACCGCTCGCCCGGGCCGCGGCCCATGTCGGCGAGTGGCGCAAGCGCCACGCGGTGGTCCGGAAGGAGGACACCGCGGGCGACTACGAGGCGGCGCTGGCCGGGGTGATCGGTGACAAGGACACCACCGGGCAGTCCTTCGACCAGGTGGACGCGGCGCTGGAGAAGGCCCTGGCCCACGAGCAGGAGGAGTTCACCCGGGCCGCGGCCGACGGACGGGACGCGCTGACCGGGCTTGCCGTCGGGGCCGCCGTACTGGCCGTGCTGGGGGCCGCGGGGGCCGTCATGGGCGTCAACCGCAGGCTGGCGGAGTACCGGTGAGCGCGGGAGGAGGAACGATGAACCGCATCGGCAGGACACGCGACGGCCGCCTGCGCGGCTGGGGCGGGGTGGCGGCGATGGCCGCCGCGTGCGGGCTGACCGCCGCGCTGACCCTGCTGCCGCTCTCCCGGGGCGGGACGGACGCCCCTCTCGTGACGGGCGCCGGCAGTGCCGCTCAGGCCAAGGCGGTCGCGTGCCAGGAGCCCGAGGCCTCGCTGCCGCCCTCCGCCGCGGACGGCGCGTCCGTCAAGGCGATCAAGGCGCGCGGCAAACTGGTCGTCGGGATCGACCAGAGCAGCTACCGCTGGGGCTACCGCGACCCGGCCACCGGAGACCTCGAAGGCTTCGACATCGAACTCGCCCGGGCCATCGCCGAGGACATCCTCGGCAGCCCGGACGCCATCATCTACCGGGCCATTCCCACCTCGCAGCGCACCTCGGCCCTGCAGAACGGCAGCGTCGACCTGGTCGTGCGGACGATGTCGATCACCTGCAAACGGATCCAGGAGGTGGCCTTCTCCACCGCCTACTTCCAGGTCGGCCAGCAGGTCCTCGCCCCCAGGACGTCGGCGATCACGGGGTACGACGCCTCCCTCGCCGGCAAGCGGGTCTGCTCGGGCAAGGGAACGCTCGCCCACGAGGTCCTGCAGAAGGAGGCCTTCGGGGCGAGGATCACGGGCACGCGGGAGAGCGACGGCGCGCAGCTGTACCCCACGGCCAGCCAGCTGGACTGTCTGGTCCTGCTCCAGCTGGGCGAGGTCGACGCCATCGTGACGGACAACGCGCTGGCCGCCGGACAGGCGGCGCAGGACCCGGGGATCGAGCTGAAGGGCAAGCCGTTCACCACGGAGTACTACGGCGTCGCCGCGAAGCTCGGCAACGACGACCTGGTACGGCGGGTCAACCAGGTGCTCGTCGAGTACCGCCGGGACGCCTGGATGCCGGCGTACGAGAAGTGGCTCAAGGCCGACCTGCCCGGCATCACCGGGCCGCCGGCACCGAAGTACCGGACCGACTGACCTTGCGGGCGAGAGCGGAGAGGTGATCGATGAGCGTCACGGAGCCCCCCGGGCCGGTGATGGACCGGGACGAGGTGGACCGTGCGCTGGCGCGGCTCGGAGCGGAGCACAAGGCGGTCGAGGACTCACTGCTCGCCCTGCAGGACCACGCGGGCCGCAGGCTCCTCGAAGGCGCCGAGCTGACCGGCACGACCGAGGAGCGCTGGGCCGCCACCGAACAGACGATCACCCTGCTGTGGACGTACTTCGACGCCTACAGCGACGCCGTCGAGGGCATCCGCGAGCTGCGCTCACGGCGCCGCTGGCCGAACCGCGAGGACCTCGCGGAGCTGACCGGGCGGCTGCGCGGGGAGAGCGTCGTCATCGGCGGGACCGCCATCGCGCCATCGGTGTCCGGGCCGGCCAGGCTGTCCGAGCGGTTCACGCTGGAACGGCTGGTGAACCGGATGAACGAGCTGTACGCGAGCTCGCTCGACCTGGTGGTGACCGCGGACGCGGTGTGGTCCGCGCTGCCCGCCCGGATAGATCTGCTGGCGGCGGAGCTGCACCGGACCCGTTCACTGGCCCACTCCGTCGGGGTGCGGCCCGGCGAGCACCCGGCCGGGGACGATCTGGAGTCGATCACCCGGGAGCTGGCCGGGCTGCGCGCCCAGGTGGTGACCGACCCGCTGGCCTTCTGGCGGCCCGCCATGGGCAGTTCGGCGCCCGGCGGGGGCCGGCCCGACACGGAGCGGTACGACCGGGCGGCCCGCGCCCTGGAGGACGTGCGCCGCGAGATCGAGGCGGTGCTCCAGGTCCGGCAGGACTCGGAGACCCGGCTGCTGCGGGTGCGCGATGTGCTGTCGCGGGCCGACCGGACGCTCGCCGAGGCCCGGTCGGCCCGGGGTGAGGTGCTGGCGAAGATCGCCGCGTCGGAGGTGCCGGCCGTGAGCGGCCCGCCGACCGCCCTCCAGGAGCGGCTCGCCACCGCCGCCGAGTACCGGCGCCATGCCCAGTGGCACCGGCTCTCACCGCTGCTGGAGTCGCTGGAGCGGGAGGCGGAGGACGAACTGCTGCGGGCGCGCGCGTCGTTGACGGCCGTCACCGCGCCGCTCGCGGTCCGCGCCGAACTGCGCGGGCGCCTCGACGCGTACCGGGCCAAGGTGGCCCGGCACGGCATGGCGGAGGATCCGCTGCTGATCGAGCGGTACGACGCGGCGCGCCGGATGCTGTGGAGCGCCCCGTGCGACCTTCGGGTCGCCGGGCAGGCGGTCCTGCGCTACCAGGAGGCGGCGGCGGAGGTCCTGACCGGGCCCGCCGACCGTGGGGGGATGCGATGAGAACGTGCCAGCGGCCCGGCTGCGAGGGGTCGTACGAGGACATGGGCGGCGGCGAGATGTACTGCGACACCTGCGGGCTCGCCCCCGTCGTGGCACGGGCCCCGTCGGCGGCGCGCGGCGCCACAGGCGCGGGGCCCGGGGCCCGGACGGCCGGCGGTACGGGGCCCTCGGCCCGCTCCGCGCGCTCCGCGCGTTCGTCGGGCTCCTCACGCTCCTCACGGTCCTCGACGTCGCGGCGTTCCGTCTCCGGGCGGCTGTCGCGCTCCCTGTCGGGCGGCTCGCCGTCCCGGTCGGTGTCGGTGCGCAGCTCCGGCTCCTCCACCAGCCAGTCCGGACGCAACCGGCTGGGCGCGGGCCTGGTGTCCGTGCCGGGTGTGCCGCGGCCCGATCCGCGGACGGCGGTCATGGACAACCCGGAGGTCCCCGAGCGCAGGCGGTTCTGCTCGCGGGCGGACTGCGGCGCGGCGGTGGGGCGTTCGCGGGGCGAGCGGGCGGGGCGCACGGAGGGCTTCTGCACCAAGTGCGGCCACCCGTACTCGTTCGTGCCCAAACTGCGCCCGGGCGACATCGTGCACGGCCAGTACGAGGTGGCGGGCTGCCTGGCCCACGGCGGCCTGGGGTGGATCTACCTCGCCGTCGACCGCGCGGTCTCCGACCGCTGGGTGGTGCTCAAGGGCCTGCTGGACACCGGGGACCAGGACGCGATGGCCGCGGCGATCTCCGAGCGCCGCTTCCTCGCCGAGATCGAGCACTCCAACATCGTCCGCATCTACAACTTCGTGGAGCACCTGGACCAGCGGACCGGTTCGCTCGACGGCTACATCGTCATGGAGTACGTCGGCGGCAAGTCCCTGAAGGAGATCGCCAACGGGCGGCGGGGCGCCGACGGAGCCCGGGATCCGCTGCCGGTCGAGCAGGCCTGCGCGTACGGGATCGAGGCGCTGGAGGCGCTCGGCCACCTGCACAGCCGCAACCTGCTGTACTGCGACTTCAAGGTCGACAACGCGATCCAGACCGAGGACCAGCTGAAGCTGATCGACATGGGCGCGGTCCGCCGGATGGACGACGACGAGTCGGCCATCTACGGCACGGTCGGCTACCAGGCCCCGGAGGTCGGGGAGGTCGGGCCCTCGGTCGCCTCGGACCTGTACACGGTCGCGCGGACGCTGGCGGTGCTGACGTTCGACTTCCAGGGGTACACGAACGTCTTCGTGGACTCGCTGCCCGACCCGGACAACATCGAGGTGTTCCGGTCGTACGAGTCGTTCTACCGGTTCCTGGTGCGGGCGACGGACCCGGACCCGGCCCGCCGGTTCGCCTCGGCGGAGGAGATGGCCGAGCAGCTGACGGGCGTGCTGCGGGAGGTGGTGGCGCTCCAGACGGGGCAGCCCCGGCCGGCGCTGTCGACCCTGTTCGGGCCGGAACCCCGGGTGCCGGACACCCGGCTGTTCGCCGAGCGGGCCGGTGAGGTGTCGGTGCTGGGGGCGCGGGCCGCGGCGAAGGGCCCCGGACCGTTCGGGCGGATCGGCGCCGGGGGGCGGAGGAGGGGCGCGGACGCCGGGACCTCCCCGCCCGCTCCCGGACGGGCCGCCGCGCCCGTCGCCGTTCCGGCGCAGGGCGGTGCCGGGGCCCCGGTCCCCGGGCGCCGGGGCGTCCCCGGGCAGGGTGCCGTCCGGGGGCCGGGGGGCGCCGCGCCCCCGCTGCTCGCCGCGCTCGATGTCCGCCTCGCCGCGCTCGCGCTGCCCGTGCCGCACGTCGACCCGAACGACGAGAACGCCGGGTTCCTGTCCGGGCTCATGGCCACCGCGCCCGCCGACCTCCTCGCCGCCCTGCGCACCGCGCCCGTGAGCTCCCCGGAGCTGCTGCTGCGCGAGCTTCGCGCCCGGCTCGAAACGGGCGACACGGCCTCGGCGGCCAGGGCCATGGACACCCTGGAGAGCCACCACCGCGACGACTGGCGGGTCGTCTGGTACCGGGGCCTGGTCTCCCTGGCGACCGGTGACGACGAGAGCGCCGCCCTCGCCTTCGACGCGGTCTACGACGCCTTCCCCGGTGAGCCGGCGCCCAAGCTGGCCCTGGGCGTGTGCGCCGAGGTGCTGGGCCAGCTGGACAACGCCGCCGAGTACTACCGGCTGGTGTGGGCGACCGACCCGAGCTACGTGAGCGCCGCGTTCGGCCTCGCGCGGGTGCGGCTGGCGGCCGGCGACCGGGTCGGTGCGGTACGGGCCCTGGAGTCCGTACCGGAGGCGTCGATCCACTACACGGCGGCGCGGGTGGCGGCGGTGCGGGCCCGGTTGCGCAACCGCTCGGCGCACGATCCGCTGACCGACGACCTGACGGCCGCCGCCGACCAGGTGGCCGCGCTGGAGCAGTTCGGTCTGGACGCGGTACGGCGCGAACAGTTGACGGCCGAAGTTCTGGGTACGGCTCTGGACTGGGTACTCTCCGGTGGTTCCGGGGCCAGGCCCGTGCAGACGCTGCTGCTGGGCAGCGAACCGGACGAGCGCGGACTGCGCTTCGGACTGGAACGCTCGTACCGGGTACTCGCCCGGCTCGCTCAGCACGGCGAGGAGAGGATCGACCTGGTGGAGCGGGCCAACCGCTACCGCCCCCGGACATGGGTGTGAGTGATGTCCCAGATGCACCAGTTGTCAGCCTGCCCCGGCTGTGAGGAGCCGCTGGAGTCGGGTGACCTGTTCTGCGGTGCGTGCGGGTACGACCTGTCGGCCGTACCGCCGCTCCCGCAGGACCGTCCCACCCCGGCCATAGGCACCCCCGCCCCCGGGGCCGCGTGGCCGGCGGCGCAGGGCGAGGAGGCCGCGGCCGTCCAGGAGCCGCCGCCCGTCGTCCGGTTCGACGACCCGGACCCCGGCCCCGGCGCCGCCCCGGACGAGCGGACCGCAGGGAACGGAGACACCGTCGAGGGCACGGCGACCACCGGAACGGACGGGGCCACCGTCGGCGGGGACTTCGAGCTGGCCGCCCCCGACCCGCGTCCCGCGGACCCGCGCGCCGCCGGGCACGCGCCGGCCCCGCCCGCCGGCCCCACGCTGTGCGTCGCCTGCCGGGCCGGGCGCGTCGACGCCGACGGCTACTGCGAGAACTGCGGTCACGCCCAGCCCCGCGAGCGCGACCACATGGAGGAGGAGCTGGAGGCGGTCGCGGCGGTCAGTGACCGCGGGCTGCGCCACCACCGCAACGAGGACTCCTTCGCGGTCTCGT
Source organism: Streptomyces sp. SP18CS02 (assembly GCF_036322365.1). NCBI lineage: Bacteria > Bacillati > Actinomycetota > Actinomycetes > Kitasatosporales > Streptomycetaceae > Streptomyces > Streptomyces sp. SP18CS02. The sequence continues at coordinate 107,427 of NZ_JAQYXC010000280.1, forward strand.
CGACGGCCCTGCCGGACGGTTCACCGGCGGTCATCGCCATCGTGTGCGACGGGGTGTCGTCGGCGACCCGGCCCGACGAGGCCTCGGCGGCGGCGGCCGCCGCCGCCAACGAGTCGCTGCTCGGGTCGCTGCCGCGCGGCACCCATCCGCAGCAGGCGATGCACGAGGCGATCGTGACGGCCGCCGAGGCCGTGAACGCCCTGGCCGACGACGACGGCCGGGCGGACCCGGGGATCGACGGACACCGCCACCAGAACGCGCCGGCCTGCACCCTGGTCGGCGCGGTCACGGCGGGCGGCCTGCTGGTCGTCGGCTGGATCGGCGACAGCCGCGCCTACTGGGTGCCGGACGACCGCAGTTGCCCCGCGGCCCGGCTCACCGAGGACGACTCGTGGGCCGCGCAGATGGTGGCGGCCGGCCTGATGAACGAGGCGGAGGCGTACGCGGACGAGCGGGCCCACGCCATCACCGGCTGGCTGGGGGCCGACGCCTACGAACTCGACCCGCACACCGTGTCCTTCACACCGGACCGGCCGGGTGTGGTCGTGGTCTGCACGGACGGGCTGTGGAACTACGCCGAGGCCGCGCAGGAGATGGCCCGCGTGGTGCCGTCCGACGCCGCCGGAAGGCCGTTGCACGGCGCCCAGGTCCTGGTCGGGCACGCCCTCGACGGCGGGGGCCACGACAACGTAACAGTGGCCGTGCTGCCGTTCGCCGTACCGGCACAGGGGGCAGGATCGGCCTGCGCGTAGGCACGACCGAGGCTTCGGCACCCTTCCGCCCGGCGTTCAACCCCCTTCATGCTTGCTTCCGTTGTGCGCAGTCCGAGGAGCCGATGAGATGGCGAACTTCTCCAAGTCGAACGTCCCGCAGTTCTCGGTGGACGTGTACCAGAACGAGTACCTGCCGGAGGGCGGGCGCGAGGTGAACGCGATCGTGACGGTCACCTCGACCGGCGGCGGCACCAGCGGCCGGACGGCGCTCTCCGGGGCGTCCTCCTCGCCTTCGCACGTCCCCGGCGGGACGCCGGGCGCCGCCGTGGTGATCATGGTCGACTGCTCGGGTTCGATGGACTACCCGTCGACGAAGATGCGCAACGCGCGCGACGCCACGGCGGCGGCGATCGACACCCTGCGTGACGGTGTCGCCTTCGCGGTGGTCGCCGGGACGCACGTGGCGACCGAGGTCTATCCCGGCAACGGACGGCTGGCCGTGGCGGATCCGGCCACCCGCGCCCTGGCCAAGGAGGCTCTGCGCAGGCTGAGCGCGGGCGGCGGCACCGCGATCGGCACCTGGCTGCGGCTGGCCGACCGGCTGCTGGGCTCCGCGGAGGCGGGGCCGTCCGGCAGGGAGGGCATCCGGCACGGGATCCTGCTCACCGACGGACGCAACGAGCACGAGTCGCCGGAGGACCTGCGGGCCGCGCTCGACGCCTGCGCCGGCCGCTTCACGTGCGACGCCCGGGGCGTGGGGACGGACTGGGAGGTCAAGGAGGTCACCGGCATCGCCTCGGCCCTGCTCGGCACGGCCGACATCGTGGCCGATCCGTCCGGCCTGGCCGCGGACTTCACGCGGATGATGGAGGACGCGATGGGCAAGGAGGTCGCGGACGTCGCGCTGCGGCTGTGGACCCCGGTCGGCGCGGAGATCACGTTCGTCAAGCAGGTGGCGCCCTCCGTGGAGGACCTGACCGGACGGCGTACCGAGGCCGGGCCGCGGGCCGGAGACTATCCGACGGGCTCGTGGGGTGACGAGTCGCGCGACTACCACGTGTCCGTACGGGTGCCGCAGGCCGCCGTCGGACAGGAGATGCTGGCGGCCCGGGTGTCGCTGATCCTGCCCGACCCGTCGGGCGGGGCGCCGCAGGCGCTGTCGCAGGGTCTCGTACGGGCGGTGTGGACGGACGACATGGCGGCGTCCACCTCGATCAACCCGCAGGTCGCGCACTACACCGGACAGGCCGAACTGGCGCAAGTCATTCAACAAGGGTTGGACGCTCGCAAGTCGGGCAATTTTGACGGAGCGACCGCCAAACTGGGCCGCGCCGTACAGCTGGCGGCCGCCTCCGGAAACGCGGACACCGCGAAACTGCTTTCGAAGGTGGTTGATGTGGTCGACGCGGCGACCGGTACTGTGCGACTGAAGGCGAAGGTCGCGGAGGCGGACGAGATGACTCTCGAAACCCGGTCCACCAAGACGGTTCGCGTGAAGAAGTAGGGAAGCGAAGTAGCAGGGACGTGCCCGGCCGACGGCCGGGCGAAGGAGAGGGGGAAGCGCCGACATGCCGACCTGCCCGAACGGACACCAGTCGGGTTCCGACGACTGGTGCGAGGTCTGCGGCCATCGCATGGCCGGGGCGGGCGCGCCTGCGGGTGCCGTTCCGCCGCCTCCCCCGCCGCCGCCCGCGTACGGCTATCCCGGCCCGGCCGGCGATCCGAACGCGACCGCCCAGGCGGAGCTCTGCCCCCAGTGCCGCACCCCGCGCGAGGCCATGGCGCCCTTCTGCGAGGAGTGCCGCTGGAACTTCCTGACCAACACGGCGACCTCCTACACGCCGGTGGCGCCTCCGCCGGGTCCCGGCGGCTTCCCCGGACCCGGTGGACCCGGCGGTCACCCCGGACCCGGCGGTCCCGGCCCCGGAGCTCCCGGCGGCTACGGCCGGCCCGGCGGACCCGGCGGGCACCCCGGACCCGGTGGACCCGGTGGACCCGGCGGTCACCCCGGACCCGGCGGTCCCGGTGGACCCGGCGGTCACCCCGGACCCGGCGGTCCCGGTGGACCCGGCAGTGGTCCCGGGCTGAACCTGCCGCCCGGGTTCCAGCCCCAGCCGTCCCAGCCGCAGCCGCCGCGTCCGCCGGACCCGTTCGAGTACCAGGCATCCCGGCCGTCCCAGGTGAACCGGCCGGCCGAGCCGCTGACGGGAGAGCCGCAGGGTCCGCCCGCGCCGCCGGTGCCCGACGCGTTCCGGCAGCCGTCCGGTCCGCCGCAGCCTCCGCAGGCGTTCCGCCAGCCCGGCCCCCCGGCCCCGCCGCAGCCCCGGCCTGCCGGTGGCGGGGGTGACGACTGGATGCTGCCGCCGCCTTCGCAGGCCCAGCAGCCCCAGCAGCCCCAGCAGCACGAGTCGCCGCAGGCACCTCAGATGTCACACCCGCCGCAGGGTGCGCAGGCGCCTCAGGCCCCGCAGCCGCCGCAGTACCAGACCCCTGCGGGCTGGACGGCGGTCGTCGCGCCCGATCGTGACTACTTCCTCGCGATGATGCAGCGCAGCGGGCCCGACGCGGCGGGCCTCAACCTGCCCGCGTACTCGCCCGAGCAGCAGGTGACGCTGTCCGGCAACCAGATCAGCGTCGGCCGCAGGCGGCACTCCACGGGCGAGTCCCCCGACATCGACCTGTCGGTGCCGCCGGAGGACCCGGGCGTCTCCCACCAGCACGCGGTGCTGGTGCAGCAGCCGGACGGCTCCTGGGCCGTGGTGGACCAGAACTCCACCAACGGCACCACGCTCAACGGCGGCGAGGACCCGATCCAGCCCTATGTCCCCGTGCCGCTCAAGGACGGCGACCGGGTCCACGTCGGCGCCTGGACGACGATCACCATCCGCCGCGGTTAGGGCCGTCCGTCCGGGCCGGGCCGGATTGCACGATCGGCGAGACACCCCCTGAGCCCGCGGGCCGTGCCTCCGGGCACGGTCAGCCGGTCGTCCCGAGGGGCCAGCTGTAGGGCCCCTCGGGATCGTCCAGCCACGCCCACTGCCGGCCGTCGCCGACGGTCACGCCGAACCGTTCCCGGCCCGGCCGGTGCTCGCGCTGCCACAGCGAGTACGCCTCGTGCGGGTCGAGGCGGCCGGCGGTCAGCGTCAGCAGGAAGCGGAACAGTTCGTTCTCGATCGCCCGCCGGGGCAGGCCGCCGGTGTGCACGGACGGCGCGGGCGGGCTGCCGCCGCGCAGCGGCACGAAGTACGCCGAGGTGTGCAGGAAGCGCCCCTCGGCGTGCCGGGCGTCCCGTACCCGCAGCCGGATCAGACCGGTGGACAGCGGGGCCAGGACGCGCGCGCCCGGCCGGCACTGGGCGAGCCACCCGGCCGGCAGCGAGGGCAGGGTGCAGGTCGCGATGATCCGGTCGAACGGCGCGCGTTCCGGGCAGCCGGCCGCCCCGTCGCCGGTGATCACGGCAGGGGCGTAGCCGGCCGCCGAGAGATGGCCGCGTGCGGCTGCCGTGATGTCCTCGTCGAGGTCGACGGTGGTCACCCGCTCGTCGCCGAGCCGGTGCGCCAGGAGCGCCGCGTTGTACCCGGTGCCGGCGCCGATCTCCAGGACGTCGTCGCCGTCCCGTACCTCCAGGGCGTCCAGCATGGCGGCCATCAGCGAGGGCTGGCTGGACGACGAGACGAGGTCCCCGTCGCGCACACAGGTGCCCAGCGGCCGGTCCGCGTAGGCGCCGCGGAGCCAGCGCTCACGCCGGCCGGGGTCGGGGTCGTCGTACGACAGCCGCTCGTAGCCGCCCATGGTCCCGTCGTAGAAGTGCGGCACGAACAGATGCCGTGGGACCTCCTCGAACGCCGCCCGCCAGGCCGGGTCCGCCGGCTCCCCCATCGCGGCCATCTCCCGCACCAGCTCCCGCCGCGCCTCGGCGGCGGGCCCCGCGAACGGGTCCTCCGGGTGTATGCCCATGCCTCCACCTTCCCGCCCGGGGAGGACCGAGGCGAGTACGCCCGGCAGGCGCACGGGAGCCCGGCGGGATCGATGCCGGGTTCCGGACGGGAGGAACCAGGGCTCAGGTCCTCGGCCGGTGCGTCTGAGACGATGGACGGGTGAACGAGATTCCGCAGGGCGGCCTTCAGGAGCAGACCTTCTACGAGCAGGTCGGCGGCGAGCAGACCTTTCGGCGCCTCGTCCATCTCTTCTACCAGGGGGTGGCCGGGGACCCGCTGCTGCGGCCGATGTACCCGGAGGAGGATCTGGGCCCGGCCGAGGAGCGGCTGGCGCTCTTCCTGATGCAGTACTGGGGCGGCCCCCGCACCTACAGCGACAACCGGGGGCACCCGCGGCTGCGGATGCGGCACGCCCCGTTCACCGTCGACGCGGCGGCCCACGACGCCTGGCTCACGCACATGCGCGCCGCCGTCGAGCAGCTCGGGCTGCCCGAGGAGCACGAGCGCCGGCTGTGGGACTACATGACGTACGCGGCGGCGTCGATGGTGAACACGGCGGGGTGACCCCGCCGGCCGCCCTGCCCGGGGCGGCCGCCGTCCCGTGGCTGCGGGCGCCGCACCCCGGCCCCGACGGAAGGCGGAGATCCGGTGCCGGACGACGGTCACGATCACGTCAAGGTCCGCCCGCAAGCGGTTACCGGGCCCTCCCGCCTCTGAAAGCATCGGCCGAACGCCCAGGCGTTCGACACCGGTGGGGGACGGGACGGGTGACGGGCTTCGTACTTCTGCGCGTCCGCGCGCACCGGCTGCTGCTCGCGGCCGCCCTCCTCGCCGTCCTGCTGACCACCTCGGCGCTCGCCGCGCTCGTCGCGTTCAGCGGCTCCATGGGGGACGCGGCCCTCCGTCACACCCTGGGCGGCCGCGCCGCGCCCGCCGCCTCCCTCGTCGTCTCCGCCCACGTCCCGCTCGACCGGCGGGAAGCGGCGGACCGGGCGGGCCGGCTCCCGCTCCCGGCGGAGCACACGGCGGCGCTGGGCATGGAGCAGCGGGTGATGCTGGAGCTGGAGCAGGACCACATCGGGGTGTGGCCGGACAGCCGCGAGTCCTAGATTCCTGCTACCCGCGGAGCCTGTGGGGCCTCCGGGGCCCGTGGAGCCTGTGGTGCTCGTGGGTCCCCCCGCTACGCCTTGTGGCGTACCGGGGTGACGCTCAGCCCGCCGAGCCCGTTCGTACGGACGGCGACCGACCCGAAGGGGGTCCGCAGCCGCAGCCACGCGCCCGCCCTGAGCAGGACCACCGGCAGCCGGCGGAGTGACTCGTGCGCCGGGAGGAAGCCGAGCGACTGGGCGGCGTGCACGGCACGCAGGGGCAGACCGGTCGTGCCCAGGGTGCGGGACCAGATCTCGCGGCCGATCCGCTCGCGCTCCGCGCGGGTGCGGAGCTCGTCGGGCAGTGCCTCGTCCCTGGCGCGGAACTCGGCCACGGCCGCGGCGACCGCACTGCGCAGTCCGGCGGCGTCGGGGAGCCCGGCCACCTCCTGCCAGCCGCCGCGCGGGGGCAGCAGACCGGTCCAGGGCGGGCCGGTGACGGGGGCGGGCACGATGGCCTTGCCGACCGTCTCCTCGATGCCGTCGAGGAGCTCACCGGCGGAGACAGTGACGTCGAGCGGCTCGTCGTCCATGAGGCCGGCCGTGCGGACGGCCAGCACCTCGAAGGACGGCGGCCGCCCGAATACGGCCAGGACGCCGTTGCCCGCCTGGAGGCGGACGGCGGCGGCCCGGTCGTAGTGGATCAGCCGGGCCAGGAAGGCGGCCAGGCCGGCCGCCTCCCTGGGATCGGCGAAGTGCAGAGGCGCCGTCATGCGGCGGCGGCCTCTCCCTGCATGCCGTCGTCCACGTACTCCTCCAGGAACGACCGCTCCTCGGCCGTGATCCTGCGCGGACGCTGAGCGGCGAGGTCGAACGGGACGACGACGGTCGAGGCCCGCACGTACACCTGCGAGGGCCCCTCGGCGTCCTTCACCTCGTACGCGATGGTCAGCGAGGCCGCACCGATCTTCGTCACCCACGACTCGATGATCACCGGCTCGTGCCGGTGGACCAGCGGTCGTACGTAGTCGATCTCGTGCCGCGCCACGACCGAACCACCGGAGAACGACGGCGAGCCGTTCCCCGGCGCCAGCCGGAACATGAAGTCGATGCGGGCTTCCTCCAGGTAACGGAGGAACACCACGTTGTTGACGTGCCCGAAGGCGTCCATGTCCGACCAGCGCAAGGGGCAGCTGTAGATATGTCGAGCCACTGCGGTCGCCTCAGCCCCGGGTCAGCTTCTTGTACGTCGCACGGTGCGGACGGGCCGCGTCCGGGCCGAGACGCTCGATCTTGTTCTTCTCGTACGACTCGAAGTTGCCCTCGAACCAGAACCACTTGGAGTCGCCCTCGTACGCGAGGATGTGCGTGGCGACCCGGTCGAGGAACCAGCGGTCGTGGGAGACGACCACGGCCGCACCCGGGAACTCCAGCAGCGCGTTCTCCAGGGACGAGAGGGTCTCGACGTCCAGGTCGTTGGTCGGCTCGTCGAGGAGCAGCAGGTTGCCGCCCTGCTTCAGGGTGAGCGCGAGGTTCAGACGGTTGCGCTCACCGCCGGAGAGGACGCCCGCGGGCTTCTGCTGGTCCGGGCCCTTGAAGCCGAACGCGGAGACGTACGCCCGCGACGGCATCTCGACCTGGCCGACGTTGATGTAGTCCAGCTCGTCCGAGACGACCGCCCACAGCGTCTTCTTCGGGTCGATGTTGGAGCGGCTCTGGTCGACGTAGGAGATCTTGACGGTGTCGCCGACCTTGATCGAGCCGGAGTCCGGCTCCTCCAGGCCCTGGATCATCTTGAACAGCGTGGTCTTGCCGGCGCCGTTGGGGCCGATGATGCCCACGATGCCGTTGCGCGGCAGGGTGAAGCTCAGGTCCTCGATGAGGACCTTGTCGCCGAAGGCCTTGTGGAGGTTCTCGACCTCGACGACGACGCTGCCCAGACGCGGGCCCGGCGGAATCTGGATCTCCTCGAAGTCCAGCTTCCGCATCTTGTCGGCCTCGGCGGCCATCTCCTCGTACCGGGCGAGGCGGGCCTTGGACTTGGCCTGCCGTCCCTTGGCGTTGGAGCGGACCCACTCAAGCTCTTCCTTGAGCCGCTTGGCGCGCTTGGCGTCCTTCTGGCCCTCGACCTTCAGACGGGTCTGCTTGGTCTCCAGGTACGTGGAGTAGTTGCCCTCGTAGCCGATGGCGCGGCCACGGTCGAGCTCCAGGATCCACCCCGCGACGTTGTCGAGGAAGTACCGGTCGTGGGTGATGGCGACGACGGTGCCGGCGTACTTGGCGAGGTGCGCCTCCAGCCACTGGACGGACTCGGCGTCCAGGTGGTTGGTGGGCTCGTCGAGCAGCAGCAGGTCGGGGGCCTCCAGCAGGAGCTTGCAGAGCGCGACGCGGCGCTTCTCACCGCCGGAGAGGTTGGTGACGGGCCAGTCGCCGGGCGGGCAGCCCAGCGCGTCCATGGCCTGCTCCAGCTGGGCGTCCAGGTCCCACGCGTTGGCGTGGTCCAGTTCCTCCTGGAGCTTGCCCATCTCCTCCATCAGCGCGTCGGTGTAGTCGGTCGCCATCTGCTCGGCGATCTCGTTGAACCGGTCGAGCTTGCCCTTGACCTCGGCGACGCCGTCCTGGACGTTCTCCAGGACCGTCTTGGTCTCGTCGAGCGGCGGCTCCTGGAGCAGGATGCCGACGGAGTAGCCGGGCGACAGGAACGCGTCACCGTTGGAGGGCTGCTCCAGGCCCGCCATGATCTTGAGCACGGTGGACTTACCGGCACCGTTCGGGCCGACCACACCGATCTTGGCGCCGGGCAGGAAGCTCAGCGTCACGTCATCGAGGATGACCTTGTCGCCGTGCGCCTTGCGCGTCTTGCGCATCGTGTAGATGTACTCAGCCAAGAGAAACCGTCCGGCATTAGGAGAGTGGGCAGATACACCCATCTTGCCTGACGTCCGTCCCCCGATGGAAACCAGCACCCGATGGGCTGATACAGAGGCGGCCCCGCTCGCACGTTTCCGCACGTACCGGGGCCGCGCCGGCCGTCGCACTCCGTGACCCGGGGGTCACGGTCACCGACGGCGGGGTCACTCCCCGTCGGCGACGTCCTTCTTGCGGCGGACAAGGAAGACGGCGGCTCCGCCGATCACCACGAACGCGACGGCGATGCCCGCGATCATCGGGGTGGTGCCGGACGCGCCGGTCTCGGCGAGGTCCAGGTCCCCGCTGCCGCCCGTGGCGGCCGCTCCGGTCGAGGTGGCGCCGCCGGAGAGCGGGCTGGGCTGCGAACCGGGCCGGGGGGTGGTCATGGTGGCCGTGCTGCCGGTGGTCCTGCAGTCCAGGATCCCCTTGAAGCTCTTGGTGAAGCCGCCGGGCCCGGTGATGGTGAAGTCGTACGTCTGGTCCTCGGCGACCGGGAGGGTCACCGTCCGGGACGCACCCGCCCGGACGCTGTACCGCAGCCCCATGAGCTCGAAGGTGAAGGGGGCGTCGCCGGTGTTGGCGGCGGTGAGGTCGATGCCGCCCTTGGCGCAGTTCTTCCTGGCGGAGAGCGCGGGGATGGCGCCCGCCTGCGCCCAGGTGGCGGTGGCCGTGGCGGAGACGGTCGACCGGCTCGACCCGGCGAGGATCTGCGTCTGGCTCTTGGTGGCACCGGCGAACGCGCGCCCCACCGGCACGGAGGTGGTGGCCTGCAGGGTGAGCGCCGCGGACCCGTCGGCGGCCTTGGCGGGCACGTCGAAGTAGAGCTCGCCGCCGTTGACCGCGTCGACGACGGGGAGGCCGGCCCGGTCGGTGATCCTGACCCCGGTGGCGGCCGCGTCGGCGGGCGGGGTCACCGTGACGCGGTCGGCGTTGGTACGGACGGTGACCGGCCCGAGCCGGGTACCGGCCCGCCCGGAGACGGCGCCGGGCTCCAGGCTGAGCGACGCCTTGGGCTCCGCGAGGTTCTCGGCCTCCTTCTCCAGCCAGTCGGCGAGCTTCTCGGCCGCCGGGTCGAGCGCCTCGACCTCGGCGTCGTCCGAGTACCGCCAGATCGCCACCTGGGTGCCGGCGGCCGCGGTCTGCCCGGTGAGCGGTCCGGTGCCGGCCTGCTTCGCCAGTCCCACGAGGTCGTCGACCTGGGGGTAGGAGTGCTGGAGGATCCAGCGGATCCGGCCCGCGTCCCTGTTGCCCGCCAGCGAGGTCTGGTCCCAGGAGGTCTCCAGGTACTTGGCCTTCTCCTGGGTGGGGTTGTGGAGGTCGATGCAGTACGTCTTCAGCGTCCCGCCGCCGTCGACGGTCATCTCGAACAGGCCGGCGGGGATCTCCTGGTCCTTGCCGTCGGCGTGGAGCACGGCCCGGTCGAAGGTGGTCAGCCCCTGGAGGGTGGCCGCGGCCCCGCCCTGGTGCTGGGGGGCCTCGTCGGCGACGGCCACGGCGGTGCCCGTTATGGAGGCGCCCGCGATCAGCCCCGAGGTCAGGACCGCGGCGGCGAGACGAGCGGCGCCGCCCTTCCGCCTCCGTACAGAAAACGCAGCAAACACAGAATTCCCCTCTGGACGAGGCTCTTTCGCGTGGGACGCGTGGGGGGAGTGCCTCGCCTGCCGACGCAAGTGCCCCGTGAGTACCCCGAAATCCTAGAGAGGCGACCATGCACAGTCCCCCGTCATACCGTCAGACAACCATTCCGAATCGGAATCGTTATCGCGAACGGCCAACAGGCGCCCGGGAGCTCGTGAAATCTCCACATCAGCGATCCATCCCTTACAGGGAGTTGTCATCCGAGTCGCTCCCCCCCTTTCTCAACTCGCCTGCCAGGAACGGCCGCAGCAGCGGCCGGGCGCCGCCCGTGACCGTCTTCTCCAGAAGGCCTCCTCCGTCGCACTCGCACGGCCTGTGCGTCCCCGCCCGGCACGTGGATCCGGCTCCGTCCGCCGGCCTGCCTGCCGGTCTGCCCCGTCGGCCCGCCTGCCCGCCTGCCGGTCTGCCCCGCCTGCCGGTCTGCCCCGCCTGCCCGCCTGCCCGCCTGCCCGCCTGCCACAGGGGGCGGGTATCCGACGCCGCCCCGTCAGGACTCGCCTCCCCCGCTCGTGCGGCCTCGTCCGTCCCGTGGAACCGGCGCCACCCCTCCGCGTGCTCCGGCCGGAGCACGCGGAGGGGCCCCGTACGGCCGCCGTCAGACACCTCGCCGGCCGCCCGGATCCGGCTCGGGCACCCGCCCCACCCGTCAGTGCTCCGCCCTCCGCCGCTCACCACCCGGCCCGGCCGGGAACCAGCCCGGCCCCGCCAGCCGCACCCCACGCCGTCAGGACGTCCGCTGCGCCGTCCTCGCCCACCCACCGGGAGGCCGGGCCGGCCGCCACGCCCGCCGCCTCCCGCCCCCGTCCCGTCACCCCTCCCCGTCCGGGTCCGATCCCTGTCCCTGTCCGCTGCCGCCACCCCCGCCCGCGTCCTTCCCGGCCAACGCCCCTTCAGGGGACCAGCACCGCGGTCCGCTCCTCCTCGGCGGCCCCCTCCCCCGCCTGCGGACGCGGCGACGCCGCCCCGGAGGACTCACCGCGAGCCACGCGCCGGAAGGCCGCGGTGCCGCGTGACAGGTCGTGCCCCACCGACACCGCGTCGATGTCGACGAACGTCCTTCGCTGGCCGTCCCGCTCCTCGTCCCTCACCTTCAGTCGCCCGTGGACCACGAGCGGGTCGCCGAGCGTGACCGACGCGGCCAGATTCGACCCGAGCGCCCGCCATGCGTTCACCGTGTAGAAACTGGTCGGACCGTCGGTCCAGGAGGCCCTCTCGCGATCCCATCGACGCGCGGTCACGGCAAACCGGAATTTCGCGAATCCGCCCGTGCCGGTGTCCCGGTATTCCACGCTCGTCGCGACATTGCCCACCAGCGTCACCATGGTGTCGTTCATGACGACCACCCCTCCCCGTTCCCGATTCCCCGCTCGCCGTCCCTCGGCTCCGCGTGTGTCCCATGCTGGACCCGGCGGCGGAATTCCGTCCGGGCCTGTGGACAGGGGCCGGGCTGTGCACAACTCCGTCACCCGAAAGGGGACGGTCAGGCGCCCGTCCGGCCTCGTTCACCTCGCGCGGCCGCCCCGCCCCGACACCGTCGCGTACTGCTCGCGCACCTCCCGGTAGCGCATCAGTTCCGCCGCGACCGGGTCGAGCACCCTGGCCCGCCCGCAGGCGGCGGCCGCCTCCCGCAGACGCCGCTCGGTCTCCTGCCCGTAGCGCCGTGCGGGCCCCCGCGCGGCCGCCGCGCACGCCCACTCCACCAGCGGCCCGCCGACGATCCCTCCGAGCATGACCAGAACGGGCGGCAGCAGCCCCGGCTCCAGTACACCGACGATCTGACCCACCAGCCACAGAGCGCCGTAGAACTGAAGGAGCGTCATCGCGGCCTGCGCGAGCACGGCGGCCGGCCACCACGCCGGTCTCGAAGGCCGTCCGCCCTCCCGCTTCTCCCCGACGGTCACCGCCAGCTCGTCCAGCGCCTCGGGCAGCCCCTGCGCGCCCCGTACCGCCGTCTCGCGCACCGCCTGGGCCCACGGCAGGGGCAGCCCGCGCGCCGCCTCGTCGGCGACGACCCGCACCGCCTGTTCGACCCGCTGCCGTGCCGTGAGTTCGTCCTCGACCGGCGTCTCGGGGCGCGGTTCCGTCTTTCCGCCCGGCGTGCGCAGCCCCTCGTACCAGCGCCACAACCGCAGCCATGGTGTGCCGCACGCCCGGCCGGCGTTGCGCCGCCACTCGCGCTCCGCCGCCTCGCCCGCGGCGGAGGCGCCGACCGCGACCGCCAGCCGGGCACCGAAGTCCTCCCGGGAACGCTCACCGAGCCCGGGGCGCCCCTCGGCCACGTACACCGGCCTCAGGCGCACCGCCGCCGCGTCCACGTCCGCCGAGAGCCGTCGCTCGGCCGCGTGCCGCCGTCGGACGAACGCGCCGAGGGTCTCGCGGAGTTCCGCCACTCCCTCACCCGTGAGCGCGGACAGGGCGAGCACCGCGGCGCCCGGCTCGCCGTGCTCGCCCAGCGCCATGCCGTCCTCGTCCAGGAGCCGCCGCAGGTCGTCGAGGACCTGGTGGGCCGCCTCCCCCGGCAGCCGGTCCACCTGGTTGAGCACCACGAACGTCACCTCGGCGTACCCCGCGAGCGGCCGCAGGTAGCGCTCGTGCAGCGTCGCGTCCGCGTACTTCTCCGGGTCCACGACCCAGATCACCGCGTCGACCAGGGCGAGCACCCGGTCCACCTGCTCACGGTGGGCGACGACCGCGGAGTCGTGGTCGGGCAGATCGATCAGGACCAGGCCCTGCAGCGCCTCGTCCCCGGCCCCGCCCGCCAGTGGCTTGCGCCGCAGCCGCCCGGGGATGGCGAGCCGGTCGAGCAGCCCGGCGGCGCCCTCGGACCAGGTGCAGGCGATGGGTGCGGAAGTGGTGGGCCGGCGCAGGCCGGTCTCCGAGACGGGGACCCCGGCCAGGGCGTTGATCAGGGTGGACTTTCCGCTGCCGGTCGCGCCCGCGATCGCGACGACGGTGTGCCCCGACGACAGCCGCTGGCGCGCGGCGGCCTCGTCCAGGACCCGTCCCGCCTCGGCGAGCGTCGCGCCGTCCAGCCGTGTGGACGACAGCCCCATCAGCTCCCGCAGCGCGTCGAGGCGGCCGCGCAGGCTGCCCGCGTACGCTCCGCCGATCGGCACATGGGGCTCCTCCGGCGGGTACGCGTCGTCGAACACCGCGTGCTCGTTCGCGCGTCGGGCGATCAGCCCGTCGTCCCAGCGTTCGTCAACGGCGCTCACGCCGTCACCTCTCCCTCTGCAGTACGGACAGGGCGGCGATCAGTTCGGCCTGCGGCTCCGGCGTCACGTCGAGCGCGTCCAGCGGGGCCAGGCGCCGGCTGCGCTCCTCGTGCAGCACGCGGTCGATGTACGCGGTCACCAGCTCGCCGCCCCGGTCGCGCAGCCGCAGCGCGCCCTGCACGCCGAGCAGCTCGGCGAGCCGCTCCCCCGCGCCGCTCGCCCGGCGCCCGCCGAGCAGGACGACGGCGAGGAGGGCCGCCACGGTCTCCGGGTCGGGCGCGGCGTTGCGCTCCATCCGCCGCACCTCGTCCTCGGCGACCTCCTCCAGGACACGGCGCCAGCGCCGCACGGCCATGCCGATGCGCTCGCCGGCCTCGCGGTCGGACGGGGGGTGCGCGCGGTCGAGCGCCCCGGCGGCCGGTTCCCGCCGCCACGCCTCCTGCACGCGTTCGTCGGCGGCGGCCACGGCGCACTGGAGCAGGGCGCCCAGGGACTCGGCGAGCGAGTCGAGCAGTTCGGTGGCCGAGCAGTCGCGGGGGTAGCCGCGCCAGCGGGTGCGGGCGTCCCCGGCCAGGACGGCCCCGCGCTGGAGCTCGGTGCGCACGCGCTCGCCCTCCCGCTCGTACGCCTGGTCGACGGCGCCGGTGAGGCGTACGGCGGCGGCGTACTGCGAGGCGACCGCCGCGGCCAGCTCCGGCATCCGGGCCCGCAGGGAGTCGATGACCCCGATGGCGGTACGCCCGACGGCCTGCTGCCGGGCGGCCGGGTCGTGGGCCCGGTGGACCAGCCAGTCCCGCAGCGCGGCCACGGCGGTGTCGGGCAGCAGGCCGCTGCCGCCGCCCGCCGACTCGGGCAGTTCGGGGATGGTGAAACGCGGCACCTCGCCCAGTCCCGCCCGGACGAGCAGGGCCTCGTACTGCCGGGACACCTCGCCGATGACCTGGTGGGGAACCCGGTCGAGGACGGTGATCAGCGTGGCGTCGTAGTCCTTGGCGGTGCGCAGCAGGTGCCAGGGCACGGCGTCGGCGTACCGCGAGGCGGTGGTGACCATGACCCATACGTCGGCGGCGCAGATCAGCTCGGCGGCCAGTTCGCGGCTCTCGACGACGAGCGAGTCGATGTCGGGCGCGTCGAGGAGCGCGAGCCCGCGGGGCAGGGTGTGGGCGGTCTCGATCCGCAGGGTGCGCTCGCCGGTGGCGGCGGGCTCGGCCCCGTCCGTCTCGTCGTCGTGCTGGGGCAGCCAGACGCGGGTGAGGTGGGGCAGGACCCGCATCCCGGCGAACCAGTGGTGGTCCTCGGGGTGACAGACCAGGACGGGCGTGCGGGTGGTGGGCCGCAGCACCCCCGCCTCGCTGACACGCCGTCCCACGAGGGAGTTGACGAGCGTCGACTTGCCGGCCCCGGTGGAGCCGCCCACCACCGCGAGCAGCGGCGCCTCGGGCTCCCTGAGCCGGGGCACCAGGTAGTCGTCGAGCTGTGCGAGCAGTTCGGCCCGCGTCTGCCTCGCCCGGGGAGCCCCTGGAAGCGGGAGTGGAAGACGCACGGCGGCGACACAGTCGCGCAGGGCGGAGAGTGCGTCGATGAGCTGAGGCCGTACGTCCAAGGTCACCACATGCGAAGAATGCCCAATTTCGGCACCGTTTTGAAGCGTATGGGCATCTCTGCGCGCCGGTCAGACACATGGGACAGACGGGATGAGTGGGACACAGGCATAACGAGTGCACAACACCCGGCCCGCGAGACGCGAAAAGCGCTGCGGGAATCGCACCTGCCTGCGATTATCGGTTCGCTTCACTGAACCTCCACATCGTGCCACGCAGGTGAAGCGACCGGGTCAAGGTGATCGGAGCCCTATCCTTGTCCCCGGCGAGGTCACGGAACCACCCAACCGGGGCTCCAGGCCACATGGCCACCACCGGCCCCCGTAGCTCAGTGGATAGAGCAGGCGCCTTCTAAGCGCTTGGCCGCAGGTTCGAGTCCTGCCGGGGGCGCACCGCCCGGCCCTCCCCAGAGGAGGGCCTTTCTGCTGTCCGGGTCCGGGAGCAGTGCCGGGCCGGGCCCGCCGGCCGGCCGGGCCCCGCGTGGCCGCGCCATCGGTGACCGGACACCTGACGGGGCACGGATGCCGGACCCCCGTACCGGAGCAGCGCAGGCGCACCGGGCGCCGGCCACCTCGGCGGAGCAGCGCTACCGGGCGCCGGCGTCCCGGGCGGACAGCAGCTCCAGGGCCTCCTCCCAGCGGAACGCCTCCGCCCCGCCGCCCTCGGGTGCGGGAGCCCGGCCGCCGATCAGGACGCCCATGGCCCGGAGCCGGTCCAGACTCGGCCGGTAGGCGGGGTGGGCCGCCATGGCCGCGTTCACGCACGGGAGCACGACGGTCGGGACGCCCAGTCCGTAGGCCTCGCAGAGGATGCCCAGGGCGAGGGTGTCCGCCGTCCCGGCCGCCCACTTGTTGATGGTGTTGAACGTCGCCGGCGCGACGGCGATCGCGTCGGGCGGCGGCAGCGGGCGCGGGTCGCCGGGCGACCGCCAGGCCGAGCGGATGGGGTGGCCGGTCAGGGCCTCGATCGCCGGCGCGTCGATGAAACGGAGGCCCTGCGGGGAGGCGACGACGCCGACCTCCCATCCCTCCTCCCGCGCGGCGGTGATCAGCTTGCCGACCTCGCCGGCGATGCCGGCCGCGCAGACGACGACGTACAGGAACGGCTTCCTGGGCTGATCACTCACGCGGAGACCCCCGGTCGGCGGCTGAGTGGTGCTCTCCCCGGAAGCGTACGGCGACGGTCGCGGGCTCCGCGCCGGTACGGGCCCGATGGCGGGAGCACGCGAAATCCAGATCACCCCCGCCGCAGCGGATATCGATTGCGCGTACGGAAAGGATGTCCTCATGAACTGTTACTCGCGCGTTCGGAGGGGGGACGGATGCGGGGGCACGAGAGCAGTGGTCACAGCGGTTCGGTCGGCAACGAGCTGAGCGGCACGGTGCACGGGGCCACCGTGCAGACCGGGGTGGTGTACGGGGGGATACGCATCGGGGGCGACGGGGCCGCCGGGCCGCCCCGGGCGCCCTGGCAGTTACCTCCGTCCGTCCGCATCACCGACCGGACGGCGGAGCAGAAGGCCCTGGAGGGCCACCGATTGCACGTCGAGCGGGACGGACACTCCACGCTCGTCGCCGTCAGCGGGCTGGGCGGGGTCGGCAAGACCGCTGTCGCGCTCGCCTGGCTGCATTCACTGCGGCCTCGCTTTCCCGGTGGCCAGCTGTACGCGGACCTGGGCGCGCAGGCCTCCGGCGGGCCCACGTCCCCGGGGGAGGTGCTGGGCCGTTTTCTGCGGGCCCTGGGCGTGCCGGCGGGGCAGGTGCCCGTCGGTCTGGCCGAACGGACGGCGCTGTACCGGTCGTTGACGGTGGACCGCCGGCTCGTGGTGCTGCTCGACGACGCCGCCACGGCGGCCCAGGTCCGGCCGCTGCTGCCGGGCGGGCGGAACGTGACGGCGGTGACCAGCCGCCGGCGGATACCGGGGCTGACCGTCGACGGCTGCTTCGCCCTGCACCTGGAACCGCTCACGGCGGAGGCGGCCGTCGAGCTGCTGGCCGCCACGCTCGCCGACGACCGGGTGGCCGCGCAGCCCGAGGAGGCGCGCACACTGGTCGAGTTGTGCGCCGGACTGCCGCTGGCGGTGCGGGTGGCCGGGGCCCGGCTGGCGGCGCGGCCCCGGCGGCGCATCCACTCCATGGTGCGCGCGCTGAGCGAGGAGCACGCGCGGCTGGAGGTGCTGGCCATCGACGGCGACCACAATGTGGGCGCGGCGCTCGATCTGTCGTACCAGGGACTGCCGCCCAAGGCCGCCCGGCTCTACCGGCTGCTGGGGCTCCACCCGGGGCGGGAGTTCGCCGGCGCGGCCGCCTCGGCCGTGCTCATGGAGGACGCGGACGAGCAGCTCGACACGCTGCACGACGCGAACCTGCTGGTCGACGCGGGGGACGAGCGCTACCGCTTCCACGATCTCGTACGGCTGCACGCGGCCGCCAAGGCCGAGGAGGAGGAGTCCCCGCAGGAGCGCGCGGCCGCCCTGCGGCGGATCGCCGACCACTACCTGGCCGGCGCCACCCGCGCCGAGGAGATCATCGACCCCCAGCACCGCACGATGCGCCGGGACCACGGCGACGTCCTGACGCCCGACGTCGGCGACGACGCCGAAGGCGCGCTGGACTGGCTGGAGCGCGAGCTGCCCAACCTGATGGCGGTCGTCCGGAGCGCCCGGCCCGCCGGCTTCCCCGACCTGGCCTGGCAGCTCACCGACGCCGTCTGGCCGCTGTTCCTGCGGCGCAAGTTCTACGAGGAGTGGCGCGCCGCTCACCAGGAGGGCCTGGTCGCGGCGCGGGAATCGGGAGACAGGGCTGCCGAGTGCCGGATGCTCACCTCCGGCGGGGTGGGTGAACTGGGCCTGGGCGAGCACGAACGGGCCCTGGAGATGTTCGAGCGGGCGGCCGGGCTCTTCGAGGCCGACGGCGACGCCCTCGGTCGCGCCCGCACCCTCAACTACCGCGGTCTGGCGCTCCAGCGACTGGGCCGCCTGCACGGGGCGGCCGAGCTGTACGCCCGCGCCGCGGCGGAGTTGCCCCGCTGCGGCGACCGGCGGGCCGGGGCGCTGGCGCGCCTCAATCTCGCCGATGTCGCCCTGGCGCGGGAGGTCCCGGAGGAGGCGGCCGGCCACGCCGGCACGGCGTACACCACGCTGCGGGACGAGGGCGACTCGTACAACGCGGCACGCGCGGCCGTCCTGCTCGGCCGCGCGCTCCTCGCCCGTGGCCAGCTGGACGAGGCCGAGGACCGGCTCCGCGGGGCGCTGGAGGTACTGCGCGGTGTGGGAGCCGGCTACGAGGCGGCCCGCGCCCTGGCGGCCCTGGCCGGGCTCGCCGAACGGCGCGGGCAGCCGGAGCTCGCCCGGGAGCGCTACGAGGAGGCGCTCGCTCTCCACTCGGCCGTCGGCCGGCGGGAGTCGTCCGAGGCACGGGCCGCGGAGGCCGGGCTGCGGCGGCTGGCGCACGCGGAGAACGACCCGAAGGGCGCGGAACCGGGGGAAGGGGCCGGCTGAAGGAGCCGTAGGGACACGATGGCCAGGACGCCCATGGGCAGACCGGCCACCAGCCAGGCGTGGGCCAGCGAGGCCCAGATGCCCCAGGGCACCGCCGGGGCGCTTCCGCCCGCCCTCAGCGTGAGGAGGGGGCCGTCGGGGCCGAGCCGTAACCAGCAGGCGGAGCCCCGGTGCGCGGCCACCACCAGCGCGCCCGGGCAGGCCGCCGCCAGCTCCGCGGTGTACCGGGGCCCGTCCCCCTCCCCGTGCAGCACATCGGCCAGCAGGGGCCAGGGCTCCGGGGCCGGCATCCGGATCCGCAGGTGCTCGTCCACGACGGGGCCGCCTAGCGCCGGGTGCGCCAGGGTGACCCGGGTCCGGTACGCCGAGAACCGCGCGGGGTGGGCAGAGCTCGCGGGGTGCGTGGTGCCCGGGGGGTGGGCAGGGCCCGCGGGGTGCGTGGTACCCGCGGCGGGCGTGGTGCCCACGGGGTGGGCAGAGCCCGCGAGGTGGGCAGGGCAGGTGAGGCGGATGGGGTGTTCAGGGGTTGTGGGGGCCACGGCATGGATGAGGTGCCCAGAGGCGGCGGGGTGATCGGGGCCCACCGTGGCTGTTGTGACCACCGGAGTGGGGTGGACGGCCGCGGTGACCGGGGCGGCCCTCATGACAGCACGCTGCCCGGCTCGTCGTAGGGCAGGACCACGGGCAGCCGCGCCGGTTCCGTCGTCGGTCGCGCGGCGGGTGCGCGCAGGCGCAGCTTGCGGTAGAGCAGCGCGCGCATCTTCTGGGCGAAGCGGCCGGGCTCGGAGGTGATGCGGGCGGCGACCTGTTCGTAGCGGTGCGGACGGTACGCCGCCGAGCTGCGGTTGAGCTGTTGCGGCAGCGGGCGGTCCCGGTCCAGCCGGTGGGCGAAGGAGTTCAGTTCGGCGAGCGGTGAGCCCGGGTCCACATCCGGTACGGGCGTGCCGGCCATCAGCACCGGTGCGCCCGTCATCGCCCCGTACAGGGAGACGGATCCGTGGTCGCCCACGATGTAGTCCGCCGCGACGAGGGCCCCCGCCCAGTCGCCGTACTGGCTGATCAGGGTGAGTCCGGAGCGCCCCAGTCCGGCAAGCCAGCTGCGGATCTGCCATTCGCCGTGGGCGTTCCACACATGCGGGTGGAGCAGCGCGGCCACCCGGTACTCGTCCCTGGGCAGCTCGGTGACCAGCCGTTCCAGCAGGTCCCAGCCCCGGCCGAGCAAGGAGTCGGGCCCCCAGGTCGAGCACACCAGGACCAGTCGTTGCCGGGCCCTGGTGTGCAGGGCCTCGCGGTAGAGCGCCCGTGAGGCGAGGCTCGCGCTGATCCGGTCGAAGCAGGGGTCGCCGACGACCTCCGCCGCCGGCAGCGCCTCGGGGCACTCACGCCCGAGGCGGGTCAGCTCCTCGTGGTGGGCGAGGACGATCACCTCGGGCACCACCGTCCCGTCCCTGATCAGCCGCTGCCTGCTGAGTCCGTACACGCCCCGGTCCGCCACCACGCGGCCCCGCCGCCCGGCCGGCTCCCTCTTGTTGTGGCTGGCTCCGTGCGGGAGCACGATCACCGGCGCGTGCAGCTCGTGGAGGCTGCCGTGGCTGGCGGCCAGCGCGAGGTCGAACTCCGTCTGCACCGCCTGGCTCCACGGCAGGACCAGCCCCTTGAGCTGCTCCAGGAAGTCGGCCACGCCGTTGCTGAACACATCGGGTGCCGAGGTGAAGAACACCTGCACCCGCGAGTCGCCCTCCAGCAGTCGGACCGCGTCGAGCAGCCGCTGCCCGGCGGTCACCGTGTGCACCACGGCGAGGACCCTCCTGCGGATGTGGCGGGTGGCCCAGCGCTCGACGTCCAGGCGCACGGGAACATGCCGCCAGTGCGCCTCCGGCACTGTCACGCTCATCGAATCAATCCCCCGGTTCTGACCATCGGACCGGTCACCCGGTCCGGCCGGCCGCGTGTCACGGCCACGTCCAGGTCTGTGCCCCGGGCTCTGGATGGCGGACTTGCAGGAATCCTGCACTCCCCGTGCGACCGGGCATCCCGGCCCTGCCGCGTGACCGGTCCGGACGCGTCCCGCGGCCGTTCCCGGGCCCCGTCACCGGTCCGGGCCGCCCCGCGCGAGGCGGCCCGGATCCCCCGTCACCCGCCCGGTCGTTTCCGTCGTCCCCGGCTGCCGGGCGGCGCGTCCCGCCTCCGCCCGCGGCCGGCGGCCGTGTTCCCCGTGGGGCCCGGACCGGCCCCGGCCGGGCCGCACCGGGGCGGCCCGGGCCGGGGGCCGTACGCCCGCCGCGCGACCCCGCGGCCGGTCCCGGCCGGTCCCGTGCGCCCGCCACGCATCCGTGCGCCTCTGTCCGCCACCCCTGCCGGCACCGAAAAAGTAAGTTGAGTGCCGTACGAAAAGTGCGGGGTCCTGCCGGAGAACGGCAGGAGGAAGCACACCCGTCGGGGGCGATGGTGGATCTTCTTGCTCTGGGACCCCTTGAGCTGTGGCATCACCACCAGCAGTACGAGCTGGGATCGGTGAAGGAGCGCTACGTACTGGCCGTGCTCACGCACGCCCGGGGCGAGCCGGTCACCGTGGACACGCTCATGGACCGGGTCTGGGACGGGGATCCGCCCCGGACGGCCCTGGACACCCTGCACAGTTACCTGTCGCGGCTGCGGGGGCGGCTGCGGCGCGCGGCCGGTGATCTCGCCCGGGTGGAACGGCCGTCGCCGCGGCTGTACCAGCTGCGGGCCGATCCGGAGGACGTCGACCTGACCCGCTTCCAGCGGCTGCGCAGGGACGCGGGCGCGGCGGCCGAGCGCGGTGAGCGGCAGCTGGCGGTCGGGCTGCTGCACGCCGCCGAGGCGCTCTGGCGGGGCGAGCCGCTGGCCGAGTTCGCCGGGTCGTGGGCCGCCTCGGCACGGGCCCGGCTGGTCGAGGACCACCGGCGGGTCCGGGAGGAACGGATCCGCCTGGAGCTGGAACTGGGCCGCCACGCCGACCTCATCGGGGAGCTGTACGAGCTGGCCGCGCAGAACCCGCTGGCCCAGGGCGTGATCTCGTTGGCGATGCTGGCGCTGTACCGTTCCGGCCGCCACGACGAGGCGCTCGCCCTCTACCGCGGCACGCGCAACCGTCTCCACGACGAGCAGGGCATCGAGCCCGGTCCGGCACTCCAGGAGCTGCACCTGCGCATCCTGGAACAGGACCGCGCGCTGATGGAGACGGCCGACGGCACCGGACGGACGCGCGCGTACGCGCCGGGCGACAGCCTTCCACGGGACACCCGGGACTTCACCGGGCGCACCGGGGAGATGCGCATCCTGCTGAGGGACCCCGCGCCGGGACGCGGGTCGACGGCCATGCCGCTCACCGTCATCCACGGCATGCCCGGCATCGGGAAGACGGCCCTCGCCGTGCACGCCGCGCATCGGCTGCGGGAGACCTATCCGGACGGCCAGTTCTACGTGGACCTGCACGCCTTCAGCGGCCGGCCGCCGTTCGAGCCCGCCGAGGCGCTGGCCGTGCTGCTCCAGGCGACCGGGGCGACCGGGGACCTGCCCGCGTCGCTCGACGAGCGGGTGGGCCGGTGGCGGCAGTGGACGGCCCGTCACCGGGCCCTGGTGGTGCTGGACAACGCGCGGGACGCCGCCCAGGTCAGGCCGCTGCTGCCGGGTTCGCCGTCCTGCCGCGCCATCGTGACCAGCCGCAACCGTCTCGTGGGGCTCGACGGTGCCACCTCGCTCTTCGTGGACGTGCTCTCACGGGCGGAGGCGGCGGCGCTGTTCACCAGGATCGCGGGCGCCGGCCGGCTGTCCGGAGCGTCGGCGGCCCTGGCGCGGGTCGTGGAGGCGTGCGGCCGCCATCCCCTCGCGGTCCAGCTGCTGGCGAGCCGCTTCAGGCACCGGGACGCGTGGGACCTCCAGCACCTCCTGGACCGGCTGGCCGAGGCGGCCGATCCGCTCGACGAGTTCGACGACGGCGTCGCCTCGGCCTTCCGCCTCTCCTACACCGAGCTGAGCGGCCCGGCGCAGCGGCTGTTCCGCCGGCTGGCGCTGCACCCGGGGCCCGACATCACGCTGCGCGCGGCGACGGCGCTGGCCGGGCCGGGCCCGGGAACCTCCGGGGCCGCCGAGGTACGGGGCGGCCTGGAGGAGCTGCTCGACGGACACCTGCTGGAGGAGCCGGTACGCGACCGCTACCGGCTCCACGACCTGGCCCGCGCCTTCGGCCTCCAAATCTGCGCGCGGACCGAACCGGAACGCGACCGCCGTGCGGCGGTCGGCCGGCTCGTCGCCTTCTACCTCACGGCCGCCCACCGGGCCGACGGCCTGGCCCATCCGCACCGCCGGGCACTGCCCCTGGGGGCCGGCCGGGAGTCGCCCTACGCACCCGGCTTCGTCGACGCGGACGAGGCGTCGGTGTGGCTCTCCGTGGAGCGCGCCAACCTCCTGGCCGTGGCGCGGACGGCGGCCGTGGAGGCCCCGGATCACGCCGCGCTCTTCCCGCACGTCCTGGCCGCCTCGCTGAAGCTCTGGGGAACCTGGGACATCGCGGCCGAGCTGTACGGGGCGGCCGTTCCCGCCCTGCGCGCCCTCGGTGACCGGGCGGCACTCGCCCGGATCCTGGTGGAGCGCGCCGGCGTGCTGGCGCAGAAGGGCCACGACGAGGCGCTGCGGTACGCGACCGAGTCCCTGGCCCTCTACCGGGACCTCGGTGACGCGCACGGCTGCGCGGACGCTCTCTTCCAGTCGGGCCGCGCCCATCTCGCGGCGGGCCACGGCGCCACGGCGCTGGGGCTGCTGGGCGAGTCGCTGGAGCTGTACCGACGGGCCGGCGACCGCTTCGGCGAGGCCGAATGCCTCAACGTGCAGGGGGCCGCGCTGTATTACGCCGGGCGGTACGGCGAGGCACTGCGCATCTTCCGCTCCCTCGTCGGCATCAACGAGGAGCTGGGCGATCTGCGCGGCCAGGCCATGGCGCTGAACAACATGGGCGAACTGCACAGCCTCCAGGGACGGTACGAACAGGCCCGCGACCACTACGAACGCTCGCTGGCGCTGGTGCGCAGGTGCGGGGGGCGCCAGGAGCTCGCCATCCTCGACACGAACCTGGGCGGCGTTTACCAGGCCACCGGCGACACGGCCCGGGCGCTCGTCTGCTTCCAGCGGGCCCTGGAGAGCCACCGGGCGGGTGGCGACGCGCTCGGCGAGGCGAACGTTCTGATCAGCATGGGGACGGCGTACGCGGAGAACGGACGCAGGGGCGAGGCCCTGCTGCACTTCAACATGGCGGAGAGGGTCGCGGCGGGCATCGGCAGCGCGTACGAGCGCCAGCGCGCGCTGATCGGCGTGGGAGGGGTGCACCGCGAGTCGGGGCGGCTGGGCACCGCGCTCAAGGTCTACGAGCAGGCACTGGAGGTGGCCCACGGCATCGGGTTCCCCCTCGGGGCGGCCCACGCGCTGGCCGGGCTGGCCCGCACGGCGCTGTCCTCGCGCAGCATCGCCCTGGCCCGCCACTACGGCGAGCAGGCGGTCGCGCTCTACCTGAGCCTCGATGCCGGTACGGAGGCGGAGAGTCTGCGCCGTCTGCTCGGGGACCAGGGGGTGACCGGCTCCTGAGCCCCCTCCCTCCCGGGAAGCCGGGAGGGAGGGCGACGGCGGTGCGGCGGGAGTTTCCCGGGCGGACACCGGGCCGGGCGGACACCGGGCGGGGCGGGGCACCGGGCCGGGCGGGGCACCGGGGCGGCCGTCCCGTCGCCGGCGCCTGCCGTGTCCCCGATTCCCCATGGCGTCCGCGTCGCCGCGTCACCGCCTCCGTATCACCGGCGTCACCACATCAGCTGTGCCGCCTGCGGCGCGGCGACCACCACGGTCCGCGCCTGCCCGATCGAGCCGGTGCCGGGTTCCGGGGATGTCCCGGGCTTCGCCGATGTGCCGCTCGCTCCGACGACGAGGCCGCCCAGGACGAGCACCGCCGCGACGGTGGCGACGGAGGCACTCCTCTTGCGTGTCACAACACTCCTCAAGGATGGGGGAGTTGATACAACCGGTGACCGTGTTGGACCGGTGGACCAGAGGTTAAGCCCCCGGGGTCACCGGTACGGCGCACCCTTGCCCCGTCGAGACCGCGGTGGTATGGGGGCAGGTCATGGGCGGGGCCGGTATCGCCCCCGGGCTCATCGGACTCCGGCCCCACGGGATCGTCGGCCCGGCCCGGGGCGCGTACCGCCCGCCCGCCGGGCCGTGGCCGACGGGCCCGTCCGCGCGGGGCCGAGGCGGCGCGGCCCGTCAGGACCCGGCGCCGGGCTCCACAGGCTGTCCCCCGCGCGCGGGCACGCCGTAGAGGACGAGGTTGTCGGCGTACGCCCGGCTGCCCGGGTCGTACGCCCCGGTGCAGGTCACCAGCGCCAGCCTCGGCACGCCGTCCGCGGCGAACAGGTCGCGCGGCAGGGCCGCCTTGGGGTGGGTACGGCGGGCGACGAGGGTGTACGTGTGACGGACCCCGTCCGCCGTCGTCAGGCGCACATCGGCGCCGAGGGGCACGGTGTGCAGCGCCTGGAACGGTCCGGCGCCCTGCTCGGCGGAGTCGAGGTGGGCGGCCAGGAGCACGGTGCCGCGCGCGTCCCCGGGGCGTGCGCCGAGCGCCCACCAGCCCAGCCGGAACGGGGAGGCCGGCAACGCCAACGCCCCCTCGCGCCCCACGGCCACCGGGTCCACGGGCATGGGGGCGATGTGCCCTGGCACGACCAGCGTGACGGGCGGCGAATGCGCGGGCGGGGCCGGTGGCGGGGCGGCCGCGGTGGGCAGCGCCCCGGCGTCGGCCGCGAGCCCCGCGTGCGGCGCGCCGGACGGCGGCCGCATCAGGGTCAGGGCGACGGCCACGACCACGCTCACGGCTGTGGCCACCACGGCGACCGGGGCGGCTGAGGGGGCGGGGGCGACGGTGCGGACGGCGTCCGGCCGCCCGGGCCGGGCGGGCGTCCGGTCCGGGCCGGGCCGGGCGCCGGGCCGCCCGCCCATGGTCAGCGGCTCCCGCCCATGTCAGCGGCTGTCGTTGCGGCGGATCAGCGCCGCCGCCCAGAAGGCCACGCCCGCGACCAGAACGCCGCCGATGGCCAGGGCCGGCACGGCGACCGCGATCGGCACCTCGGCCGCCAGGGCCGCCGCCTGGCCGCCGTCGCCGGCGTGGATGGCGCTGGGCGTGGCGGTGTCGTGGCAGCCTCCGCCGCGCACCATGGCCAGATGGGAGGCGACGACCGGTCGCGACGCCCGGGCGGCGGCGGTCACCTCGGCCACCTTGCCGGTGGAGATCTGGTTGTCGATCCGCGCGAGCGTCTTCTGGTGCGCGCTGGTCATGGCGTCGAGCCAGGTGGCGTCGTACGCGCCGGACCCGGCCTTGGATTCCAGGGTCCTCAGCATGTCCTGCTGCTCGACCGTGGGGGCGGCCGGCAGATCGACGCCGAGCTTTCCGGCCAGGGCCCTGGTGCTCTCGTCGAGCCTCGTGTGGTCGCGGATCAGGGTGGCTGCCGCGCTCTTCACACAGGCGGAGACGGCGTGCCGCTGCGCGTCCTGGCCGGCGGCGATCTCGGTCAGATTGCCCTGGTGGCCGGCGCGCAGGTACGCGTCGTCGATGGGCGCGGTGCCGGCGGCCGGGGCCGTCCCGGTTCCGGGGCCGTCGGCGGCGTGCACCGGTCCGACGGCGCTACCGGTCAGGGCGAGGCAGGCGAAGGCCGTCGCGGCCCAGTGTCGTATACGGATCACGGTGGCTTGTCCGTTCTCGTCGGTCGGTCCGGGGCCCCCACGCTCAGGGGCCCCCGCCGACCATGGCGACACGGCCGGGACGCCGGCGCCAGTCGCCGTACTGCAAACGGCCCATCCCGCGTCAGACCGCGGCGGCGGCCACCAGAAGGGCGAAAGCGGCCGTGATCAGCAGCGTGCGGAGCAGGTGGAAGGTGTTCCAGCGGGACTCGAACGCCGCGCGGACCCGGGCGGGGGCGCTGCCCTCGGAGGCGGCGAGCGCGTTGTTGAGCGGGACGTTTCCGGCCATGGTCACCACGTGGTTCAGGACGGCGCAGAGCAGCCCGGCGAGGACCAGCCGGCGCTGGGCGCCCCAGCCGCCGTCGGCCGGAACGGCGAGAGCGGCGGCCGGGAGGAGCACGACCCCGGCGAAGACGATCAGGAAGACCACCCGGGGTACGTACTCGTTGACGCGGCGCATGACCGTCACGAACTCCTCGTCGGTCAGCCGGGCGAGAGCGGGCATGATCCCGGTACGGAAGATCAGCATGGATCCCGCGTACAGGCCGGTGCAGAAGACGGCGAGGGCGAGCAGCAGAGTCGGCAGCATCCGGACATCATCGCGGGGCGCCGCGGGTCCCGCAGCCCCCTTGCGGCGCGCCGCTCCCGGCACACGGAAGCCGTGGACGCGGCGGTCGGGCGGCGCCGCGAAGGCGTGCGCGGGCGTGGCGGCAGGACCCCCACATCGCCTGCCGCACAACGGAGTTGCCCCTTCCGGAGGGGCGGGCAGGACCGCCACGGCGGTCATGGCTTGGACTCGCCAACCGCCGATCTGGGTCTTGTCACCGTACGCAGTCACATGCGTACATGGAGTTGCGTACGTTCCGAGTGGATGACGGGGGTGGTCGGCCGTGGCGAACGTTCTGGGCTCCGTGCTCGGCCGAACGGCGTTGAGGGAAGTGAATCCGGCGCGCGGGGTGCCCTCACAGGCACCGCGGCAGCCATCGGGCCAGGCGCCACGACCGGTGCCGCGCCTGGAACCGCGGCCGGCCGGGCAGTCGGTGCGCGGGACGAGACAGATCTGCGCGACGCTCGCCGCCCTCGCCGAGTCGGCCCGTCGCGAGCTGCTGACCTTCGACGACCCCGCCGCCTGCCTGGGCCAGTCGATCCCGGAGCCGTTTCTGGAGCTGGCCGGCGCCTGTGTGCGCACGGCGGCCGAACGGGTCGGTGTGGTGCGGCAGATCGTGCCGCGGCACGCGCTCGCCCGGGTCACGGCGGCCGATGTCACGGCCGCCGCGCGGCTGCCCGGCCGCGCCCGGCTGACGGAGTCGATCCCGTTCAAGATGATCGTCGTGGACCGCTCGGTCGCGGCCGTCCCCCTCGACCTCGAACTGCTCTACAACGGGCTGCTGCTGATCCGCGACCCGGTGGTCGTCCAGGCCCTGGTGCGCGCGCACCACGCGTGGTGGGAAGCGGGCGAGGAGATCACAGCGGTGCCCGCGCCGCCGGGCGCGCTGCCCACGCACCTGCGCCCGGTGCTGGAGGCCCTGCTGGCCGGCCTCACCGACGAGACGGCCGCGGCCAGGCTCGGCATATCGGGACGGACGTACAGCCGCCGGGTGGGCGAACTGCTCGCGGCCCTCGGCACGACGAGCCGTTTCCGGGCGGGAGCGGAAGCGGCTCGTCGAGGCTGGCTCTGACCCGGGAGCCGGACGGACGCCGAGGGAACCGCACCGCCGGGCCCCGCACCGCCGGGCTCCGGGCCCGGCGGGCCCGGCTCAGGACACGATGTCCTTGCGGGCGAATCCCCTGAACGCGAGCGCGAACAGGACAAGGGCGTACGTCACCGACACCGCCGTGCCCTTGAGCATGCCGCCCCACTCCCACTGCGGCTGGAGCGCGTCGGCCCAGGCGAACTGCCAGTGGGCGGGCAGAAACTCCCGCCAGGTGCCGAGCGCCGTCACGGCGTCCAGCACATTGCCGATGATCGTCAGTCCGACCGCGCCTCCGACCGCACCGAGCGGTGCGTCCGTCCTGGTCGACAGCCAGAAGGCTAGCCCCGCCGTGACCAGTTGGGAGCAGAAGATGAACGCCACCACCAGCGCGAGGCGCGGCAGCGCGTCGGCGGCGGCCAGGGAGCCGCCGGTGGGCAGCTCCAACGGGCCCCAGCCGTACACGACCGTGCCCGCGACGAGCGCCACCAGCGGCAGCAGCACCATCGCGGCCGCGCTGAAGCCGAGGGCCACGGCCAGCTTCGACCACAGCAGCCGGGCGCGCGGCACCGGAGCCGCGAGCAGATAGCGCAAGGAGGACCAGCTGGCCTCCGACGCCACGGTGTCGCCGCAGAACAGCGCCACCGGCACCACCAGCAGGAACCCGGCCGAGACGAAGAGGCAGGTCGCGACGAAGTTCGCACCGGAGGCGGTCGCGGTGTCCATCAGGGTGATGCGCCCGTTGCCCCGCCCCTCCGGGGTGCCTCCGATCGCGAAGGCGATGATCAGCACGAAGGGCAGCGCGGCGAGCATCGCGCCCATGACCAGCGTGCGGCGCCGCTTCAGCTGGCGCACGGCCTCGACCCGCAGCGGCAGGGTGCGCCCGGCGCGGTAGCCCTTCGCCACGTCCGTGCCCTCGGCCCCCGGGCGCGCGGCCCGGCCGCCGCCGGAGCCGGGCCCAGGGCCTGGTCCGTCGCTCGTGCCCGTTCCGGTGTCCGTACCGACGCGGCGCACACGGTTCATGCGGCTCCTCCTCCGATCAGGGTGAGGAACGCGTCCTCCAGGCGTCGGTGCGGTCCGACCCCGGTCACCGGCACGTCCAGCCGGACGAGTTCGGCGATCAGGGTGGTGGCGCCGGCCCCGTCCAGCCGTACCAGCAGACCTCCGTCGACGGATACGGCCGAGCCGATGCCCGGCAGCGCGCCGATCTTCTCGACCAGCTGCTCGGGCACCTCACCGGCCGTGGTGACGGACAGCGTGTCCCCGCCGCCGGTGATCTCGGCGACCGGGCCCGCCTGGACGAGCCGGCCGCGGTCCATGACCACCAGATGGGTGCAGGACTGCTCGACCTCGGAGAGGAGGTGGCTGGAGACGATGACGGTCCGGCCCCCGGCGGCGTACCGGATCATCACCTCCCGCATCTCGCGGATCTGTGGCGGGTCGAGCCCGTTGGTCGGCTCGTCGAGGATGAGGAGGTCCGGCAGGCCGAGCATGGCCTGGGCGATCGCGAGGCGCTGGCGCATGCCCTGCGAGTACGTGCGTACCGCGCGGGCCAGGGCGTCCCCGAGGCCGGCGATCTCCAGCGCCTCCTCGATATGGGCGTCCTCGGCGGGACGGCCGGTCGCCTGCCAGTACAGCTCCAGGTTGGCGCGGCCCGACAGGTGCGGCAGGAAACCGGCGCCCTCGACGAACGCGCCGACCCGGGACAGTACGGGTGCGCCGGGACGGATGGCGTGCCCGAATACCCGGATCCCGCCGTCGTCCGGGGTGATGAGCCCCATGAGCATGCGCAGGGTGGTGGTCTTGCCGGCACCGTTCGGGCCGAGGAGCCCGAGAACCTGGCCCTTCTCGACGCGGAAGGACAGGTCACGGACCGCGTACCGGTCGGTGGATCCGGCGTACCGCTTGGTCAGGCCGTCGATGGTGAGCGGCACATCGGCCAGCTCGGGGTCGGGCGCGGGTGCGGTGGTACGTCGCCTCGCGGTCAGCAGCAGCGCCGCGGCGATCACGGCGCCGGCGGCCGGAAGGCCCCAGACCCACCAGGGCAGCCCGGCCGCCTGGGCGGTGACGGCGGGCGCCGTCGGTACGGAGAGCCCGCCGGTCAGGCCGACGGTGTACAGCGCGGGGGCCTGCGGTGAGGCGTAGCCGAGGTCGGTGGCGGCGAGGACGAGGCGCAGCCGGTGCCCGGCCTCGACCTCGTGGTCGATGGCCGGAAGGGTCAGCCGGACGTCCTTGCCGTTCCCGGCGTCCTCGACGCGCACGGGGGCGACGAGCTGGGAGGGCAGGGCCTGCTGACGGCCGTCGGGCCCGACGTCGTACACCTTCCCGAACAGGACCGCCTCACCGGTGTCCGACGTGACCTTGACGCGGACCGTCGGCGAGCCGGTGACGTGCAGGGTCTCGGTGAGCGGCCGGGAGTCGAACCGCGCGTGCTGGCCGGGGAAGTCGAGGGAGAGGCCGACGCCGAAGGAGGAGAGCTGGGAGAGTCCGCCGCCGATGCCCGGGACGGCGGAGATGGCGGGCGGAGTGCCCCCGGCGGGATTGCGGAAGGTCTGCTCCCGGCCGGTGAGGGCGATCGTGCGGTCGCCGCTGCGCAGCCCCGGGTAGTCCTCGCTCGTGGCGCCGCGCAGCAGGGCCTGCCCGTCGGTCGAGTCGATGCCTCCGGTGCGGCTGACGCGGAAGGCGGGCCCGGTGTCCACGCCCTTGTCCCGCTTCAGGTAGCGGTCGAACCAGTCGGCGACGCGGCCTTCGACGCGGTCGGTCTCCCCGTCCCCGCCGTCGTGACCGCCGGCGATCCAGTCGACGGCGACGGGGGCGCCGTTGGCGCTGATCGCCTTGGCCATCGCGTCGGCGTGCGAGAGCGGGAAGAGCGAGTCCGACCGGCCCTGCACGATGAGTGCGGGCACCTTGATCCGGTCGCCGACGGCCGACGGGCTGCGTTCGGAGAGCAACGCGCGTGCGGCGGCGTCGGGCTTGCCCGCGACCGCGACCCGCTCGTACATGGTGCACAGGACGTCCTGGAAGCGGCCGCACGCGGCGGCGGTGCCGGAGGCGGACGGGGCTGCGGACCCGCTCCGGCCTGTGGCGTCACTCCGGGCAGCGGCTCCGGGAGCCTCGCCCTGCCCCGGGGCGTCGCCCCCTGCGGGAGCCGAGGGGGCGGTGGGGGCGGTGGGCGCGGTGGGCGTGCCCGGTCCGGCCTCCGTTCCCGTCGAGAAGAAGATTCCGGCCCAGAGCTTCTTGAACACCCCGTCGGGGAAGAGCGCGTCGGAGAGGTTCCAGTAGGTGATCCGGGGCGCGATGGCGTCCACCCGCTGGTCGTGCCCGGCCGCGAGGAGGGAGATCGCCCCGCCGTACGACGAGCCGGACACACCCACGCGCGGGTCGCCCGCCCGGTCCAGCTCGACCTCGGGGCGCTTCGCCAGCCAGTCGATCAGCCGGGAGACGTCCTTGACCTCGAACTCCGGGTCGTTGAGCCCGATCCGGCCGGTGGAGGCGCCGAAGCCGCGCGCGGACCAGGTCAGAACCGCGTAGCCGTCCCGGGCCAGCTTCTCGGCCTGCTCCTTGACGTCGTCCTTGCTGCCGCCGAAGCCGTGGCCGAGCAGCACGGCGGGACGGCGGCCACCGCCCGGACCGGAACCGCCGGAGTCCCCGGACGCGCCGGACGTGAAGAACGACGTGTCGATCGTCGCCCCCGGCATCTCCATCACCGTGTCCTGCCGCTGGACGGCCGGCTGCTCGTCCGAGGCGACGGCGGTCCAGGTGCCCGCGCCCGCGAGCAGCACGCCGGCGACGGCGAGGGCGGCCGTCCTGCGCCCGGGCGGCCGGGGAAGTCGGATCTGCATGTCTCGACCCTAAGCGGAACAGGGCTTCCTCTCGGCTGCCGCCGGGGGGAGCCCGGCAGCCTCCTTGAGGAGTACGCCGTGACGGCTCCGTACTCCAGACGCGGTATGCCGGCCGGTTCCGGGGCGCCACGGGGTCGCGCCCCGGGGCGCCCCGTCCTCCCGGTGGAGGAATCGCCATGGTCGCGTAGGGGTTCGGCGACGAAGCCCGGCGTCGGCCTTGTGCGGTACATGACCAGCCGGGAGTCTGTGGTGCCCGGTCCCGACTACGAAAGGTCAGGTGCCCGCGATGAGAACCACATCCCGCCGCCTCGGCGCGTTGATACCCGTCATCGCCCTCGCGGCCGGCCTCCAGATCGCCGTCTCCCCCACGGCGCGGAGCGCACCGCTCGGCGATCTCCGTCTCGCCCCCTCGTCGACCGCCATCGAGAACAGCTGGATCGTCGTCCTCAAGGACGGTTCGACGCGCGCGGCGGATCTGGGCGTCACCCCCAAGCACCGGTACCGCAGTGTGCTCAAGGGCTTCTCCGCCAGCATGTCCCGGGCGAAGGCCGCGTCGCTGGCGGCCGACCCGAGGGTCGCGTACGTCGAGCAGAACGCGACCGTGCGCCTCAACGACACGCAGTCCGGCGCCACCTGGGGCCTGGACCGGGTCGATCAGCGGGATCTGCCGCTGTCGAAGACGTACACGTACGGCACCACCGCCTCGAACGTGCACGCCTACATCATCGACACGGGTATCCGTACCTCGCACAGTGAGTTCGAGGGCCGTGCCGTCGTCGGGACCGACACGGTCGGCGGAGGGCAGAACGGCCAGGACTGCCAGGGGCACGGCACGCATGTCGCGGGCACGGTCGGCGGCCGGACGTACGGCGTGGCGAAGGCCGCCGAGCTGGTGGCCGTGCGCGTCCTGGACTGCAACGGGTCCGGATCGACCGCGGGTGTCATCGCGGGCGTGGACTGGGTGACGGCGAACGCCGTCAAGCCGGCCGTCGCGAACATGAGCCTGGGCGGCGGAGCGAACACCTCCCTGGACAACGCGGTCAAGAAGTCGATCGCGTCCGGCGTCAGCTACGCCGTCGCCGCGGGCAACGGCAACTTCCTCGGCCTGCCGGTGAACGCGTGCAACTCCTCCCCCGCCCGCGTCCCCGAGGCGATCACGGTCGGCGCGACCGACAGCGCGGACAAGCGCGCGTCGTTCTCCAACTACGGCACCTGCCTGGACCTCTTCGCGCCCGGGGTGAACATCACCTCGGCCTGGCGGACCGACGACTCGGCGACGAACACGATCTCCGGCACGTCGATGGCGACCCCGCACACGGCGGGCGTGGCGGCCCTCTACCTGTCGTCCAACCCGTCGGCGACCCCGGCCCAGGTGCGTGACGCCCTGGTCGCCAACGCCACGAGCGGCAAGGTGCAGGACCCGCGCACGGGCTCCCCGAACAAGCTGCTGCACTCGCTGTTCTGACCCCTGCGGCACCAGCTGCCCGAGGGGCCCGCTCCCCGCCGGCAGGGGCGTTCCTCGGGCAGCGGGCGTGCCGCGCCCTCCCGGTCCCCGCGCCTCCGAGCGCGGGGACCGGGCCCGGTCGTTTACGGGCCCGGTGGCTGCGGGCCCGGTGGTGGCGGGCCCGGTGGTGGCGGGCCCGGTGGTGGCGGGCTCAGTGGTTGCGGGGGAAGCCCAGGTCCACGCCCGCCGGTGCCTCGGACGGGTCCGGCCAGCGGGTGGTGACGACCTTGCCGCGGGTGTAGAAGTGCACGCCGTCGTTGCCGTAGATGTGGTGGTCACCGAAGAGCGAGTCCTTCCAGCCACCGAAGGAGTGGTAACCGACCGGGACCGGGATGGGGACGTTGACGCCGACCATGCCCGCCTCGATCTCCAGCTGGAAGCGGCGGGCAGCGCCGCCGTCGCGGGTGAAGATCGCGGTGCCGTTGCCGTACGGAGAGGCGTTGATGAGCTCCACGCCCTCCTCGTAGGTCTCGGCGCGCAGGACGCACAGGACCGGGCCGAAGATCTCGTCGCGGTAGGCGTCGGAGTCCGTGGACACCCTGTCCAGGAGGGACAGGCCGATCCAGTGGCCGTTCTCGTGGCCGTCGACCGTGTAGCCGGTGCCGTCCAGGACGACCTCCGCGCCCTGGGCGGCGGCGCCCGTCACATACGAGGCGACCTTGTCGCGGTGGGCCGCGGTGATCAGCGGTCCCATCTCGGACGTCGGGTCGTTGCCCGGTCCGATCTTGATCTTCTCGGCGCGCTCGCGGATCTTGTCGACCAGCTCGTCGCCGATGGCGCCGACGGCGACGACGGCCGAGATCGCCATGCAGCGTTCGCCCGCCGACCCGTACGCCGCCGACACCGCCGCGTCCGCGGCCGCGTCCAGGTCGGCGTCGGGCAGGACCAGCATGTGGTTCTTGGCGCCCCCGAGCGCCTGGACCCGCTTGCCGTTGGCCGAGGCGGTGGTGTGGATGTAGCGGGCGATCGGCGTGGACCCGACGAAGGAGACGGCGGCGACGTCGGGGTGGGCGAGCAGCGCGTCGACCGCGACCTTGTCGCCGTGGACGACGTTCAGCACGCCGTCGGGCAGACCGGCCTCGGTGGCCAGCTCCGCGAGCAGGTTGGCGGCCGAGGGGTCCTTCTCGCTCGGCTTGAGGACGAAGGTGTTGCCGCAGGCGATGGCCAGCGGGAACATCCACATGGGCACCATGGCCGGGAAGTTGAACGGCGTGATGCCCGCGACGACACCCAGCGACTGGCGGATCGAGGCGACGTCGACGCGGTGGGACACCTGGGTGGAGAGTTCCCCCTTGAGCTGGGTGGTGATCCCGCAGGCCAGCTCGACGATCTCCAGACCGCGCGCCACCTCGCCCAGCGCGTCCGAGTGGACCTTGCCGTGCTCGGCGGTGATCAGCGCGGCGATGTCGTCGCGGTGGGCGTCCAGCAGGGCGCGGTACCTGAACAGGACCGCGGTGCGCTGGGCCAGCGAGGAGGTGCCCCAGGTGGCATGGGCGGCCTTGGCCGCGGCGACGGCGGAGTCGACCTCCTCGACGGAGGCGAGTGCCACCCGCGTGGTGACGGCGCCGGTCGCCGGGTCGGTGACCGGGCCCCAGTTGCCCGACGCGCCCGCCGCTCGCTCAACGGTCCTGCCACCGATCCAGTGGTTGACGGTCTTCGTCATGACGTACGTACTCCTCTACAGGTGGCGGCGTCGGGCTGCGACTTGCCGGTCGTACTCCTCCCGGGCCCTGATCGCGGATGTGCGGGTCGCGGTCTGGGCCACGGGCACATCCCACCATGCCTCGGCGGGGGGCGCGCCCGACACTGTGTCTGCCGTTGCGGTCTCGGTGTAGACACATGTGGGGACGGCTGAAGTCCGGGCATCGGCGAGGGCTTCCCGCAGGTCACGCAGGGTGCGGGCGCGCAGGACGCGCATACCGAGCGAGGCGGCGTTGGCCGCCAGATCGACCGGCAGCGGGGCGCCGGTGTACGTCCCGTCGGGCTCCCGGTAGCGGTAGGCGGTGCCGTACCGCTCGGCGCCGACGGACTCGGAGAGCCCGCCGATCGAGGCGTAGCCGTGGTTCTGGAGGATGACGAGCTTGACCGGGATGTTCTCCTGGACGGCCGTCACGATCTCGGTGGGATTCATCAGATACGTCCCGTCGCCGACCAGCGCCCAGACCGGGCGGCCGGGCGCGGCGAGCGCGACCCCGATGGCGGCCGGGATCTCGTAGCCCATGCAGGAGTACCCGTACTCGACGTGGTACTGGTCCCGCGAGCGGGTCCGCCACAGCTTGTGCAGGTCGCCGGGGAGCGAACCGGCCGCGTTGATCACGATGTCGGCGTCGGTGACCAGGGTGTCGAGCACTCCCAGGACCTGCGCCTGGGTGGGCGGGAGGTCGTCGCGGGGCGCGGCGAAGGCGGCGGTGACACGGCTCTCCCAGCCCTCCTTAAGCTGTCCGTACCGCGTCTCGTACGACGGGTCGACGCGATGGCCCCGCAGGACGCGGGCGAGCTCCTGGAGACCCGTGCGCGCGTCGGCGACAAGGGGGTGCGCGGCCAGCTTGTGGGCGTCGAAACCGGTGATGTTGAGGTTCAGGAAGCGGACGGCGGGGTCGGCGAAGAGGGTCGACGAGGCGGTGGTGAAGTCGGAGTAGCGGGTGCCGACGCCGATGACCAGGTCGGCCTTGCGGGCGAGCGCGTCGGCGGTGGCGGTGCCCGTGTGGCCGACGCCCCCGACGTCGGCGGGGTGGTCGTGGGGCAGGGACCCCTTGCCGGCCTGGGTGGCGGCGACGGGGATCCCGGTCTCGTCGGCGAGCGCGCGCAGGGCGTCCTCGGCGGCGCTGTGGTGGACCCCGCCACCCGCGATGATCAGCGGCCGCCGCGCGGCCCGCACGAGCTCCGCGGCCGTGTCGAGTTCGTAGGGATCGGGGGCCGGGCGGCGCACGTGCCAGACGCGTTCGGCGAAGAACTCCTCCGGCCAGTCGTACGCCTCCGCCTGCACGTCCTGCGGCAGCGCGAGGGTGACGGCGCCCGTCGCGGCGGGGTCGGCGAGGACGCGCATGGCGGCGAGCGCGGCCGGGACCAGCGCCTCGGGGCGGGTCACCCGGTCGAAGTACTTCGACACGGGGCGCAGCGTGTCGTTGACGGAGACGTCACCGGCGTGGGGCACTTCGAGCTGCTGGAGGACCGGGTCGGCGGGCCGGGTGGCGAAGGTGTCGCCCGGCAGGAGCAGGACGGGGAGGTGGTTGATGGTGGCAAGGGCCGCGCCGGTGACCAGGTTGGTGGCACCGGGTCCGATCGAGGTGGTGACGGCGTGGGCGGAGAGCCGGTTCGACTGGCGGGCGTATCCGACGGCCGCGTGCACCATGGCCTGTTCGTTGCGGCCCTGGAGGTACGGCATCTCGTCGCCGTGCTCGATGAGGGCCTGGCCGATGCCGGCGACGTTGCCGTGGCCGAAGATTCCCCAGGTGGCACCGATGAGGCGTCGGCGCCGCCCGTCGCGCTGGGTGTACTGGCGGGCCAGGAAGACGACGAGGGCCTGGGCGGTCGTGAGCCGTCGGGTGCTCATCGGTATCCCTCCGTGTGGTCGGGGTGGAAGCGGATGCGCCACTCCCGTTCGTCGCCGGGACCCGCCATGACGTTGAGGTAGTACATGGTGTGGCCGGGCGGGGCGATGGACGGGCCGTGCCAGCCGTCGGGGACCAGGACGGCGTCGCCGGTGCGGACCTCCGTGAGGACGTCGGCGCCGCCGGGCCGGGACGGCGAGACGCGCTGGTAGCCCGCCGCCCCGCCCTCGATCTCGAAGTAGTAGATCTCTTCGAGCTCGGCCTCCTCGCCGGGGAGGTGCTCGTCGTGCTTGTGGGGCGGGTAGGAGGACCAGTTGCCGCCCGGGGTGATGACCTCCACCGCGATGAGCCGGTCGCACGCGAAGGCGTCGGCCGAGGCGAAGTTCCGCACCTGGCGGGCGCAGGTGCCGGCGCCCCGGGCTTCGACCGGGACCTCCGGCGCGGGGCCGTAGCGAGCGGGGAGTCGTCGCTCGCACTTCGCTCCTGCCAGGGCGAAGCGGCCTCCCGCGCCGGAGGCGATCTGGGCGTGGGCGCCACGCGGTACGTACGCGAAGTCCGTGACACCGGCGAACACGCTTTCCCGGCCCCGCAGTTCGAGGAGCTCGCCGTCCACATGCACCGTACAACCACCGGACAGCGGAAGCACGATCCACTCGCTGTCCCCGGTGTCGAACAGGTGCGTTCGGCCCGGGCGGAGTTCGAGGACCCGCAGGGCGGAGTAGCCCCACCCGGCGCGCTCCGGATCGATGTGGAGGGCGTAGGGCCCCTGGGCGGCCGCGCCGTCCGGTACGAACAACTGCTGCTCGGTCATGATCCTTCCGTACCCCCTCGAAGCCCTGGTCCCCCGGTCCGGCGAGCCTTCGGCCCAACGGCCCTCCGGTAACTCCTCCGCCCGGCAGCTCTTCCGCCCGGCGCTCCGTCCGCCCGGCAGCCCTCCGGGCTCCGGTGCCTCAGAGGAGACCCACGGCCGTGTCGACCGCGGCGGCCACGTCCCCGTCGGCCGGGTAGAGCAGTGAGCGGCCCACCACCAGCCCCTGGACGGTGGGCAGTCGCAGGGCCCCGCGCCATTTCCCGTACGCCCTTTCGGGGTCGTCCCCCACGTCGCCGCCGAGCAGGACCGCGGGCAGGGTCGTCGTCTCCATGACCCGCATCATGTCGTCCGGATCGTCGGTGACGGGCACTTTCAGCCAGGTGTAGGCGGAGGTGCCCCCGAGGCCGGAGGCGATGGCCAGGGAGGTGGTCACCGCCCCGGCGCTCAGGTCGTTGCGCAGCTGCCCGTCCGGGCCGCGCCGGGACAGGAACGGCTCGACGAACACGGGCAGCCGGTGCTCCGCCATGGCGTCGATGGCGCGCGCGGCGGAGTGGAGGGTCGCGAGGGAGCCGGGGTCCTGGTGGTCGATGCGCAGCAGGAGCTTGCCGGCGTCGAAGCCGAGGCGGGCGATGTCCTGCGGGCGGTGGCCGGTGAAGCGGTCGTCGAGCTCGAACGCGGCGCCCGCGAGGCCGCCG
Source organism: Streptomyces sp. SP18CS02 (assembly GCF_036322365.1). Taxonomy (NCBI): domain Bacteria; kingdom Bacillati; phylum Actinomycetota; class Actinomycetes; order Kitasatosporales; family Streptomycetaceae; genus Streptomyces; species Streptomyces sp. SP18CS02. The sequence goes on from NZ_JAQYXC010000280.1 coordinate 145,863, forward strand.
CGGTTCATGGAGCCGATGACCACCTTGTCCTCCAGGGCGCCGAGCAGCAGGAGGTCGTCGAGGATGTCGGCGGTGGCCAGCACCCCGTCGACACCGGGACGCGACAGGGCCAGACAGAGCCGCTCCAGCAGATCGAGCCGGTTGGCCATGGCGAAGGGCCGGTCTCCGACCGCGAGGGCGCCGCGCCCGGGGTGGTCCGCGGCCACGATCATCAGCCGGCCGGCGCCGGCCATCAGCGGTCGCCGGCGGCGGCGGGCGGCGGCCTCGGCGACGGCTTCGGGGTGCCGGGCGCGGACCTCCACGAGCCGGGCCGGGTCGACGCCGGTCACGGCCGTCCGCCTTCGCGTTCCACGGCTCCGGGCGCCCCGCCCGCCAGGAGCCGGGCGACCTCGTCGGGGAAGGGCATCGCGGAGGAGCAGGCGAGCCGGGAGGCGACGATGGCGCCGGCGGCGTTGGCGTAGCGAAGGGTGCGCTCAAGGCCCCAGCCGGCCAGCAGTCCGTGGCACAGCGCTCCGCCGAACGCGTCACCCGCGCCGAGGCCGTTGACGACGTCGACGGGAACGGGCGGGACGTCGACGCTCTCGCCGTCGGCGCTCATGGCGAGAACGCCCTTGGGGCCCTGCTTGACGACGGCGAGCCGGACACCGGCGGCCAGGAGCGCCCGCGCGGCGGCATGGGGCTCGCGCTCCCCGGTGGCGATCTCGCACTCGTCGAGGTTGCCGACGGCGACGGTGGCGTACGGGAGGGCGGCGGCGTAGTGCGGGCGGGCGTCCTCCGGGCTCTCCCAGAACATCGGCCGCCAGTCGAGGTCGAAGACCGTGGTGCCGCTCTCCGGGCGCTGTGCGAGGGCAGCCAGCGTGGCCGAACGGCTGGGTTCGGCCGACAGGCCCGTGCCGGTCATCCAGAAGATGCGGGAGGCGGTGATCGCGGCCAGGTCCAGTTCGTGCCCGTGGATCTCCAGATCGGGGGCCTTGGGCTGCCGGTAGAAGTAGAGCGGGAAGTCGTCCGGCGGGAAGATCTCGCAGAACGTGAGGGGCGTCGGGTACGCGTCGACGGGTGTCACCCAGCGGTCGTCGACGCCGAACGCGCGCAGTTCCCGGTGGAGGTAGTCGCCGAACGGGTCGGCGCCGGTACGGGTGATCACCGCGGTCCGCCGCCCGAGCCGGGAGGCGGCGACGGCGACGTTGGCGGCCGAGCCGCCGAGGAACTTCCCGAAGGTCTCGGCATGGGCGAGCGGGACGCCCGTCTGCAGGGGGTAGAGGTCCACCCCGATGCGCCCCATGGTGATCAGGTCGTACGGATGGGCCGGACCGCCCGGAGAGGCGGGATCGGTCGCACCGGTCGGATCGTTCTCCATGCACGTCCCCTTCGCGTCGGCACCGCACCATGTCCGGCCGGTGTCCAGGTCTAGCCCGTACGCCGAAACCCTGTCAACATTTTGTCCTTACATTCGGACCAAGTCTTGACGCTCCACGCGCGCTCTGTCCAAGCTGGCCCCCATGACGCCGCTGTCGCCGCCGCCGCTGTCCCGCATCCGGATCGGCTCCGCCCCGGACTCCTGGGGTGTCTGGTTCCCGGACGATCCCCTCCAGGTCCCGTGGCACCGCTTCCTCGACGAGGTCGCCGAGGCCGGATACGAATGGATCGAACTGGGTCCGTACGGCTATCTGCCCACCGACCCCGTCCGGCTCGCCGAGGAGACCCGGCGCCGCGGGCTCAAGGTCTCCGCCGGGACGGTCTTCACCGCGCTGCACCACGGTCCGGCCGTCTGGGACCGGACCTGGGCGCACGTGGCGGACAACGCCGCCCTCGCGCAGGCGATGGGCGCCGGCCATCTGGTGGTCATCCCGTCCTTCTGGCGGGACGACAAGACCGGGCAGGTGCTGGAGGACCGCACGCTGACGGCCGATCAGTGGCGCGCGCTGACCACGCTGACCGAGCGCCTGGGCCTGGAGGTGCAGGACCGCTTCGGACTGCGGATCGTCGTCCATCCGCACGCCGACACCCATATCGACAGCGAGGAGAACGTCAGCCGCTTCCTGGACGCCACCGATCCGGACCTGGTCGCCCTCTGCCTGGACACCGGGCACTACGCCTACTGCGGCGGTGACAGCGTCAAGCTCATCGAGACGTACGGGGAGCGGATCGGCTACCTCCACCTCAAGCAGGTCGATCCCGCGATCCTGGCCGACGTCGTCGCCGCGGGCACCCCCTTCGGTCCGGCCGTCGCCCGTGGCGTGATGTGCGAGCCGCCGGCCGGAGTGCCCGCGCTCGAACCCGTGCTGACCGCGGCCCAGGCGCTGGGCGTGGACCTCTTCGCCATCGTCGAACAGGACATGTATCCCTGCCCGCCGGACAAGCCGTACCCCATCGCCGAACGGACCCGGCGCTTCCTGCGCTCCTGCGGCGCCTGAGCCGGTCTCCCGCACAGGCGCGGGTGCGATCGGTTGCGCCACGACCGTCCCGTCCTTGTCACGCATATCTCCATTACACGGATCTTTCGTCACAGATGCTCAACAGGCGTTACCCGGCGGTCACTCGGCGTCGTTCAGCGGACACAGGCTCAGTGATCGCCGGCGTCAACGCCGCGGCTCCCCCGGCGGCCCTCCCGGGCCGCCCCGCGGCGAGCAGGGAGGTACCACACATGACGGACGGACAACTCTGGTCGTACAAGGAGATCGCCGCGCACATCCGGGTGCAGCCGGACACCGTGCGGTCCTATCGCAAGCACGGTCTGCTTCCCCGGCCCGACCATCTGGAGAGCGGCAGGCCCTACTGGTACGCCGACACCATCCGCACCTGGGTCGCCAACCGCCCCGGCAACCGGCCACGCCGGGACTGACCCGCCCGGCCCCGGCGCGGCCCGCCCGGCCGGCTGGCCGGCTGGCTGGCTGGCTGGCCGGCCCCGTACCCCGCCCGGTACGGGGCCGGCCCGATATTCCGTTGCGGGCGGCCGGCCGGCGGCCGAGGATCGCCGGATGAGCGAGGACACGACAGGCGCCTTCTCCGTGAAGCCCACGCTGACCGGCGACAGGGTGGTGCTGCGCCCGTTCACCGAGGCGGACACGGCCGTGATGGCGGAGATCCTGCGGGACCCCGAGGTGCGGAGGTTCACCGGGAGCGCCGATGACGAGCCCCCTCTCCCCGAAGAGCGGCTGCGCTCGTGGTACGGGTCGCGCGGGGCGCAGAGCGACCGGCTCGACCTCGCGCTGGTCGATCGCGCCTCCGGCGAGGTGGTGGGCGAGCTGGTGTTCAACGAGTGGGACGAGGCGAACCGCAGCTGCAACTTCCGCGTCCTGGTGGGCCCCCGGGGGCGCGACCGGGGGCTCGGCACCGAGGCGATCCGGCTGTTCCTCGCCCACGGCTTCGGACACCTGGGCCTCAACCGCGTCTCACTGGGGGTCTTCGCCTTCAATCCACGCGCCGTGCGGACCTACGAGAAGGTCGGCTTCGTCCTGGAGGGCGTCGAACGCGAGGTGCTGCTGCACCGGGGCGAGTGGATCGACTCGTTCTCCATGGCGGTGCTCGCCCGCGAGTGGGCCGTCCACCGCGGCCACCCCGCCACGACCGGCACCGCGACCACCCCAGCCGTCGGCCGCGACGCCGGCGACGGCGCCTCGCCCGGCACCGGCACCCGGACCGGGACCGCCCCGGGCGTCACCTCCGCCACGGCTGGATGACCGTCACGCCGGCCCCGGGCGAGGTGCCCATGGCGGCGAGCGCGGCCGGGGCCTCGTCCAGGGAGATCAGCGCGGTGACCAGCAGGTCCGGGCGCAGGACGCCGGAGCTGGCCATCTCCATCATCGGGCCGTAGGCATGGGCGGCCATCCCATGGCTGCCCAGGATCTCCAGTTCCAGGGCGATGACGCGGGCCATGGGAACGACCGGGTCCCCGGCGGCGGCCGGGAGCAGACCGACCTGGACATGGCGCCCGCGCCTGCGCAGGCTCTCCACGGAGGCCGCGCAGGTGGCCGGGGAACCGAGTGCGTCGATCGACAGGTGCGCGCCGCCGCCGGTCAGCTCCCGGACGGCAGCGGCGGTACCGCTGCCCGGCGCCGCTCCCGCTCCCGCCGACGAGGCCGGTGAGGCCGACGCGTCCACGCACTCCGCCGCGCCGAACCTCCGCGCCAGCTCCAGCGCGCCGGGCGACACGTCCACGGCCACCACACGGGCCCCGCAGGCCGCCGCGATCATCACCGCCGAGAGCCCCACGCCACCGCAGCCGTACACCGCCACCCACTCGCCGGGCGCCACCCGGCCCTGGGCCGCCACCGCCCGGAAGGCGGTCGCGAACCGGCATCCGAGCCCGGCCGCCGTGGCGAACGGCATCCCGTCGGGCACACCCACCAGGTTGGTGTCGGCGTGTTCCAGCGCCACGTACTCGGCGAAGGACCCCCAGTGCGTGAAGCCGGGCTGCGTCTGGCGCTCGCAGACCTGCTGGTCCCCCGCCGCGCAGGCCGCGCAGGTGCCGCAGGCGCAGACGAAGGGCACGGTGACGCGGTCCCCGGCCCGCCAGCGGGTGACCGCGGGGCCCACGGCCTCGACCACGCCGGCCAGTTCGTGCCCGGGAACATGAGGAAGGGTGATGTCGGGGTCATGGCCCATCCAGCCGTGCCAGTCACTGCGGCAGAGACCGGTGGCCTCGACCCGGACGACCACGCCCTGCGGCGAAGGCGCCGGATCGGGCAGCTCCCGGACGTCCGCGTCCTGCCCGTATCCCTCGAACATCACTGCCCTCATCGGCCTCGCCCCTCGCTCGACTGCCCGGCCCGCGCCGGCGGTCCCGAACCTAACGCCCCACCCACGCCCGTCCCCGCGCCGGCGGTCCCGAACCTGACGGCCCACCCACGCCCCGCCCGCGCCGGCGGTCCCGAACCTAACGCCCCACCCACGCCCGTCCCCGCGCCGGCGGTCCCGAACCTGACGGCCCACCTGCGTCCCGGCGGTCCCGAACCTGACGCCCCCGCCGGCGCCCCGCCCCCGCGCCGCCCTCACCGAGCCCGAAGCGGCTGTGGCGGACACCCCGTGGTGCCGGCGGCCACCGTGGCCCGCCCGGTCCGCTGCATCACCGCGGGACCGGCGGGCCGCGCGCCACCACGGCGTCCTTCAGGGCGGCCGGGGCGACTCCGGGGTCCCGGCATCCTGGTGTGCGTCACCCGCGAGGTGCCCATGGCCACCGTCACCAGGGCCGGGGCGCCCCCGCCGGAGGATCCTTCCCGCCACGTTGGGCCGGCCGAGGGAGAGCCAGCTGGAATCCATACCCCCTAGGGGTATACAGTGGAGACGTCAGGGGGTCACGGCATTCCCAGGGACCCCTGGCGCACCATGACTTCGTACGATCGAGATGCCTCGACCCGATGAGGAGAACGCCATGACCGCCGAGACGAAGACCGAGCTCCCCCAGGCCGCCACCGGCTCCTGCTGCTCACCCGCCGGCTCCTGCCACGGCGGCGCGGCGGAGGACACGGCGGGCGGCGTCACCACCGTGTACCAGGTCAAGGGGATGACCTGCGGCCACTGCGAAGGGGCCGTGTCGGAGGAGATCTCCGGCATCGCGGGGGTCACCTCGGTGAAGGCGGTGGCCTCCACCGGCCAGGTGACCGTGATCTCCGAGTCGGCCCTGGACGAGGACGCCGTCCGCGCCGCCGTGGACGAGGCGGGTTACGAGCTGGCCGGCCGAGCCTGACCGGCCGATTCCGCCATCCGGGCCGCACCGTGCAGACGGGCGGCCCGGCCGCGTTTTCCGGAACCGTCCGGGTCGCCCGGCGCGGAGTGCGTCCCCTTGCGACGCTCCCGTCCTTGTATGTGGTGACAAATACCCCTCAACATCGGACGTTCCCGTGAATTCACATTCACGTGACCCACAAGACCTTCACAAAGAGACCTAGATCACAGATATTGAGGGGTAACCATTTGGACGGCTCGCGAGTCTAGATTGGCGATGCCAGGAACGTCTTGGGGGACGTTCGCGGGATGTCTTGGGGGACGTCCCGGGCAAGCGTTGGCCGGGGCACGTGCACGGGGAGCTTTGAGCGGCCCTCCCGTACGTACCCCGGCAGATCGCGCGCGAGCCTCTGCTGGAACACAGCAGACGCCCGGCCGGATCCCGTGGGGGGAATCCGCTCCGGGGAAATGGGAAGCGCCCCGCTCGCCGACCCGTGGGGGGATCGGCGGCGGGGCGCTTCTCGCTGTACGGAGACGTCCGGGGACGTCGTCAGCGGTCCTCGACCGGCGTCAGCGGCTCTCGACCGGCACGAAGTCCCGCAGGACCTCGCCCGTGTAGATCTGGCGCGGGCGGCCGATGCGGGAACCCGGCTCCTTGATCATCTCGTGCCACTGGGCGATCCAGCCCGGGAGGCGGCCGAGCGCGAAGAGCACGGTGAACATCTCGGTCGGGAAGCCCATCGCGCGGTAGATGAGGCCCGTGTAGAAGTCCACGTTCGGGTAGAGGTTGCGCGAGACGAAGTAGTCGTCGGAGAGCGCGTGCTCCTCAAGCTTCAGCGCGATGTCCAGCAGCTCGTCGGACTTGCCGAGCGCGGAGAGGACGTCGTGCGCCGCCGCCTTGATGATCTTGGCGCGCGGGTCGAAGCTCTTGTAGACCCGGTGGCCGAAGCCCATCAGCCGGACGCCGTCCTCCTTGTTCTTCACCTTGCTGATGAAGGAGTCGACGTCGCCGCCGTTGGCCTGGATGCCTTCGAGCATCTCCAGGACCGACTGGTTGGCGCCACCGTGCAGCGGGCCCCACAGGGCCGAGATGCCGGCGGAGATCGAGGCGAACATGTTGGCCTGCGAGGAGCCGACCAGACGCACGGTGGAGGTGGAACAGTTCTGCTCGTGGTCCGCGTGCAGGATCAGCAGCTTCTCGAGCGCGGAGACCACGACCGGGTCGAGCTCGTACTCCTGGGCCGGGACCGAGAAGGTCATGCGCAGGAAGTTCTCGACGTACCCGAGGTCGTTGCGCGGGTAGACGAACGGGTGACCGATCGACTTCTTGTACGCGTACGCGGCGATCGTGGGCAGCTTGGCCAGCAGCCGGATCGTCGAGAGGTGGCGCTGCTGCTCGTCGAACGGGTTGTGACTGTCCTGGTAGAACGTCGACAGCGCGCTGACCACGGAGGACAGCATCGCCATCGGGTGCGCGTCACGAGGGAAGCCGTCGAAGAAGCGCTTGACGTCCTCGTGCAGCAGGGTGTGCTGGGTGATCTCGTTCTTGAAGGTCGACAGCTCGTCGACCTTGGGAAGCTCACCATTGATCAGCAGGTACGCCACCTCGAGGAAGGTGGAGCGCTCGGCCAGCTGCTCGATCGGGTAGCCGCGGTACCGCAGGATGCCCTGCTCGCCGTCGAGGTAGGTGATCGCGGATTTATAGGCGGCAGTGTTGCCGTAACCGCTGTCCAGGGTCACCAGCCCGGTCTGAGCTCGGAGCTTCCCGATGTCGAAGCCCTTGTCACCCACGGTGCTGTCGACCACCGGGTAGGTGTATTCACCGTCCGCGTACCGCAGTACTACAGAGTTGTCGCTCACGTCATCCCTCACCGACGTTGTGCCTCTTCTTCGAGGTGCCCTGACTGTCTCTACCATCCCCCACTTGGCTCAGCAGAGTGCACTCGGGGTCGGCCATTCGGCCAGTTGGCGGCACTCAGTGCCGCCAACCTGCTCATCTTGCCCCCTTCGCCCCGCTTGCGAAAGTCCTACGTGATGTTTCCCATCCGTACCTCACCTGTCAGTCGATGGCTCAGTGAGGTAAAGCGCCGACCAGCGGAAACAGTGCGGACGGCCTGAGCGATCGCTTTGCGGGAGCCGACCAGGACGACGAGCTTCCTGGCGCGCGTGACGGCCGTGTACAGAAGATTCCGCTGGAGCATCATCCAAGCGCCGGTGGTGACCGGAATCACCACGGCCGGATACTCGCTGCCCTGGGAGCGGTGGATCGTGACGGCGTACGCGTGCGCCAGCTCGTCCAGCTCGTCGAAGTCATAGGCCACCTCCTCGTCCTCGTCGGTCAGCACGGTCAGCCGCTGGTCCTCCACCTGGAGCGAGGTCACGACGCCGACCGTGCCGTTGAAGACCCCGTTTGCACCCTTTTCGTAATTGTTGCGAATCTGCGTGACCTTGTCGCCCACGCGGAAGACCCTGCCGCCGAATCTCTTCTCCGGCAGATCGGGCCGCGCGGGGGTGATGGCCTGCTGGAGGAGACCGTTGAGCGTGCCCGCACCGGCCGGCCCGCGGTGCATGGGCGCCAGCACCTGGACGTCCCGGCGTGGATCAAGGCCGAATCTGGCGGGTATCCGTCGGGCCGCGACGTCCACCGCGAGGCGGCCCGCCTCCTCCGTCTCGTCCGCGACGAAGAGGAAGAAGTCCGAGAGGCCGGAGGTGAGCGGCTGCACACCGGAGTTGATGCGGTGGGCGTTGCTGACGACACCGGACTGCTGCGCCTGGCGGAAGATGCGGGTGAGCCGCACGGCGGGCACCGGGCCCTCGGGGGCCAGCAGATCGCTCAGCACCTCCCCGGCGCCCACGCTCGGCAGCTGGTCCACGTCACCGACCAGCAGCAGATGGGCTCCGGGCGCGACCGCCTTCACCAGCTTGTTGGCGAGCAGCAGGTCCAGCATGGACGCCTCGTCCACCACCACCAGGTCCGCGTCCAGTGGCCGGTCCCTGTCGTACGCCGCGTCGCCGCCCGGTTTGAGCTCCAGCAGGCGGTGCACGGTGGACGCCTCGGCCCCGGTCAGCTCGGCCAGCCGCTTGGCCGCCCGGCCGGTGGGCGCCGCGAGGAGCACCTTCGCCTGCTTGGCGCGGGCCAGCTCGACGATGGAGCGCACCGTGAAGGACTTGCCGCAGCCCGGCCCGCCGGTGAGGACGGCCACCTTGCTGGTGAGGGCGAGCCGGACCGCCTCCTCCTGCTCCGGGGCGAGTTCGGCGCCCGTCCGGTCGGCCAGCCATGCCAGGGCCTTGTCCCAGGCGACGTCCTGGAAGGCCGGCATGCGGTCGTCGGCGGCCCGCAGCAGGCGCTGGAGCTGCGCGGCCAGGGCGACCTCGGCACGGTGGAACGGCACCAGGTAGACGGCGGTGAGCGGCTCCCCCTCCCGGCCCGGGACCTTCTCCCGTACGACGCCCTCCGGGTCGGCGGCGAGCTCGGCGAGACAGTCGATGACGAGTCCGCTGTCGACCTGGAGCAGTTTCACCGCGTCGGCGATGAGCCGCTCCTCGGGCAGGAAGCAGTGTCCCTGGTCGGTGGATTGCGAAAGGGCGTACTGCAAACCGGCCTTGACCCGGTCGGGGCTGTCGTGCGGGATGCCGACGGCCTGCGCGATGCGGTCGGCGGTCAGGAAGCCGATGCCCCACACATCGGCCGCCAGCCGGTACGGCTGGTTCTTCACCACGGAGATCGAGGCGTCCCCGTACTTCTTGTAGATGCGGACCGCGATGGAGGTGGAGACGCCGACGCCCTGGAGGAAGACCATGACCTCCTTGATCGCCTTCTGCTCCTCCCAGGCCGCTCCGATCAGCTTGGTCCGCTTGGGGCCGAGGCCGGGCACCTCGATCAGCCTGGCGGGCTCCTCCTCGATCACGTCGAGGGTGTCGGTGCCGAAGTGGTCGACGATCCGCTCGGCGATGCGCGGGCCGATGCCCTTGATCAGGCCGGAGCCCAGATAGCGGCGGATGCCCTGGATGGTGGCAGGCAGAACGGTGGTGTAGTTCTCCACGGTGAACTGCTTGCCGTACTGCGGATGCGACCCCCACCGGCCCTGCATGCGCAGCGATTCCCCCGGCTGCGCGCCGAGCAGCGAGCCGACCACCGTGAGGAGGTCGCCACCGCCAAGTCCCGTGTCGACGCGCGCGACGGTGTAGCCGCTCTCCTCATTGGCATAGGTGATCCGCTCAAGAACCCCTTCGACCACCGCGAGACTGGACATGACTCGACGTTACCGGGTGGGTCGGACAGCGTGATCCGCCTGTGGACAACCCACCGCCACCGCAGGCCGGGCCCGTGCCGCACCCGTTGGCGGACACGGGGAACGGGCTTGCGGCCCGGGTCCGGAGCAGTCGGTCGCCGAGCGGGGTCGCGGGGGCGGCGCGGTGGCCCGGCACCGGGACGGACGCGAGGCCGGCGGGAGCCGGACGACGCGGCCTGGGGGCCCGGTCCATGGACCGGGCCCCGCGCGCTCCCCCCTCGATCCGGGCTTCCCGATCCCCCCGGATCCCTCCCCGGAAGCCCCGATGCCAAGTACGACACCCGTCACGCCGGAAGGGTTGCACGGATGCGCGCAGTAATTTTTCCGGAATCCTTTCATCGAACTCGCAGCCGAACAGCGGCCCCGAGAGGACCGCTTGTGCGCATCAGTGGGGGGAGGTGGCCTTGAGCGCGTGCGCGTACCGCCTCGCCGTCTCCTCCAGGAGCTCCACGCCGTCCCGTGCCCACAGCTCGTCGTTGAACAGCTCGACCTCGATCGGCCCGTCGTAGCCCGCCGCGTCGACCCGTTCGCGCCATCGCGCCATGTCGATCGCCCCGTCGCCGATCTGGCCGCGGCCGTTGAGGACTCCCGCGGGCAGGGGGGTGATCCAGTCGGCGAGCTGGAAGGAGTGGATCCGGCCCTGGGCGCCGGCCCGCTCGACCGCCGCCGGAGCCCGGTCGTCCCACCAGATGTGGTACGTGTCCACGACCACGCCCACCTGCGATGCCGGGAAGCGTTCGGCGAGACCGAGGGCCTGGTCGAGGGTGGAGACGACGCAGCGGTCCGACGCGAACATCGGGTGCAGCGGCTCGATCGCCAGCCGCACTCCCCGCTCGCCCGCGTACGGGGCGAGCTCGGCCAGCGCGTCCGCGATCCGTTCCCGGGCCCCGCCCAGGTCCCGGTCGCCGGCCGGCAGACCGCCGGAGACCAGGACCAGGGTGTCCGTTCCGAGCGTCTCGGCCTCGTCGATGGCGGCGCGGTTGTCGTCCAGTGCGCGGGCCCGCTCGGCCGGGTCCGTGGCGGTCAGGAACCCGCCTCGGCACAGGGTGGTGACGGTGAGTCCGGCATCACGTACGAGCTTGGCGGCGGCCTCGACCCCGTACGCCTGGACCGGTTCGCGCCACAGGCCGATCCCGGGGATGCCCAGCCGGGCGCAGTGGGCGCTGAGGTCGGGAAGCGCCAGCTGTCTGACGGTCATCTGGTTGACGCTGAAACGGGCGAGGGCGGGCCCGTCCGCCCCGCGGAACGCGGAGGACCGAGAGGAGCCGGGGGACCCGGGAGACTCGACAGGTGTGACAGGTGCGACGGGTGTGACAGGTGCGACGGGTTCAATGGATTCGGTCACTGGGTGACTCCGTACACCGTGAGCAGGGACTTCATCCGGGACTCGGCGAGCGCCGGATCCGGGAAGAGGCCCAGTCCGTCGGCGAGTTCGTAGGCCCGGGCCAGGTGCGGCAGGGAGCGGGCCGACTGAAGGCCGCCGACCATCGTGAAGTGCTCCTGGTGCCCGGCCAGCCAGGCGAGCAGGACCACACCCGTCTTGTAGAAGCGGGTCGGCGGCTGGAAGAGGTGGCGGGACAGCTCCACGGTCGGGTCGAGGAGCTCGCGGAACCCCTTGGTGTCCCCGGTGTCCAGTATCCGCACCGCCTCGGCGGCCAGGGGGCCGAGCGGGTCGAAGATGCCCAGCAGCGCGTGGCTGAAGCCGCGCTCGTCGCCCGCGATCAGCTCGGGGTAGTGGAAGTCGTCGCCGGTGTAGCAGCGCACACCGTGCGGCAGCCGGCGGCGCAGGTCGACCTCGCGCCGCGCGTCCAGCAGGGACACCTTGATGCCGTCGACCTTGTCCGGGTGCTCGGCGATGACCTTGAGGAACGTGTCGGTCGCGAGATCAAGGTCGGCCGAGCCCCAGTAGCCCTCCAGGGCGGGGTCGAACATCGGGCCCAGCCAGTGCAGGACCACCGGTTCGGCCGCCTGCCGCAACAGGTGGGCGTAGACGTCGAGGTAGTCGTCGGGGGTACGGGCCGCGGCCGCGAGGGCCCGCGAGGCCATCAGGACGGCCTGCGCACCGCTCTCCTCGACCAGCGCGAGCTGCTCCTCGTAGGCGGCCCTGACCTCGTCCAGGGTGTGGGCGCCGGGCGCGAGCTGGTCGGTACCGACACCGCACGCGATACGGCCGCCGACGGCCCTCGCCTCGGCCGCCGAGCGGCGGATCAGTTCGGCCGCGCCCGCCCAGTCCAGGCCCATCCCGCGCTGGGCCGTGTCCATAGCCTCGGCGACACCCAGGCCGTGGGACCACAGGTGGCGGCGGAAGGCGAGGGTGGCGTCCCAGTCGACGGCCGCGGCCGAGTCGGGAGAGGTGTCGGCGTACGGATCGGCCACGACGTGCGCGGCCGAGAAGACGGTACGGGAGGAGAGCGGCGCCCCGCCCCGGCCGACGGCCGCAGGCGCGCTGCGCGGGCGGTACGCGCGCGTGGAGCCCGCTTCCCCCGGCAGAAGGACGGTCACAGCGACAGCTCCGGCACGTCGTAGCGGCGGCCCTCGGCCGAGGACTTCAGGCCCAGCTCCGCCAGTTGCACACCGCGCGCACCCGCCAGCAGGTCCCAGTGGTACGGCTCGTCCAGCGCGACATGGCGCAGGAAGAGCTCCCACTGGGCCTTGAAGCCGTTGTCGAACTCGGTGTTGTCGGGGACCTCCAGCCACTGGTCCCGGAAGGAGTGGGTGACCGGGAGGTCGGGGTTCCACACCGGCTTGGGCGTGGCGGAGCGGTGCTGCACACGGCAGTTGCGCAGGCCCGCGACGGCCGAGCCGTCGGTGCCGTCGACCTGGAACTCGACGAGCTCGTCGCGGTTGACGCGGACCGCCCAGGAGGAGTTGATCTGCGCGACGGCGCCGCTCTCCAGCTGGAAGATGCCGTAGGCGGAGTCGTCGGCGGTGGCGGCGTAGGGCTTGCCGTGCTCGTCCCAGCGCTGCGGGATGTGCGTGGTGACGTGCGCGCTCACGGCGGTCACAGGGCCGAACAGCTCGTTCAGCACGTACTCCCAGTGCGGGAACATGTCGACGGCGATGCCGCCGCCGTCCTCGGCGCGGTAGTTCCAGGAGGGGCGCTGCGCCTCCTGCCAGTCGCCCTCGAAGACCCAGTAGCCGAACTCGCCGCGCACGGAGAGGATCCGGCCGAAGAAGCCGCCGTCGATGAGGCGCTTCAGCTTGAGCAGACCCGGCAGGAAGATCTTGTCCTGGACGACGCCGTGCTTGATGCCGGCGGCCCGGGCGAGGCGGGCCAGTTCCAGGGCGCCCTCCAGGTCCGTGGCGGTGGGCTTCTCGGTGTAGACGTGCTTGCCCGCGGCGATCGCCTTCTTGAGGGCGCCGACGCGGGCGGAGGTGACCTGCGCGTCGAAGTAGATGTCCGTTCTCCCGTCGGCGAGGACCGCGTCGACGTCGGTGGACCACTCGGTCAGCCCGTGGCGCTCCGCGATCTCGCGCAGCGCCTGCTCGCGGCGGCCGACGAGGACCGGCTCGGGCCAGAGCACCTGCCCGTCGCCGAGGTCCAGGCCGCCCTGTTCGCGCATCGCGAGGATGGAACGCACCAGGTGCTGCCGGTAGCCCATCCGCCCCGTGACGCCGTTCATGGCGATCCGCACTGTCCTGCGTGTCACGAAGGTCCCTCCAACTGTGTGGTCGACGTGCTGCCTGCGCCATCCTGTAGCAAGCGCTTTCTACGAGGAGTGACGCTAGCCTGCCGACGGTGGCCCGTACAAGGGGCCCCGCCCGACTCTCCTCGGAGGAAAGCGATGACAGTCACCCTGGCCGACGTGGCGGCCCGCGCCCGGGTGTCCCCGGCGACCGTCTCCCGCGTCCTGAACGGCAATTACCCGGTCGCCGCGTCCACCCGCGAGCGGGTCCTGAAGGCCGTGGACGAGCTCGACTACGTGCTGAACGGACCGGCCAGTTCGCTCGCCGCCGCCACCTCCGACCTGGTCGGAATCCTGGTCAACGACATCGCGGACCCGTTCTTCGGGATCATGGCCGGGGCCGCGCAGAGCGCCATCGGCGAAGGCGCCTCGGGGCGGGCGGGCGGCGAGAAGCTCGCCGTCGTCTGCAACACGGGCGGCTCGCCGGAACGCGAGCTCACCTATCTGACGCTGCTGCAGCGTCAGCGCGCCGCGGCCGTCGTCCTGACCGGTGGCGCGCTGGAGGACCCGGTCCACAGCGCCGCGATGGCCGCGAAGCTCGCCAAGCTCGCGGACGCCGGCACCCGGATCGTGCTGTGCGGGCGCCCGCCGGTGCCCGGTGGAGCCATCCTGGCGGCGCTGACCTTCGACAACCGGGGCGGCGGACGACGGCTGGCCGAGCACCTGCTGGCACTCGGCCACCGGCGCATCGGATACGTGGCCGGGCCCGCCGAACGCACGACGACCCGGCACCGGCTGGAGGGCCACCGCGAGGCGATGACGGCCGCCGGTCTCGGTGCGGGCCTGGAACGGCTCACGGTGCACGGGTCCTACGACCGCCGGTCCGGGTACGACGCGACCCTGGAGCTCCTGCGCCGCGACCCCGGCCTGACGGCTGTGGTCGCGGCCAACGACACGGTCGCGCTGGGCGCCTGCGCGGCCCTTCGGGACCAGGGGCTGCGCATCCCGGACGACATCTCGGTGGCGGGCTTCGACGACCTGCCGTTCTCCGTCGACGCGGTGCCCGCGCTCACGACCGTCCGGCTGCCGCTGCACGAGGCGGGCGCGCGGGCGGGGCGGCTCGCGATGGGCACCGAGACGCCGCCGCCGGGCGGCATCGCGACGATCTGCGCGGACCTGATGGCCCGGGCGTCGACGGCACCGCCGCGGGACGCGTGAGCGGTGCGTACGGGCCCGCCGGGCCGCGGCGGGCCGGGCGCGGCGGGCCGGGCGCGGCGGGCCGGGCGCGGCGGGCCGGACCGCGCTCCCGCGCGGGGAGGCGGGGCCGGCATCGCGGGGCCGCCGAGGCGAGCCGCGCCCCGCGAGGGGGACGCGTCACGGCGAGGGGAACGGCGCAGGTGACGGCGTGACGGCGTGACGGCGAAGGGAGCGGTACGCGCCCGGGAAGCCGTACCCGCGCCGGGTGCCGTACCCACGCGAGCAGCCGTAAGCGGGACCGGCGGGCGCGGGGGCGGCCATGATCCCCGCCCGTCGGGGTAGGTTCCGGGGCCCCGGCACAGTTAAGGAGCTCCAGCCGTGAAGTACGCCTTCTCCACCCTCGGTGTCCCCGGGATGCCGATCGCCGACGTCGCCCGTCTCGCCGCCGGGACCGGCTACCAGGGCGTGGAGCTGCGCGCCCACCCGGAAGAACCGGTGCACGCGGGGCTCCTGGCGCACGAGCGGCGGGCGGTGGCCGAGGAGTTCGCTCGGGCGGGCGTCGAGATCCTCACCGTGGCCGGGTACGCGGACGTCGCGGCGGCGGGCGACGACGAGCCGGTCTACGAGGAGCTGTACCAGCTGCTCCACCTGGCGGCAGATCTGGGCGCCTCGTACGTGCGGGTGTTCCCCGGCGGCGGCGACCAGGACCCGGAGGAGGCGGACGCGACGGCCGCCCGGCGTCTCGGGGTCGCGGCGGAGATCGCCGCGGACCTGGGCGTACGGATCCTGCTGGAGACCCACGACTCCCACCGCACGGGCGCGGACGTGGCCCGGGTGGTGGGGCTGGTCGGACACAAGAGCGTGGGCGCGCTCTGGGATGTGATGCACCCCTGGCTCGCCGGCGAGGACCCGGCGGCCACGCACGGCGTCCTCGCCCCCTACCTCGGATACGTGCAGGTCAAGGACATCGCGTCGGCCGACGACAGGACCCCGCTGCCCCTCGGCCACGGGGCGCTGCCCCTCGCCGAGTGCCTCGCCCTGGCGGTCGGCGGCGGAGACGGTACGGACGCCGTGCGGGGCCTCGACACTCCGGCGGACGACGCCCAGGGCTGGGTCTGCTGGGAGTACGAGAAGCGCTGGTACCCGCAGGCCGCCGCCCTGCCGCCGCTGCTGGTCGCGGGCCGGGAGCATCTGAGCCGCATGTTCTGAGGTCCGGCCCCGCCCGCCGTGGTCTGCCTCCCGCCGGCCCCGCCCGCCGGGGTCTGCCGCCGCTCCCGCCCGGGCCGGGCCGGCCCGGACCCGCCACGTCACGTCACGTCACGTCACGTCACGTCAAGCGCTGTGAACCCGGGCCGTGGGACGCGGGCCGTGGGCGGCCGACGCGACCCCTCACCTCCGCCTTGACCGCAGCCGTAACTCCCTTACCACCGAGACCATTTCAGCGGAATCTCCGCCCGCCGGGGAACCTTCCGGGCGGCCGGCCCGTCAAACGGGGCGTACTGCCGGTGAGTCACCGCAGAGCGGTGTCGGCCCTCGCTCCTGACCGCGATCGCCGACTCCCCTCTCCAGCCGCCTGCGGCCGGCAGGACGCCGCCATCGGTGCGCCCCCCTCCGCAGCGCCGGTGGCGGCCCTCCGCCCACGCTCCCGGGCCGCGCCCGGCCCCCCGCCCGCCGCGCGGGCCATCCCGTCACGCCCCCGCCCGGCCCGGCACCGAGCCCCCCTTCCCCGGGCCGATTCCGACGCGGGCTGCGCACATCCTTGACCTGGCAGTTACTTTCGGGCTATCCGTGACTCCTTGGAAGTTTCCTTCATCTCTCGTCACGCACGGCCGGAAGGAGCACCAGTGCACTACCGCGCCACCTCCGCCCATTCCCGGGCCACCACCAGACGGGCCCTTCTCACCGCCACCGCCGCCGCGGTGGCCGCCTCCGCCACCGGTGCCACCGCCACCGCCGCGCCCTCCCGCGCGGCCGACGGCGACCTCCTCGGGCGCCTCAAGCGGCTGATCTCCCGGATGAGCCTGGAGGAGAAGGTCGGCCAGCTCTTCGTCATGCGGGTGTACGGGCACTCGGCCACCGCCCCCGACCAGGCCGACATCGACGCCAACCTCAAGGAGATCGGCGTCCGCACCGCCGCCGAGCTCATCGCGAAGTACCACGTCGGCGGCATCATCTACTTCACCTGGGCGCACAACACCCGCGACCCGCACCAGATCGCCGACCTGTCGAACGGCATCCAGCGCGCCGCCCTCGCGCAGCCGACCCCGGTCCCGGTCCTGATCTCCACCGACCAGGAGCACGGGATCGTCGCCCGCATAGGGGAGCCCGCCACCCTGCTGCCCGGCGCGATGGCGCTGGGTGCCCACGGTTCACGCGCCGACGCCCACCGGGCCGCCCGGATCGCCGGGGCGGAGCTGGCCGCCATGGGCATCCGCCAGAACTACGCGCCCGTCGCCGACGTCAACGTCAACCCGGCCAACCCGGTGATCGGCGTACGGTCCTTCGGCGCCGATCCCGAGGCCGTGGCGGGGCTGGTGACCGCCCAGGTGGGGGGCTACCAGGGGGCGGGCGTGGCCGCGACCTCCAAGCACTTCCCGGGCCACGGGGACACCGCCGTCGACAGCCACTACGGACTGCCCACCATCACCCACACCCGGGAGCAGTGGAGCGAACTGGACGCGCCGCCGTTCCGGGCCGCGATCGCCGCCGGGATCGACTCGATCATGACGGCCCACATCGTCGTCCCCGCGCTCGACCCGAGCGAGGACCCCGCCACCCTCTCCCGCCCCATCCTCACCGGCATCCTGCGCGAACAGCTGGGCTACGACGGGGTGGTCGTCACCGACTCGCTCGGCATGGAAGGCGTACGCACCAAGTACGGCGACGACCGGGTCCCGGTCCTCGCCCTGAAGGCGGGGTGCGACCAGCTGCTCAATCCGCCGAACCTGGCGGTTGCCCACAACGCCGTCCTCAAGGCCGTACGGAACGGCGAGCTCACCGAGGCCCGCATCGAGGAATCGATTCTTCGCATCCTGCGGCTCAAGGACGGGCTGGGTCTGTTCCGGAGGCCCTATGTCACCCACCGGGCCGTGGACCGTGCGGTCGGCTCGGCGGCGCATCTCGCCGCCGCCGACCGGATCGCCGAGAGGACCACGACCCTGCTGCTCAACGACGGCGGCCTGCTGCCGCTGAACCGCCGCAGGACCAGGAACCTCCTCGTCGTCGGCGCCGACCCCGCGTCGCCGTCCGGGACCACGGGGCCCCCGACCGCCACGCTCGCCGCCGCCTTCACCGAACTGGGCTTCACGGTGACGGCGTTGGCGACCGGACTGTCCCCCACCGCCGCGAAGATCGACGAGGCGGCGGCCGCCGCGGCGGGCAAGGACGCCGTGATCGTCGCCACGTACAACGTGTCGGCCACCAGCTCGCAGCGCACCCTGGTGTCCCGGCTGTCCGCGACCGGCGTCCCGGTGGTCGCGGTGGCGATCCGCAACCCGTACGACATCGCCCGGCTCAGCGGTCAGCGCGCCGTGGTGGCCGCCTACTCGTGGACCGATGTGGAGCTGCGTGCCGCCGCACGGGTGATCGCCGGCCGGGCGCGGCCCGGGGGGCGGCTCCCCGTGCCCGTCCAGCACGCGGACGATCCGGCGCAGGTGTTGTATCCGATGGGCTACGGCCTGACGTACTAGAAAATACGACGCACCACCGGCGCACTACCCCCAAACGGCGCAAATCCCCTGAGGAATCTGGCGTGTACCCGCCTCTGCGGGTCACGCTGGACCGACCGATCGGGGGGCCTCATGCGTGGGCAAGGAAGCGTGGCGGTGGTGTGCGCCCTCGTGCTGGCGGTCCTCACCGTCGCCTGCCGGCAGACTCCGGGGGCCGGCGCCCCGGCGGCCGGCCTCCAGGACACCACCGCGGCGACGGGTTACGGGGAGGTCTTTCTCGGCCCCGGTGACTGCAGCACCCGCGGGCGGGACTTCCGGGAGGTCTCCTGCGGCAGCGAGAGCGCGTGGGCGCGGGTGCTCAGCAGGTTCGTGGAACGCCCCGCCGCGGGCCCGGTCTGCCCGTCCACCACCGACTTCGTCCTGCACGTCTCGGAGAACCGGCCGGCGGTCGACGAGGACGGCGACGGTTCGGTGCCCCAGGGGTACGCGTGCATGCGCAACCTGGAACCGCCGCACCCGGGCGACCCGGGAGGCGGCGGCGGGCCGCACACCGTCGTCGGGGACTGCGTCTACAGCTCGCGCAAGGGCGAGGTGAAGGAGACGGCCTGCGACGGTTCGGGCGAGGAGCGGCCCGAGTACCGGGTGGCGGCCGCCGTCGAGGACCGTTCGCGGTGCCCGGCGGCGACGGCGCTGTACGTGCAGCTGGGCGGGGCGAGTCCGGTGGGCTGTGCGCGCCGCGTGTGAACGGCGCGCACAGCCGGACCGGGGGGCGGGCCGACGAGATCCCGGGCCCCCGGGCCATGGGGGACCCGACCCGTGACCCCCTGGCCGTGTCCCTACGGGCGCAGCGTCTGCTCGCGCTCCAGCCGGTGCTTGTCGAGCCGGGCGTCGTACGGTGCCAGCGGCTCGGCCCGCCGCGGGTCGGCCTCGACGGCTGCCGGGGCGACGCCCGCCCAGTCCAGGATCCGGGCGGTGGCCTTCGCCCGCTCGGCCTCGACGAGACCGGAGACGCTGGCGCCGTGGTTGGCGCCCGGGGCGGCGAAGACGTAGCTGTCGCGGGCGCCCTTGCCGACGCGGAAGCGCTCGGCGCCCCACGGGTCGTTCTCGCCGTACACGAAGAGCATCTGCCGGGCACTGGTACGGACCCAGGTGTCCACGTCACGCATGACCCACGGCTTGAACCGCACCGGGATCTCCCGCGGCACGAAGTTGCGCGCGGGCTGGTAGCCGTACCGGGTCAGGCCCTTGAGGTGCGGCATCCGCAGGCTGGGCGAGCCGAGCTCGGTGGCGGCCTGGTA
The DNA here is from genome assembly GCF_036322365.1 of Streptomyces sp. SP18CS02. Lineage (NCBI taxonomy): Bacteria > Bacillati > Actinomycetota > Actinomycetes > Kitasatosporales > Streptomycetaceae > Streptomyces > Streptomyces sp. SP18CS02. Next base: position 165,608 of record NZ_JAQYXC010000280.1, read on the forward strand.
GTAGTACGGGACACCGGACTCCAGCCCCTGGTCGGTGTAGTAGGACCAGCCGGAGTAGCCGTCGATGGTGTCGTAGACGGCCTGGTCGGTGGCGGTGGCGGCGTCCGGGATGTCGGCGCACTCCGCCTCGGTGTGGTACTGCCAGAAGCCCCAGACGAAGTCGAGGACGACCGCTTCGTACGCCCTGTCGAGGCTGCCGACCGTCTTGAAGGTGGCCCCGTTCTCCTCGGCCCACGCGGCGTAGGTCCTCTGCAGCGGCGCGCGCCGGACGAGCGCCTCGCGCTGCAGGGCGTTCAGCCGGTCGCGGCACTCCCGGGTGGAGACGTTCGCGAAGAACCGGTCGTACGCCGCGTCCTCCTTCTCCACCACGTCGTTGGGAGCGACGTAGGCGACCACGCCGTCCATGTCGCGGGGGTGGAAGCGCTCGTAGTAGGTGGCGGTCATGCCTCCCTTGGAGACACCGGTGGCGAGCCACTTGCGGGTGTAGACCTTCTTCAGCGCCGTGAAGATCCGGTGCTGGTCGGCGGCGGCCTGCCGGATGTCGAGCTTGGACCAGTCGGCGGGCTGGGGGCGGGACGGGGTGAAGAAGCGGTACTCCATGGAGACCTGGTTGCCGTCGACGATCTGGGTCGGCTCGGTACGACCGGGGCGGGTGGAGACCTCGTAACCGCTGGTGTAGAAGACGGTCGGGCGGCCGGTGTCCTTGTGCAGCAGCGTGAGGCGCTGCTGGAACGTGCCGCCGGCCGGCCGGCCGTGGTCGACCGGCTGGGTGTACTCGAGGACGAAGAAGCGGTAGCCGGGGTAGGGCTTCTCCTCGATCAGGCTCATCCCGGGGATCGCCAGGATGCGTTCCTTGATGTCGACGGTGCTGTCCGGGCCGGCGGCGGTGGCCGTGCCGGCCGCGCTCAGGGTGCCTATGAGCACCACGAGCGACAGCAGCCATCTGAGCGCCTTGCGCATTCGCCCTCCACTGGGTTCACGACGGTCGCCGTGAACCTAGCGGGGTCAACGCGTGCGTGGCCAGACCCGGTTGACCTTCGCGCCACAGCTCAGCACAGAATCCAGCCGGTGGAGGCGCCCCGGCCGCCGACGAGACCCGAGGCGCGCACGCAGCGGTTGAGGGCGTGCACGGTGACGGGTCCGGCCTGCCGGACGAACCGTCCCTTGTCGACGGCGGCACGGCCGCCGCGCGGCTGGACGGAGACCGACATGGCACGGCGCGGCCCCGGCCTGACGGCGACCGCGACGGCGCAGGCGTACTGCCGGCTCTTGTAGATCCGCAGCTCACCCGTGGGAAAGGGCACGGACTTGACGAGCCGTCCGGAGCAGGCGGCGGCGGCCTCGGCGGGTGGGGTGCCGGGACCGGCGAGGGTCAGGGCGCTCACGGCGACGAGCACCGCGAGACCGCGCGCGAGCAGTCGTCTGATCGGGGCCACCGCCACTTCACCGAACATCCTTGCTCCCCTTTGCCTCTAGACCGTACGTGCGTACGACGCGCTCGGGAGCCGGACGGTTGCCTTCCGGCTGCCGCACCCCCACCACGGCTCCCCCCGCGCACACGCCACGCGCCGGAGCGCGCGAGCCGTCCCCGTCCTTCGGCACGGCCGGCGGGACCGGCGGAGACGGAGTCCCCGGACGAGGAGCCGGCCGACGCGCGGCCGGGGGCGCGGGGCCGGCGGGCGGCCGGGGGCGGAGTCATGCCCCTCCCGTACCGGACGGGGCACTCAGCCGTACCGGACGGGGCACTCAGCCGTACCGGACGGGGCACTCAGCCGGCCCGCCCCCGTACCCGGTCCGTGCGGCTCACGCCGTCGCCGGGGTCTCGTCGCCGACGAACGTGCGCCACAGCGCGGCGTAGCGGCCGTCCAGGGCCAGCAGCTCGTCGTGGGTGCCGTCCTCCACGACCCGTCCGTGGTCCATCACCACCACCCGGTCCGCCCGCGCGGCCGTCGAGAGCCGGTGGGCCACCACCAGGGTGGTGCGGCGGCCCGCGAGCCGGTCCGTGGCCTGGTTGACCTGCGCCTCGGTCGCCAGGTCCAGCGCCGCCGTCGCCTCGTCGAGGAGCAGCACGTCGGGGTCGACGAGCTCCGCCCTGGCCAGGGCGATCAGCTGCCGCTGGCCCGCCGACAGGTTGCGTCCGCGTTCGGCGACCTCGTGCAGATAGCCGCCGTCGAGCGTGGCGATCATCTCGTGCGCGCCGACCGCCCGGGCCGCCGCCTCCACCTCCGCGTCCGTCGCGCCGGGGCGCCCGTACGCGATGGCATCGCGGATCGACCCCTCGAAGAGGTACGCCTCCTGCGGGACGACCCCGAGGCGGTGCCGGTAGGCGGTGAGATCCAGGGACCGCAGGTCGGCGCCGTCGGCGGTGACCCGGCCGGACGTCGGGTCGTAGTAGCGGGCGACCAGCTTGACCAGCGTCGACTTGCCGGCGCCGGTCTCGCCGACGAACGCGACGGTCTGCCCGGCCGGTATGCGCAGGTCGACCGCGGTGAGGGCCTCCTCCGGCCCGTCGGCGGTCCCGTAGGCGAAGGAGACGTCCTCGAAGGCGATCTCGCCGCGCAGCGACAGCACGTCCAGCGGTTCGGGCGCGGGGGCCGTCGACGTCGGCTCGCGCAGCAGTTCCTGCATCCGGCCCAGTGAGACGGCGGCCTGCTGGTATCCGTCGAAGATCTGCGAGAGCTGCTGCACGGGGGCGAAGAACAGGTCGATGTAGAGGAGGTACGCCACCAGGGCGCCCGCCGTCAGGGTGCCCGCCTCCACCCGTCCGGCGCCCACGATCAGCACCGCGGCGGTGGCCACCGACGACAGCAGCTGCACGAACGGGAAGTACACCGAGATCAGCCACTGGCCGCGCACCCGCGCCGAGCGGTACGAGGAGCTGCGTGCGGCGAACCGGTCCGCGCCCGAGCGCTCCCGGCGGAACGCCTGGACGATCCGCAGCCCGGCCACCGACTCCTGGAGATCGGCGTTGACGACGCTGATCCGCTCACGCGCCAGTTCGTACGCCTTGACGCTCGACCGGCGGAAGAAGAACGTGCCGATCACCAGCACGGGCAGGGTGGCGAAGACGACCAGGGCGAGCTCCACGTCGATCACGACCAGCACGACCATGATCCCGAAGAAGGTGACCAGGGAGACGAAGGCGGTCACCAGGCCCGTCTGGAGGAACGTCGACAGCGCGTCCACGTCCGTCGTCATCCGGGTCATGATCCGGCCGGTCAGCTCCCGCTCGTAGTAGTCGAGCCCGAGCCGCTGGAGCTGCGCGAAGATCTTCAGACGCAGCGCGTACAGCACCCGCTCGCCGGTCCGCCCGGTCATCCGTATCTCGCCGGTCTGCGCCGTCCACTGGACGAGCACGGTGAGCAGGGCCAGCGCGGACGCCGCCCACACCGCGCCGAGGGCGAGCTGCTCCACGCCCTCGTCGATGCCGTGCCGGATCAGTACCGGCAGCGCCAGGCCCATGCCCGCGTCGACGGCGACGAGCGTCAGGCTGGCCAGCAGCGGCAGGCCGAAGCCCCGCAGCAGCCGGCGCAGCCCGTACGACTCCTCCGGCAGCACGGCCTGAGCCTCGTCGACCTCGGGGGTGTCGTTCGCGGGCGGCAGCGCCTCGACCTGGGCCAGCAGCTCGGGCGTGGCGGGCCCGCCCTCGGCCCCCGGGGCGGCGCCGGGGAGGGCGGGACGGGCGGCGGCGTCGGCGTCCCGTTCCCACAGGGCGGGGGTGATGCCGCGTTCGGCGTCGAACTCGGCGTCGATCTCCTCGCGCAGCGAGGTGCCGTCCTCCGGCACCGCCACCCGCACGGCGTGCCCGGGCGAGACGCCGCCCAGCTCGTCGGGGTCGGTCAGCAGCCGCCGGTAGAGCGCGGAGCGCCGCTCCAGCTCCTCGTGGGTGCCGATGTCGGCGAGCCGTCCGCCGTCGAGGACGGCGATCCGGTCGGCGAGGCCGAGCGTGGAGCGCCGGTGCGCGATCAGCAGGGTGGTGCGTCCGGCCATGACGGCCCGCAGCGCCTCGTGGATCTCGTGCTCGACGCGCGCGTCGACCGCCGATGTGGCGTCGTCCAGGAGCAGCAGCCGGGGGTCCGTGAGGATCGCGCGGGCGAGGGCGACGCGCTGGCGCTGGCCGCCGGAGAGGGTCAGTCCGTGCTCGCCGACCGTGGTGTCGTACCCGTCGGGAAGGGCGGAGATGAAACCGTGGGCCTGTGCGGCCTCGGCGGCGGCGGTGATCTCCTCGTCGGTCGCGTCGGGTTTGCCGTACGCGATGTTGGCGCGGACGGTATCGGAGAAGAGGAAGCTGTCCTCCGGTACGAGTCCGATGGCGGCCCGCAGCGAGTCGAGCGTCAGCTCGCGCACGTCGTGCCCACCGACCAGGACCGCGCCGCGCGTCACGTCGTAGAAGCGCGGCAGCAGAAGCGAGACGGTGGACTTGCCGCTGCCGGAGGCGCCGACCACGGCGACGGTCTCGCCGGGCCCGATCTCCAGCGAGAAGCCGTCGAGGACCGGGCGCCCGTCCTCGTAGGCGAAGGTGACGTCGTCGAACTCGACGCTCGCCGCGGCGTCGGCGGGCAGCTCCTTGGTGCCGTCCTTCATCGTGGGCTCGGTGTCGATGAGCTCCAGGACGCGTTCGACGCCCGCCCTGGCCTGCTGCCCGACGGTGAGGACCATGGCCAGCATCCTGACCGGTCCGACGAGCTGGGCCAGATAGGTCGAGAAGGCGACGAACGTGCCGAGGGTGATCTGTCCCCGGGTGGCGAGCCAGCCGCCGAGCGCCAGCATCGCGACCTGTCCGAGGGCGGGCACGGCCTGGAGGGCGGGGGTGTAGCGGGCGTTCAGCTTGATGGTGCGCAGCCGGCCCGCGAAGAGTCCCCGGCTCGCGTCGCGCAGCTTGCCGGTCTCCTGGTCCTCCTGCCCGAAGCCCTTCACCACCCGGACGCCGGTGACGGCGCCGTCGACGACGCCGGCCACATGGGCGGCCTGTGCCTGGGCGTACCAGGTGGCGGGGTGCAGCCGGACGCGGCTGCGCCTGGCGATGAACCAGAGGGCGGGGCCGACGGCGAGGGCCACCAGGGTGAGCGGCGGGGAGAGCCACGCCATGATCACCAGGGAGACGAGGAAGAGCAGGATGTTCCCGATCGTCATCGGGAGCATGAAGAGCAGGCCCTGGATGAGCTGGAGGTCGCTGGTGGCGCGCCCGACGACCTGGCCGGTCGAGAGCTGGTCCTGCCGTCGCCCGTCGAGCCGGGTGATCGTGCCGTACATCTCGGTGCGCAGGTCGTGCTGGACGTCGAGGGCGAGCCGGCCGCCGTAGTAGCGGCGTATGTAGGTCATGACGTACACGACGAGCGCGGCGGCCAGGAGCAGGCCGGTCCACAGGGCCGGCGAGCGGGACCCCTCGCCGACGACGTCGTCGATGACGACCTTGGTGATGAGCGGGACCAGGGCCATGACGCCCATGCCCGCGAGGGACGACCCCAGGGCCAGCACGACGTTGCGCCGGTACCTCCAGGCATACCCGGAGAGCCGCCGTGCCCACCCTTGCTCCGCCGCCGCCACTGGTGCCTCCCGTTGTCCGTTCCGCCGGAAGGCACCAACGCGATTACGTGCAGTTTTCATCCCGCGGCAACATGCCGCAACAAAGACGGTCCTTCGGTCCTACGTCCCGTCCCCGCCGTTTCCGGCGAAGTGCGGAGGAGACCTAGTACGCGGGACCGGTCTCGGGCACCGGAGGAATCGCCTCCTGCGGGACCGCCGGCGGGATGAACAGCTGGCGGCTCGCGGCCGCGGCCGGGTTCAGGTCCTTGTGGACCGCTCGGGCGACGGCCTGGATGGTGGCGACACCGTCGTTCATCGTCCTGTTGTCGTGGGTGAGGACGGTGATCGAGTAGTTGGCGTCCGTACCGGTGAAGGCGCCGATGCTGTGGACCCTCCAGCCGTGGGTCGCCCGGGAGAGCCAGCCGTTCTTGACGTGCGCGGTGATGCCGCTGGGAGTGCCGGCCGGAGTGCCCCAGCGCTGCGAGGAGACCACCCGGCGCATGAGGCTCTGGATGTAGGAGCGGGAGCTGTCGCTCAGGACGCCGTTGCGGTTGGTGACCAGTCCGAGCAGCTTGCGCTGGTCACGGGCGGTGATCTGGGTGAGGCCCCAGTAGCCGCCCGACCCGGGCACGGTCTGGGTCATGCCGGCGGTCTTCAGGAAGGCGCTCACCTTGCCGACGCCCAGCTGCTTCCACAGGGTGCTGGTGGCGGCGTTGTCCGACTGGGTGATCATGGCGGTGGTGAGGGTGACCTCCCGGTCGGTCAGCCGCCGCTTGTTGAGTCCGGCGTCCCACAGCAGGGTCGCCAGGACGGTCGACTTCACCACGCTGGCCGAGTCGAACTTCTGGGTGGCGCGAAGTTCGCAGTGCGTGTTGGTGGTGCGGTCGTAGACGGCGACGGCGGTCGTCGCGGTACGGCCCTTGAGGGCCGCGGCGATGTCCTGGGACAGCTTGGCGGCCAGCCCCGCCTTGGCGGACGTGCACGTCACGGCCGGGGGCGCCGCCGCGGCGGGCGTCGCCGTGACGGTCGTGGCCAGCACGCCGGCCGCGAGGACGGTGCCGATCGCGCCGCGTCGGCGGCGGGCTATGGAGAATGGGGTCACGTCTACAAGACTCACCGGCGCGCGAAAAGTTGTACACGCGGGTCGCGCGCACCGCCACCGGTGGCCGTGCCCCGCGCGGCCCGGGCCCGCCACCGGGTCGTGCGGCGGCGGCTCACAGATGGGTGGGCGCGAACATCCGCAGCAGGGCCGGCAGGACGACCACCGAAGGACCGGGCTGGGCGAGCGAGGCGGCCAGATCGTCCCGGAGCGTCTCCGGTGTCGTGCGCAGCGCCGGTACGCCGAACGACTGGGCGAGCGCGACGAAGTCCGGACGGGCCAGTTCGGTGCCCGTGGCCTCGCCGAAGGCGTCCGTCATGTACTCGCGGAGGATGCCGTAGCCGCCGTCGTCGACGATCAGCCAGGTGACGTCGAGGCCGTACTGCTTCGCCGTCGCCAGCTCGGCGATCGAGTACATCGCGCCGCCGTCCCCGGAGACCGCGAGGACGGGCCTGCCCGGGTCGGCGGCCGCGGCGCCGAGCGCGGCGGGGAAGCCGTAGCCGAGGCCGCCCGCGCCCTGGGCGGAGTGCATCGTGTTGGGGCGCCGGGCGTCGAAGGCGGACCAGGCCCAGTACGCCAGGATCGTCATGTCCCAGAAGCTGGGCGACTCGTCCGGCAGGGCGTCCCGTACGGCGGCGACGATCCGCTGCTCCAGGCCGAGGTCCTGGCCGGCGATCCGCTCCCGTACGGCCGCGAGCACGTCCGCGACCCGCCCGGCGGCCGTCCCGTCCGGCCGCTCGGGGACCGTCTCCAGCAGGGCGGAGAGGGCGAGGCGGGCATCGGCGTGGATGCCGAGGGCGGGGTGGTTGGACTCCAGCTTGCCGAGGTCCGCCTCGATCTGGACGACGCGTCCGCGCGGGGCGAAGGTGTGGTAGTTCGAGGACAGCTCGCCGAGGCCCGAACCGACGACGAGCAGGACGTCCGCGTCCTCCAGGAAGTCGGTGGTGTGCCGGTCCTCCAGCCAGGACCGGAGCGACAGCGGGTGCTCCCAGGGGAAGGCGCCCTTGCCGCCGAAGGTGGTGACGACGGGCGCGTTCAGCCGCTCGGCCAGGGCCAGCAGCTTCCCGGCGGCGTCGGAGCGTACGACGCCGCCGCCCGCGATGATCGCCGGCCGCTCGGCGTTCGCCAGCAGATGCGCGGCGACGGCGGTGAGCTCGGGGCGCGGCACCGGCTCGTGCGGGGTCGCGTCGACGGCGGTCACCACCGGCAGCGAGGTCGGCGCCAGCAGCACGTCCTGCGGCACCTCCACCCAGACGGGTCCGTGCGGGGCGCTCAGGGCGGACTCCCAGGCGGCGGCGATCGCCGAGGGGATCTGCGAGGCGGTCCGCACCGTGTGCACGGACTTCACGATGTCGCGGAACGACGCCTGCTGGTCGCGCAGCTCGTGCAGGTAGCCGTGGCGGCCGCCGCCCAGACCGGCGGCCGGGACCTGGCTGCCGATGGCGAGGACGGGGGCGGACGCGGCGGCGGCCTCCTGGAGCGCGGCGAGCGACATGAGCGCGCCGGGGCCGGTGGACAGCAGCAGGGGCGCGGCCTCGCCGGTGATCCTGCCGTACGCGTCGGCGGCGAAGCCCGCGTTGTTCTCCACGCGCAGCCCCACGTACCTCAGCGTGGAGCGGCGCAGCGCGTCGAACATGCCGAGGGCGTGCTGGCCCGGCAGCCCGAAGACGGTGGTGGCGCCGAGCCCGGCCAGCGTCTCGATGACGAGGTCGCCGCCGTTGCGGCCGGGCGGGGGGTCGAGCGCGGCGGCCGTCTGCGCCTCGGTCGGGCGCAGCACCAGGTCGTGGTCGTGGGTCACGTGGCGTCCTTTCCTTCGTGCACACCGGCGGCGCGCGTCGGCGGTGGGGGGCGCGGCACGCTGGGCCGGGCCGGGCGGCCGTGCGCAGGGGGCCGACGCCTTGCCGGCGCGGCGCCCGGAGGGGGGCGCCGCGCGGGCGGCCGGGCGGCGGCCGGGCCCGGCCGGGAGGTTACTTCGCGCCGGAGGCGCGCTGCGCGGCGATCTGCCGGGACATGATCGTGGTCAGCTCGTACGCGGTGTGGGAGGCGGCGACCGAGGTGATCTCGGCGTGGTCGTAGGCCGGGGCGACCTCCACCACGTCGGCCGAGACCAGGTTGCAGGAGGCCAGGCCGCGCAGGATCTCCAGGAGCTCGCGGGAGGTCATGCCGCCCGCCTCGGGGGTGCCGGTGCCGGGGGCGTGGGCCGGATCGAGGCAGTCGATGTCGATGGAGATGTACAGCGGGCGGTCGCCGATGCGCTGGCGGAGCTGGTCGGCGACCTCGTCGGCGCCACGCCGGTAGACGTCGGCGGAGGTGACGATGCCGAAGCCCATCTTCTCGTCGTCGGTCAGGTCCTGCTTGCCGTACAGCGGGCCGCGCGTGCCGATGTGGGAGAGCGCCTCGGTGTCGAGGATCCCCTCCTCGACGGCCCGGCGGAAGGGGGTGCCGTGGGTGTACTCGGCGCCGAAGTAGGTGTCCCAGGTGTCGAGGTGCGCGTCGAAGTGGAGCAGCGCGACCGGGCCGTGCTTCTTGGCGACGGAGCGCAGCAGCGGCAGGGCTATGGTGTGGTCGCCGCCGAGGGTCATCAGGCGGGCGCCGGTGCCGAGCAGGTCGTCCGCGGCGGCCTCGACGGTCTCGACGGCCTCGTTGATGTTGAACGGGTTGACGGCGATGTCACCGCCGTCCGCGACCTGGGCGAGGGCGAACGGCGAGGCGTCCTGGGCCGGGTTGTACGGGCGCAGCAGACGGGACGCCTCGCGGATCGCGTTGCCGCCGAAGCGGGCGCCGGGGCGGTAGGAGACCCCGGAGTCGAAGGGCACACCGACGACGGCGACGTCCGCGGTGCCGACCTCGTCCAGGCGCGGCAGCCGGGCGAACGTCGCGGGGCCGGCGTACCGCGGGACGCGGGACGAGTCGATGGGGCCGCGCGGCGTCTCGTTGCTGCTCATGGTCAGGTGCCTTCTTTCCTACGCTTCGTTGCGTTCAGTACGTGTATATGACTTTAGCCGTGGGCCGGGGCGGCCTCGGTCACGGTCACGGTCGCGGAGCCTTCCGGCTCGGCGCGGCCCGCGAGGCGGGCTCGCCAGGCCCGCAGGATCGCCTCGTCGGTCGGCCGGGTGGCGAGGGAGACGACCACGTACACGGCGAGCGAGGCCAGCAGGCCGTAGCAGACCGGCTGGTTGGCGAGGATCCCGTACGCCGCCATCAGGCCGATCACGGACGCGCCGCCCACGATCACCGCGGCGAGCGCGCCCCGGGCGGTGCCGCGGCGCCAGAGCAGGCCGCCGAGGATCGGTACGAGCAGGCCGCCCACCAGGAGGTTGTAGGCGACCGTCAGCGCCTCGACCACGTCGTTCAGGGCGATCGCGATGGCGACGACGGCCAGCCCCATGATCAGGATGAAGACGCGGTTGCCCTTGACCTCGTCGTGTTCCGTCCCGTCACGGCCGGCGACCATGCCGCGCAGCCGCGACCAGATGTCGTTGTTGGCGACGGTCGCACAGGCGATCAGCGCGCCCGAGGAGGTCGACATGACGGCGGCGAGCGCGGCGGCCAGCACGAGGCCGCGCACCCCGACGGGGAGTTCGTCCTTGACGATGGTGGCGAAGGCGTCGTCGGCGTTGCCCAGGTCCGGGTACATCACCTTGGCCGCGGTGCCGATCACGGCGCCGGCCACCGCGTACACCAGGCAGTAGGTGCCCGCGACGGTGCCGCCCCAGCGGGCCACCCTGTCGGTGCGGGCGGTGAACACGCGTTGCCAGATGTCCTGGCCGATCAGCATCCCGAAGGTGTAGATCAGCACGTAGGTGAAGACGGTCTCGCCGCCGATGCCGAGGGGTGCGAAGTACTCGGTGGGCAGCCGCGCCTTCATCTCGGCGAAGCCGCCGGCCTTGACGACCGCGATCGGCAGCAGCAGGAGCAGCACGCCGATCGTCTTGACGACGAACTGCACCATGTCCGTGAGCGTGATGGACCACATGCCGCCGAGCGTGGAGTACGCCACGACGATCGCGCCGCCGATGACGATCGCGACCGTCCGGGGGAGGTCGAAGAGCACGTCGAAGATCGTGGCGTAGGCGATGGTCGAGGTGACCGCGAGCATCAGCGTGTAGGCCCACATCACCACGCCGGAGATGACGCCCGCCCTGCCGCCGTAGCGCAGATCGAGCATCTCGGAGACGGTGTAGACCTTCAGCCGGGCGATGCGCGCGGAGAAGAACACGGACAGGGCGAGCAGGCCGAGGCCGATGGTGAGGACCATCCAGGCGCCGGAGAGGCCGTACTTGTAGCCGAGCCCGACGCCGCCGATGGTGGAGGCCCCGCCGAGCACGATGGCCGCCATGGTCCCGGAGTACATCCACGGCCCGAGGCGGCGGCCCGCCACCAGGAACTCGCTCTTGGACCTGGCGCGGCGCATGCCCCACCAGCCCATCGCCAGCATGCCTGCCAGGTAGACGGCGATCACTGTGTAGTCGACGGCCATGGGGCGGGCCCTCCTTCGTTCACCTCGGTGGCGTGTCGTGCGGGGAACATGCCTTGGCAGGGGCATGGATCGGCGGCTTCCGCAGGGACATCCGCCCGTACCCACGGCCACCGGTGGGCACGACAGTAGGTGGCCGGAAAGCGACGCTGAAGTGTACGTTTCATCCACTGCCCACGCTTCGGATGGAGGAAGCGTCCATGTCGTCCGAGGTGACTGTCACCCCGCCGGCCCCGCCCATCGCGCTGGGCTCGCTGATCGGCCACGAGGAGCTGGGGCTGCGGCTGCTCGCTGGCCCCCCGGAGGCGGACATCCACTGGGTGCACACCTCGGAGATGGCGGACCCGTACCCGTATCTGCTGGGCGGCGAACTGCTGCTGACGGCGGGCGTCCAGCTCACCGACCCCGAGCGGTACGTGGCCCGGGTGGTCGCGGCGGGTGCGGCGGCGCTCGGCTTCGGGGTGACGCCCGTGTACGACACGGTGCCCGGCGCGCTCGTCGAGGCCTGTGCCCGGTACGGGCTGCCACTGCTGGAGGTCCCGCCCCGCACGCCCTTCACCGCGGTCGCCCGGGCGGTGTGGCGGCTGATGGCGCGGGCCCGCCACCACGAGCTGCGCAGGGTGACCGAGGCGCAGCAGTCCCTCGCCACGGCGGCCGCCCGGCCCGATCCGGTGCCCGCGGTCCTGCACGCGCTGGCCTCCCGGCTGTCCGGCCACGCCGGGCTGTACGCCCCGGACGGCTCGGAGTACGCGGCGGCGGGCCGGCCGGTGGAGCCGGAAGCCCGCGCGGCCCTCGGCCATCTGGTCCGGGTGCTGAACCCGGACGGGGGTGCTCGGCCGGCCTCGGCCACCGACACGGCGGGCGGCTGCCATCTCGCGGCGTACGCCCTGGGCGGCAGCCGGAACCTCACCCTGGGCCTGGCGGCGGGGAGCCGGGCACCGGGCGATCACACCATCGCGGGCGTCGCGGTGGTCCTGCTGTCGCTGCTCACCGCCCCGCACCAGGGCGCCGACGAGGCGGCGCGCTCGGCCGCGCTGGTCCGGCTGCTGCTGGGCGAGCCGTCGGCCGAGGTGGCCCCGCTGCTGGGCGGGGCGCCCTGGACGGTGGTGCACGCACGCGGTGACGGGCCCCCGCCGGAGCTGGGCACCCCGCTGGTGGAGGTCCGCGACGACGGCACCGTACGGGCGCTGCTGCCCGCCGGCCGCGATGTCGCCCCGCACCCGGGCTGGACGCTGGGTGCGAGCGCCCCGGCCGGCCCCGGGGACCTGGCCGCGGCCGACCTCCAGGCGGCGCGTGCCCTGCGCCGCGCGCTGGCCGCGCACACCGGGCTGGCCCGGCACCGCCCGGGCGGGTTCGGGTCCCTGGTGGACCCGGACGAGGCGGCCGCGCACGCCCGCGAGCTCCTGCGGCCCCTCACCGAGCCCCTGACCGAGACCCTGCGCGCCTGGCTGTCCCTGCACGGCAACTGGGACCGCACGGCCACGGCCCTGGGCGTGCACCGCAACACGGTCCGCCAGCGCGTCTCGCGCTGCGGCTCGCTGCTGGGCGCCGACCTGGACGACGCGGAGGTACGGATGGAGCTCTGGTTCGCCTTGCGGTGGTCGTAGCCCCCCGGGGGAGCAGGGCGCGGGCAGTGCGCCAGGGAGGCAACCCACGGGTCGTGCACGATGTCCCTGTTCCGGCTTCCGGCGAAGTCGATCCGCCGCAACAGCGAGCGGCGCGCCCAGGTTCGGGCCGCGCCGCTGCGGAGCTGTGGTGAGCCCTTGGGGGGAGCCCCCGGGTCAGTGGAGCTTGTTGACGGCGGTCTTCGTCGTGGTGCGGAAGGCGGTCAGCGGGGCGTCCTCGAAGTCGCCCATCTGGCCCCAGCGGACAAGGGTGACGGTGCGGCCGTCGCGGCCGACGGAGAAGAGGTGGATGTCGCTGATGCCGATCTGCGGGTCGGCGGTGTCCAGGCTGTAGACCCAGGCGCCCTCCTCGACGGCGAGCTTGCCGTGCGAGGCGCTGACGGCCTGCAGGCCCGGGTTCTGCCGCTCCAGCAGGGGGCCGCAGCCGGCGAGGGACTTGCGAAGGGTGTCGACCAGCTTCACGGCGTCGGCCTCGGTGCCGGCGACGGTGGTGATCTGGACGCCGTTGGTGTCGAGCTCGGTGGTGAACTCGCGGTAGCGGGTGTTCTGCGCCGGGATCTTGTACGGGGCGCAGAGGGCGCCGCCGTTCTCCGGGACGCCGGTGAAGACCTGGGTGGCGGTCCACGGCGTCGACGACGGCGGCATCTGGGAGGCGGCGAGGAAGGCGGGCTGGGCGGCGGCCTGTGCCGGGGCCGTGGCGAGGGCCGCGAGGCCGAGGGCGGCAGCGGCGGCGGCGGCGAGTGCGGTACGGAGCTTGTTCATGGTGGTGGATCCCCCGTCGGGTCGTTCGTCGGTCAGTGCTCAACCAGCGTGGGGCCCGGCGCCCGCCGCCTGCAACGATCACGCGCCCCCCATCCGTCCCGGAACCATTCCACCCCCGCTGACGTGCAAGGACGTGAAGGGTGGGACGCAGTGTCGAAGGGGATGGAATGCCGAAGAACGCCGCCGTCGAGGAGTTCGCGCGGCTCGTGCGCGCGCTGAAGGCGCGGGACGGGAGGAGTTACGAGGCGCTGGGCCGGCGCCTGAGCGTCAGCGCGTCCACCCTCCACCGCTACTGCTCCGGCGCGACCGTCCCGGAGGAGTTCGCCGTGGTCGACCGCCTCGCCCTGCTGTGCGGGGCGGACGAGGAGGAGCGGCGGGCCCTGGAGGCGGCCTGGACCCGCGCGGACGGCGCCCGCCGCCCTCCGGCACCGGAACCCGGCCCTGAGCCGGCACCGGAACCCGGCCCTGAGCCGGCGCCCGAGCCCGACCCGGCACCCGAGCCCGGCCCGGAGCCGGCTCCGGAGCCCGCGCCGGCCCCCGACGCGGTGCCCGAGCCCGAGCGGGGACCCGTGCACGCGGGCGTGCCCGGCCTCCCGTCCGGGCGGCGCGGGCTCCGGTGGCGTTGGACGGGCGTGGTCGTGGGGGCGCTGGCGGTCGTGGGGACGGTGACGCTCGGAGCCGTACTCCTGCCCGGGAAGACCCGGGAGCGGGCCGCCGAACCACCGGCGCCGCTGACGTGGACGGTTGCCTCGCACCTCTGGAAGAACGGGTGCGGGCACACCTACCTCGTGGAGCGGACACCCCCTGCCCCGCCGGAGTCGGCCGACGCGCGGAGCTGGGCGGCGGCGCAGGGGGCCGTGGACGGCGGGGAGACGCTGGTGCGGGTGTCGGTGCAGGGGAAGGGCCCGGCGGCGGTGGTGCTCCAGGCACTGCACGTGCGGGTGGTGGAGCGTGGCGCGCCGCTGCCGTGGGCGGCGTACCGGATGGACGACGGGTGCGGCGGGGCGGTGACGCCGCGCCGTTTCGAGGTGGACCTGGACCGGCCGCGGCCGGTGGCGCGGGCGCTGGACGGGTACGACGCCTCCGGGGAGGAGGGCCGGACGCTCCCGGCGGTCTCCTTCCCGTACGCGGTCAGCGCCGCCGAGCCGGAGGAGCTGCTGGTCTCGGCGGGGGCGGCGGGGTGCGACTGCCGCTGGTACCTGGAGCTGGAGTGGAGCTCGCAGGGGCGCCGGGGCACGGTCCGGATCGGGAACGAGGACGGCACGCCCTTCCGGACGAGCGGGGCGAAGGGGCGGCCCGTGTACGGGTACGACCCCGTCGGGCGGGCCTGGATCACAGGCGAGAGGTCTGGACAGGGTGGGTGACCGCTGGGTAACTTCGTTGACGACAGACTGAGCAAGCGCTTAGACAATTGGGCCCGCACATCGGAGGAGTCGCACCGTGCGCCGTACCGTATTCAACGAGGACCACGAGGCGTTCCGCGAGACCATCCGCGCCTTCATCGAGGCCGAGGTCGTCCCGGTCTACGACGAGTGGTTCGCCGCGGGCCAGGCACCGCGCGACTTCTACTACAAGCTCGGTGAGCTGGGTGTCTTCGGCATCCGCGTGCCCGAGGAGTACGGCGGCGCGGGCATCGAGTCGCACAAGTACGAGGCCGTCATGTACGAGGAGACCGCCCGCGCGGGCGTCTCCTTCGGCGGTTCCGGCGTGCACGTCCTGCTGGGCCTGCCGTACATCGAGATGCTCGCCACCGACGAGCAGAAGAAGCGCTACCTGCCGAAGTTCGTGTCCGGCGAGGAGATGTGGGCGCTGGCCATGACGGAGCCGGGCACGGGCTCGGACGTCGCCGGCATGAAGACCACGGCGAAGCTCTCCGAGGACGGCACCCACTACGTCCTCAACGGCGCCAAGACCTTCATCACCGGCGGCGTGCACGCCGACCGCGTGATCGTGTGCGCCCGTACCTCCGCGCCCACCGCCGAGGACCGCCGCCACGGCATCTCCCTGTTCGCCGTCGACACCAAGTCCGCGGGCTACTCGGTCGGCCGCAAGCTGGACAAGCTGGGCCTGAAGACCTCCGACACCGCCGAGCTGGCCTTCGTCGACGTCAAGGTGCCGGTCGAGGACCTGCTCGGCGAGGAGAACAAGGGCTTCTACTACCTGGGCCAGAACCTCCCCTCGGAGCGCTGGGGCATCGCGTTCGGCGCCTACGCGCAGGCCAAGGCCGCCATCCGGTTCGCCCAGCAGTACGTGACCGACCGCACCGTCTTCGGCAAGCCGGTCGCGTCCTTCCAGAACACCAAGTTCGAGCTGGCCGCCTGCCAGGCCGAGGTGGACGCCGCCGAGGCCGTCGCCGACCGCGCCCTGGAGGCCCTGGACGCCGGCGAGCTCACCCCCGCCGAGGCCGCGTCCGCGAAGCTGTTCTGCACCGAGGTCGCCCACCGCGTCATCGACCGCTGCCTCCAGCTGCACGGCGGCTACGGGTACATGAACGAGTACCCGATCGCCCGCCTGTACGCGGACAACCGCGTCAACCGCATCTACGGCGGCACCAGCGAGGTCATGAAGACCATCATCGCCAAGTCGATGGGCCTGTAGGACAGGTGACGACAGGCGCACAACCGCTGGACGAGCTGCTCGGGCTGCTCGATCTTGAGCAGATCGATCAGGACTACTTCCGGGGCCAGTCCCGCTCGGCGCTCGTCCCGCGGGTCTTCGGCGGACAGGTCGCGGCCCAGGCGCTCGTCGCCGCGGGCCGGACCGTCCCCGGGGACCGGCTCGCCCACTCGCTGCACGCGTACTTCCTGCGCGCCGGCGACCCGGGCGCGCCCATCGTCTACACCGTGGACCGCATCCGCGACGGCCGCTCGTTCACCACCCGGCGGGTGGTGGCGGTCCAGCACGGCAAGCCGATCTTCCATCTGTCGGCGTCCTTCCAGACGTACGAGGAGGGGCTGGAGCACCAGGCGGACATGCCGCCCGCCCCCGACCCCGAGACGCTGCCGACCCCCGCGGAGATGCTGCCGCGCCACCTGCCCGCGGACGTCGCGCGGCGGCTGATCGAGGCGCGCGCGGCGGTCGACCTGCGGTACGTGGACGTACCGCCCTGGGGCAGCGTCGGCGAGCCGCGCGAGCCCCGCTCGCAGGTGTGGTTCCGCGCGAACGGCAAGCTCGACGAGTACGCGGCCGATCCGCTGCTGCACGTCTGCCTGGCCACGTACGTCTCGGACATGACGCTGCTGGACTCCGTGCTCCTGGCCCACGGGCGGGGCGGCTGGGCCGTCGGCGACGTGGTGGGCGCGTCGCTGGACCACGCCATGTGGTTCCACCGGCCGTTCCGCGCCGACGAATGGCTGCTGTACGACCAGGAGTCCCCCTCGGCGGCGGGCGGCCGGGGACTGGGCCAGGCCCGGATCTACACCCGGGACGGCCGGCTGGCGATCACCGTCATCCAGGAGGGCGTCGTCCGCGTCCCGCGCGACTAGAGGGTGTCCGGGGCGCCCCGGCCGGGCCCCCGGGAGGGGCTCGACGGACCGTTCATGGTCGACCAGGCTGTGCGCGACGGAAGTTGTCGGGAGGGACGGTCCTCGCGCTCGCCGGAGTCCTGCTCGGGACGACGGGCACGCCCATAGGCGAGCATCTGGCCGACCGGGTGGAGAACCGGCGCCACCAGTGGGAGCGGGGCGCCACCGAGCGTGCGGAACGCAAGGCGGCCATCGTCGGCTTCCTGGGCGCCGCCCAGCGGATCGAGCTGGTACTGGACAGCAGGAACCCGGTTCTGCCGACCGCCGGCGACGGCACCGACGAGGGGCCCTGCGCTCCCTCTGGCTGGCCGAGAAGACGGTCGAGCTGGTCTGCGGGCACGAGATCGCGCAGGCCGCCCAGGACTACGCGGAGGCGCTGCGCCATGAACGCGTGGCGCCGCTCCCGCTTGGCGGGGAGGCGGCGCGGGCCGAGCTGGGCGGCGGCGGGCCCCGGCTCCGGCGTCGCACGGCCGGATGACCTGCGGCAGCGGGGCCGGGGGCCCGTGGACGGATCGCCCGGCCCGGGCGATCCGGGCGCCGTTTCCCCGCGCGGCCCCGCGCCCCCGCCCAAGGAGCGCGGAGCCCGGTGCCCCCCGGGCCTCAGAGCAGCCCGGCCGCGCCCAGCAGGTAGTCGGTCATCGGCTCGTAGGAGCGCGGGTCGGGCACGTTGTCGTCGAGCGGGACGGTGACCTGCATGGTGCCCTCCGCCTCGCCGAGGAACAGGGCGGGGTCGTTGCAGTCCGCGTACCCGACGGAGTCCACCCCGCGTCCGCCCGCGCGTCCGGCCCAGCCGTGGTCGGCCACGACGAGGTCGGGCCGCACGTCGAGCCGGTCCAGGATGGCGTTCATCGGCTCGGGCGAGTGGGTGTGCCACAGGGTCGCGCCGCGCCCGAAGACGGCGACGTCGGCGAACTGCACGACGTACCCCTCGTCGGCCGTCAGCCCGCCGGGGATGCGCACGATGTCGCACCCGGCGGCCCGCAGCGCCGCGGCGGTCCTGCTGTGCACATCGAGCAGCGCGCCCGGGTGCCCGGTGGCGAAGAGCACCCGCTGCCCGCCCTCGGCGGCCTTGCGCAGCCGCGCGGCCATCCGCTCCAGCCCGTCGACGGTCAGCTCGGGGTCGATGGTGTCCTGCCCGGTCCGGTGCGCCGGGTCGTCGTTCACACCGCACCGTTCGGCCATCACGGCGAGCACGTCCTGCTCGTCGGTCCAGCGGTCGCCGAGCTCCAGGCCGAGCCAGTAGTGGCGGTCGCCGTTGGCCAGCTTGCGGTAGTGGGAGAGGTTGTTGTCGCGGGGTGTGGCGACGTCTCCGGCGATCCGGGTGCGGACGAGGTGCTCGACGAGGGCGGCGCGGCTGGGTATCGGCATGGCTCCCATTGTGCCGCCCCGCCACGCCGCGTGGCCGCCCCGTTCCACCCCGTGGGCCCCCTCGGGGTCCGTCCGGCCGGTCAGCCGGCCAGGGAACCGAACGCGCCGTGCGCCAGGGACCGCAGCAGCGCAGCGGTGGCGCCGCGGCCCGGAAGCCCGTCCCCGGCCGCGGGCGTGCCCAGGTGGGGGGTGGAGTTCAGCAGGCCGAAGACCGCGTGGACGGCTGCCCTGGCCTGCGATTCCGTGACGCCCGGGTAGAGCTCGCGCACCACCGCGACCCACAGCTCGACGTACTGCCGCTGGAGCTGGCGGACGCGCTTGCGGTCGGTGTCCCGCAGGCGGTCCAGCTCCCGGTCGTGCAGGGTGATCAGCGGGCGGTCGTCGAGTGCGAAGTCGATGTGGCCGTCGATGAGGGCGGCGAGCAGGGCGTCCGGTTCGCCGGCCGTCTCCTCGACGCGGCGCCGGCCCCCGTCGAGCAGCCGTTCGCTGATCCCGACCAGCAGCTCGGCGAGCATCGCGTCCTTGCCGGCGAAGTGCCGGTAGAGGCCGGGGCCGCTGATGCCGACCGCCGCCCCTATCTCGTCGACGCCTACTCCGTGGAAGCCGCGCTCGGCGAAGAGGCGGGCGGCCTCCTTGAGGATCTGCTCGCGGCGCGTCGGGGCGTCGGTCCTGGTGCTCATGGACTGATTCTAGAGAAACCTCGACAGGGCGGTTAGCGCTCGTTAACCTGAACGGCACGCGTTAACGCTCATTAACACCATCTGGTTCGGTCGTCACGGGCAAGGGGGCTCGACACGATGCAGCAGGCACCCGTGCTGGCAAGCGCGGCAGACCCCGCATCCGCGGCCTGGCAGGCCAACGAAGCGGCGCACCACGAGCTGGCGGACGGACTGCGGGCACGGCTCGCCGCCGCCCGGCTCGGCGGCGGGGAGAAGGCCCGCGCCCGGCACACCGCGCGGGGCAAGCTCCTGCCGCGCGACCGGGTCGACACACTCCTGGACCCGGGCTCCCCGTTCCTGGAGCTCGCCCCGCTCGCGGCGAACGGCATGTACGGCGACCAGGCCCCGGCCGCCGGGGTCATCGCCGGGATCGGCCGGGTCAGCGGCCGGGAGGTGGTGGTCGTCGCCAACGACGCCACCGTCAAGGGCGGCACGTACTACCCGATGACGGTCAAGAAGCACCTGCGCGCCCAGGAGGTGGCGCTGGAGAACCGCCTGCCCTGTGTGTACCTGGTCGACTCGGGCGGCGCGTTCCTTCCCATGCAGGACGAGGTCTTCCCGGACCGGGAGCACTTCGGGCGGATCTTCTACAACCAGGCCCGGATGTCCGGCGCGGGCATCCCGCAGATCGCGGCCGTCCTCGGCTCGTGCACGGCCGGCGGCGCCTACGTACCGGCCATGAGCGACGAGGCGGTGATCGTGCGCGGTCAGGGCACGATCTTCCTGGGCGGCCCGCCCCTGGTGAAGGCCGCGACCGGCGAGGTCGTCACCGCCGAGGAGCTCGGCGGCGGCGAGGTCCACTCCCGTACCTCCGGCGTCACCGACCATCTCGCGGAGGACGACGCGCACGCCCTGCGCATCGTCCGGAACATCGTCGCGACGCTCCCGGAGCGCGGCCCGCTGCCCTGGCCGGTGGAGCCGGTCGAGGAGCCGAAGGTCGACCCGTACGGGCTGTACGGGGCGGTGCCGGTGGACTCCCGGACGCCCTACGACGTGCGTGAGGTGATCGCCCGGGTCGTGGACGGCTCCCGTTTCCAGGAGTTCAAGTCCGAGTACGGGCAGACCCTGGTCACCGGCTTCGCCCGGATCCACGGTCACCCGGTCGGCATCGTCGCCAACAACGGCATCCTGTTCTCCGAGTCCGCCCAGAAGGGCGCGCACTTCATCGAGCTGTGCGACCAGCGCGGCATCCCGCTGCTGTTCCTGCAGAACATCTCCGGCTTCATGGTCGGCCGGGACTACGAGGCGGGCGGCATCGCCAAGCACGGCGCCAAGATGGTCACCGCCGTCGCGTGCACCCGGGTGCCGAAGCTGACCGTCGTCATCGGCGGCTCCTACGGCGCCGGCAACTACTCGATGTGCGGCCGGGCCTACTCCCCCCGCTTCCTGTGGATGTGGCCCAACGCCAAGATCTCCGTGATGGGCGGCGAGCAGGCCGCGTCCGTCCTCGCCACGGTCAAGCGCGACCAGCTCGGCGACGACTGGAGCGCCGATGAGGAGGACGCCTTCAAGGCGCCGATCCGCGAGCAGTACGAGACGCAGGGCAACGCCTACTACGCGACCGCCCGGCTGTGGGACGACGGCGTGATCGACCCGCTGGACACCCGGCAGGCCGTCGGACTCGCCCTGACCGCCTGTGCCAACGCCCCGCTGGGTGAGCCCGGCTTCGGCGTCTTCCGGATGTGAGGAAACCCCAGATCATGTCGATGTTCGACACAGTCCTTGTGGCCAACCGGGGCGAGATCGCGGTCCGCGTCATCCGTACGCTGCGGACCCTCGGCGTGCGCTCGGTGGCCGTGTACAGCGACGCCGACGCCGATGCCCGCCATGTACGGGAGGCCGACACGGCGGTCCGGATCGGTCCGCCCCCCGCCGCCGAGAGCTACCTCCGCGTCGAGCGGCTGCTGGAGGCCGCGCGGCGGACCGGAGCCCAGGCGGTCCACCCCGGGTACGGGTTCCTCGCGGAGAACGCCGCCTTCGCCCGGGCGTGCGCCGATGCGGGCCTGGTCTTCATCGGACCGTCCGCCGAGGCCATCTCCCTGATGGGCGACAAGATCCGCGCCAAGGAGACCGTGCGGGCGGCCGGCGTCCCGGTCGTGCCGGGCTCCTCGGGCAGCGGGCTGAGCGACGCCGAACTGGCCGCAGCCGCCCGGGAGATTGGCATGCCGGTGCTGCTCAAGCCCTCGGCGGGCGGCGGCGGCAAGGGCATGCGGCTCACCCGGGACGAGTCGGCCCTGCCGGAGGAGATCGCGGCCGCCCGCCGCGAGGCGCGCGCGTCCTTCGGCGACGACACCCTGCTGGTGGAGCGGTGGATCGACCGGCCCCGGCACATCGAGATCCAGGTGCTGGCGGACGGCCACGGCAACGTGGTCCACCTGGGCGAGCGGGAGTGCTCGCTCCAGCGGCGCCACCAGAAGATCATCGAGGAGGCCCCGTCGGTCCTGCTCGACGAGGAGACGCGGGCCGCCATGGGCGAGGCGGCGGTCCAGGCCGCCCGCTCCTGCGGCTACCGGGGCGCCGGCACGGTGGAGTTCATCGTCCCGGGCAACGACCCGTCCTCGTACTTCTTCATGGAGATGAACACCCGTCTCCAGGTGGAGCACCCGGTGACCGAGCTCGTCACCGGCCTGGACCTGGTCGAGTGGCAGCTGAGGGTCGCGGCCGGCGAGCGGCTGCCGTTCCGCCAGGAGGACATCTCCCTGACCGGTCACGCGATCGAGGCCCGGATCTGCGCCGAGGACCCCTCGCGCGGCTTCCTCCCCTCCGGCGGCACGGTCCTGGCGCTGCGCGAGCCGCAGGGTGACGGGGTGCGCACCGACTCGGGGCTGAGCGAGGGCACCGAGGTCGGCAGCCTGTACGACCCGATGCTGTCGAAGGTCATCGTCCACGCGCAGGACCGGCCCGCGGCCCTGCGCAGACTGCGCGCCGCCCTCGCGGACACGGTCACCCTGGGCGTCCCGACGAACGCCGGCTTCCTGCGCCGTCTGCTGGCGCACCCGGACGTCGTCTCGGGCGACCTGGACACCGGCCTGGTGGAGCGGGACGCGCAGAGCCTGGTGCCGGACGGGATCCCGGACGAGGTGTACGAGGCCGCCGCGGCGGTACGGCAGGACCGGCTGCGCCCGCGGCCCGACGCGGCCGGCTGGACCGACCCGTTCTCGGTGCCCAGCGGCTGGCGCATCGGCGGCGGTCGCGCGCCGCTGACGCACTGGCTGCGCGTGGCGGGCGCGGAACCCGTCGCGTGCCGGCCCGGAGGCTCCGGTCACCTGACCGACGACCGGGTGACCGTCACCGTCGACGGCATCACCCACACCTTCCACCGCGCCGGGAACTGGCTCGGCCGGGACGGCGACAGCTGGCACGTGCAGGACCACGACCCGGTCGAGGCGTCCCTGAGCCGCACCGCCCACTCCGGCGCCGACTCGCTCACCGCGCCGATGCCGGGCACCGTCACCGTCGTGAAGGTGGCCGTCGGGGACGAGGTGACCGCCGGTCAGGGCCTGCTCGTCGTCGAGGCGATGAAGATGGAGCACGTCATCTCCGCCCCGCACGACGGCACCGTCGCCGAGCTGGACGTCACCCCCGGCACCACCGTCGCCATGGACCAGGTGCTGGCCGTGGTGGTCCCGAAGGAGGAGTCATGACCGCGGGGCTTCCGATGACCGTGCCCGGGCCCGGGCTGCCCGCCCGGGTACGCGTCCACGAGGTCGGCCCGCGCGACGGGCTGCAGAACGAGAAGGGCGTCGTCCCGACCGAGGTGAAGGCCGAGTTCGTGCACCGCCTCGCCGGTGCCGGGCTGACCACCGTCGAGGCGACCAGCTTCGTCCATCCCAGGTGGGTGCCGCAGCTGGCCGACGCGGAGCAGCTCTTCCCGCTGGTCAGGGGGATCGAGGGCGTGCGGCTGCCGGTCCTCGTGCCCAACGAGCGGGGTCTGGACCGCGCGCTGGCCCTCGGGGCGCGGGAGATCGCGGTGTTCGCCAGCGCCACCGAGTCGTTCGCGAAGGCCAACCTCAACCGCACCGTCGACGAGGCGCTCGACATGTTCGCCCCGGTCGTCACCCGGGCCATCGAGCAGGGCCTGCGGGTGCGCGGCTACCTGTCCATGTGCTTCGGCGACCCGTGGGAGGGCCCCGTCCCCGTCGAGCAGGTCGTCCGCGTCTGCCGGCGCCTGCGCGAACTGGGCTGCGACGAGCTGAGCCTGGGCGACACCATCGGTGTGGCCACCCCGGGCCACGTGGCGCGGCTGCTCACCGCCCTCGGCGGGGCGGGGGTGCCCACCGGGGCTCTCGCCGTGCACTTCCACGACACGTACGGCCAGGCACTGGCCAACACCCTTGCCGCACTCCAGCACGGCGTGACCACCGTGGACGCCTCCGCGGGCGGCCTCGGCGGCTGCCCTTACGCGAAGAGCGCCACCGGGAACCTCGCCACCGAGGACCTCGTGTGGATGCTCCACGGCCTCGGCATCGAAACCGGGGTCGATCTCGGCCGGCTCACCGCCACGAGCGTGTGGATGGCCGAGCGACTGGGTCGCCCCAGTCCCTCCCGTACCGTCCGCGCCCTCTCCCACAAGGAGTGACTCCCCATGTCCCTGGATCACCGGCTCTCCGCCGAACACGAGGAACTCCGCCGTACGGTCGAGCAGTTCGCCCATGACGTGGTCGCCCCGAAGATCGGCGACTTCTACGAGCGGCACGAGTTCCCGTACGAGATCATCCGCGAGATGGGCGGCATGGGTCTGTTCGGCCTGCCCTTCCCGGAGGAGTACGGCGGCATGGGCGGCGACTACCTGGCCCTGGGCATCGCCCTCGAAGAGCTCGCCCGGGTCGACTCGTCCGTGGCCATCACCCTGGAGGCGGGGGTCTCGCTCGGCGCGATGCCGGTCTTCCGCTTCGGCACGGAGGAGCAGAAGCGCACATGGCTGCCCCGGATGTGCAGCGGGGAGATCCTGGGCGCCTTCGGCCTGACAGAGCCCGAGTGCGGATCGGACGCGGGGGGTACGAGGACGACCGCCCGCCGGGACGGCGACGAGTGGGTCATCAACGGCTCGAAGTGCTTCATCACCAACTCCGGCACGGACATCACGGGACTGGTGACGGTCACGGCCGTCACCGGCCGCAAGGACGACGGCCGTCCGCTGATCTCCACGATCATCGTCCCCTCCGGCACCCCCGGCTTCACCGTCGCCGCGCCCTACTCCAAGGTCGGCTGGAACGCCTCGGACACCCGCGAGCTGTCCTTCTCCGACGTCCGCGTACCGGTCGGGAACCTCCTGGGCGAGGAGGGCCGCGGCTACGCCCAGTTCCTGCGCATCCTCGACGAGGGCCGCATCGCCATCTCTGCACTGGCCACCGGTCTGGCCCAGGGCTGTGTGGACGAGTCCCTGGCGTACGCCAAGGAACGCCGTGCCTTCGGCCGGCCGATCGGCGACAACCAGGCCATCCAGTTCAAGATCGCGGACATGGAGATGCGGGCGCACATGGCCCGTGTCGGCTGGCGTGACGCGGCGTCCCGGCTGGTGAGCGGCGAGCCCTTCAAGAAGGAGGCGGCGCTGGCCAAGCTGTACTCGTCGACCGTGGCCGTCGACAACGCCCGGGAGGCCACCCAGATCCACGGCGGGTACGGCTTCATGAACGAGTACCCGGTGGCCCGCATGTGGCGGGACTCCAAGATCCTGGAGATCGGCGAGGGCACGAGCGAGGTCCAGCGCATGCTGATCGCCCGCGAGTTGGGGCTCCCGGCCTGATCCGCCCCCGCGCTTCCGCCCGTTCCGCCCCCAGGGGCGGGGCGGACCCACATGAGGTCCGCGTCCCGGTGCCGGCACCGGGGCGCGGACCTCATGTGCGGTGGGCCCCGGGCCGCGTGTTCACCGCCGGAGCGGGGGCACCCCTGTAACAAGCCCTGAGGTTAGGCTAACCTACCCTCGGACTTGCCCAAGGGCCGGATATCGGCCGTACGAAAGCGATTCAGCCATGCCCAGCAACGCCCGAGCCACCCACCTCACCCGCCGCGGTCTGCTCGCAGCCGGCGGCGCTCTCGGGCTCGGCGCCGCGCTCGTCGCGTGCGGCGGCGGCAAGGACTCCAAGGACTCCTCCTCCGGCGGGAACTCCGGCCCCTGGAAGTTCACGGACGACCGCGGCAAGGCCGTCGACCTGAAGTCCGTCCCGAAGAACATCGTCGCCTTCACCGGCACGGCGGCCGCGCTGTACGACTACGGCGTCGAGGTCAAGGCCGTGTTCGGCCCGACCACGGTCAAGGACCCGAAGACGGGCAAGGACACGGCCGACATCCAGGCGGGCGACCTCGACATCACCAAGGTCGAGATCCTCGGCAACACCTGGGGCGAGTTCAACATCGAGCAGTACGTGAAGCTCGCGCCCGAGGTGCTCATCTCCGCGATGTGGGAGAAGGACACCCTCTGGTACCTGCCCCCGCAGTCCGCCGACAAGATCCTGAAGGTGGCGCCGAGCGTCGCGCTCTGGGCGGCCCAGACCACCATGCCCAAGGCCCTCCAGCGCCACGCGGAGCTCGCCGAGTCCCTGGGCGCCGACCTGAAGGCCAAGAAGGCGGTCGACGCCAAGGCCCGCTTCGAGAAGGCCGCCGCGCGGCTGCGCGCCGCCGCCAAGTCGAAGCCGGAGATCCGCGTCATGATCGGCTCGGCCAGCCAGGAGCTCTTCTACGTCTCCCTCGCCAAGACGTCCGCCGACACGCTCTACTTCGAGGAGCTGGGCGTGAAGTTCGTCCAGCCGAAGGTGAACGCGGCAGGCTTCTTCGAGGAGCTGAGCTGGGAGAACCTGGACACGTACCCGGCCGACGTCATCATGATGGACAACCGGACCTCGGCCATCCAGCCCGGCGCCCTGACCTCCAAGCCGACCTGGGGACAGCTGCCCGCCGTCAAGGCCGGCCAGGTCATCCCCCGCGTCACCGAGCCCATCTACTCGTACGACAAGTGCGCCGTGGTCCTGGAGGACCTCGCCAAGGCGATCGAGAACGCCAAGAAGGTGGCCTGAGCCAGATGACGACAGCCGAGACCGCCCCGTTCAGGTTCTTCTCCCTCCGAGTGGCAAGGACGCTGCGGCTCGGCCCGTCGATGGTCCGTGTCACGTTCACGGGGGACGACCTCGCCGGCTTCGCCGCCGGCGGCCGCGACCAGAGCCTCTCCCTGTTCCTGCCGCAACCGGGCCAGCCCGAGCCGGTCATGCCACCCGTCCTGGACGGGGACCTGTACGGCGCGCTCGGCGCGTGGCGGGCCATGCCCGACGACGTCCGGGCGGTGATGCGCTCGTACACCGTGCGCGAGCAGCGCCGGGCCGGCGACGGGACGTGCGAGGTCGACATCGACTTCGCCCTCCACGCGCCGGCGTCCCCCGGTGACACGAGCGTCGGCCCCGCGTGCCGCTGGGCGCAGCAGGCGTCCGAGGGCGACCGGGTCGTGGTGCTCGGTCCCGCCGTCGCCGACAACACGGGCGTCCGCTTCCGGCTGCCCGAGGACGCCGACGAGGTGCTGATCTGGGGTGACGAGACGGCGCTGCCCGCCGCCTCGGCGATCCTGGAGTGGCTCCCGGCCGGCACCAGGGCCCAGGTGTGGCTCGAGGTCCCCTGCTCCGCCGACCGGATGGAACTGAGGACCGAGGCCGACGCCACGGTCACCTGGCTCGTGCGGGAGGAGGGCGCGCCGGCCGCCGTGGAGGCCGTGCGGGCCGCCCGGCTGTCGGGCACGGCCCCGTACGCCTGGATCGCGGGCGAGTCCGGCTCGGTGAAGGCGCTGCGCCGCCACCTGGTCGGCGAGCGCGGGATCGACCGCCGCCGGGTGACGTTCGTCGGGTACTGGCGCAAGGGGCTGAGCGAGGACGCCCTGCGCGAGGCTCCGCAGGAGGAGACGGAAGCGGTCGAATCCGGCGCGGCGGCGTAACGCACCTCACCCACAACTGCTGTGCCCCAAGGGGGGCGAGGGATAGTTGCGGCGTAAATTTAGGTTAGGCTAACCTTACTTACGACGTCGCCCCTCGCCCCCTCTTCTGTCCTGAGGGCCGATTAAGTCCCCGCATCAGGGAGGACATTGCATGCGCTCGCACCTGCTCAATGACGTGACGGCGGAGCAGTACCGACGTTCCGTCACCGAAGGAGTCGAGCGGGTGGCGAACCGACTCGCCACCACCAGGCGGCCGTTCACCGGCATCACGCCCGATGAGCTCGCGCCCGTCATCGCCGCGGTCGATCTGGACACGCCGCTCGGCGACGCGTCCGCCGCGCTGGACGAGCTCGAAGAGCTCTATCTGCGTGACGCCGTCTACTTCCACCACCCGCGCTACCTGGGCCACCTCAACTGCCCGGTCGTGATCCCCGCCGTACTCGGCGAGGCGGTGCTCTCCGCGGTCAACTCGTCCCTGGACACCTGGGACCAGAGCGCCGGCGGCACGCTCATCGAGCGCCGCCTGATCGACTGGACCACCGGGCGCATCGGGCTCGGCCAGGCCGCCGACGGCGTCTTCACCAGCGGCGGCACCCAGTCCAACCTCCAGGCGCTGCTGCTGGCCCGCGAGGAGGCCAAGACGGAGGACCTGGCCACGCTGCGCATCTTCTCCTCCGAGTGCAGCCACTTCAGCGTGCAGAAGTCCGCCACGCTGCTGGGCCTGGGCCGCGACGCGGTGGTCTCCATACCCTGCGACCGCGACAAGCGCATGCAGACCGTCGTCCTCGCCGCCGAACTGGAGCGCTGCGCCGCCCAGGGCCTGACGCCGATGGCCATCGTCGCCACCGCCGGCACCACCGACTTCGGGTCCATCGACCCGCTCGGCGACATCGCCGACCTCGCCGCCGAGTACGGCGCCTGGATGCACGTCGACGCCGCCTACGGCTGCGGACTGCTCGCCTCCCCGACCCGCCGCCACCTCCTGGACGGCATCGAGCGGGCCGACTCGGTCACGGTCGACTACCACAAGTCCTTCTTCCAGCCGGTCAGTTCCTCCGCCGTGCTGGTCCGGGACGGGGCCACCCTGCGCCACGCCACCTACCACGCGGACTACCTCAACCCCCGGCGTACGGTCGAGGAGAGGATCCCCAACCAGGTGGACAAGTCCCTCCAGACCACCCGCCGGTTCGACGCCCTCAAACTGTGGATGACGCTGCGCGTCATGGGCGCGGACGGTGTCGGCCAGCTGTTCGACGAGGTCTGCGACCTGGCCCGGGCCGGCTGGGACGTGCTCGCCGCCGACCCGCGCTACGACGTGGTCGTCCAGCCGTCGCTGTCCACCCTGGTCTTCCGCTACATCCCGGCCTCCGTCACTTCCCCGGCCGACATCGACCGCGCCAACCTGTACGCGCGCAAGGCGCTGTTCGCCTCGGGCGAGGCGGTCGTCGCGGGGACGAAGGTCGACGGCCGCCAGTACCTGAAGTTCACCTTGCTCAACCCCGAGACGACGGTGTCCGACATCACCGCCGTCCTCGACCTGATCGCCGGCCACGCCGAGCAGTACCTGGGAGAGAACCTTGTCCACGCCTCTTGATTTCATCGGTATCGGACTCGGTCCGTTCAACCTGGGCCTGGCCTGCCTGACCGAGCCCATCGACGGGCTGGACGGTCTCTTCCTGGAGTCCAAGCCGGACTTCGAATGGCACTCGGGCATGTTCCTCGAAGGCGCCCACCTGCAGACGCCGTTCATGTCGGACCTGGTCACGCTCGCCGACCCGACGTCGCCGTACTCCTTCCTGAACTACCTGAAGGAGAGAGGCCGGCTCTACTCCTTCTACATCCGCGAGAACTTCTATCCGCTGCGGACGGAGTACAACGACTACTGCCAGTGGGCCGCCGGCAAGCTGAGCAACGTACGGTTCTCCACCACCGTGACCTCGGTCGAGCACGACGCCGAGGACGATCTGTACCTCGTCCGTACCGACGGCGGCGAGACGCTGCGCGCCCGTCACCTCGTCCTGGGCACCGGCACCCCGCCGTACATCCCCGAGGCGTGCCAGGGCCTGGAGGGCGACTTCCTGCACAACTCGCGCTACCTCCAGTCCAAGGAGGCGCTCCAGGCCAAGGAGTCCATCACCCTGGTCGGCAGCGGTCAGAGCGCCGCGGAGATCTACTACGACCTGCTCTCCGAGATCGACGTGCACGGCTACCGGCTGAACTGGGTCACCCGCTCCCCCCGGTTCTTCCCGCTGGAGTACACCAAGCTCACGCTGGAGATGACCTCCCCGGAGTACATCGACTACTTCCACGCGCTGCCCGAGGCCACCCGCTACCGGCTGGAGACCCAGCAGAAGGGCCTGTTCAAAGGCATCGACGGCGAGCTGATCGACGCGATATTCGACCTGCTCTACCAGAAGAACCTCAAGGGCCCCGTCCCCACCCGCCTGCTCACCAACGCGTCGCTCAACACGGCGTCCTACGAGGACGGGACGTACACCCTCGGCCTGCGCCAGGAGGAGCAGGGCAAGGACTTCGAGATCCGTACCGAGGGCCTGGTGCTCGCCACCGGCTACAAGTACGTCGTCCCGGAGTTCCTGGCCCCCGTCAAGGACCGGCTGCGCTGGGACGGACAGGGCCGCTTCGACGTCGCGCGCAACTACTCCATCGACACGACCGGCCGGGGCGTCTTCCTCCAGAACGCCGGCGTGCACACCCACTCGATCACCTCACCCGACCTGGGCATGGGCGCCTACCGCAACGCCTACATCATCGGCGAACTGCTGGGCACCGAGTACTACCCGGTCGAGAAGTCCATCGCGTTCCAGGAGTTCTCCGTATGAGCACCACCCACCCCCTCGGGACGTTCACCTTCCGTCCCTTCGACCCCTCCCCCACCGGCGGTGAGGGTCCGAGCGACGCGGAGCTGATCCACCCCTGGGTCACCCACCCGAAGGCCGCGTTCTGGATGATGCAGGACGCGAGACTCCAGGACGTCGAGCGCGAGTACATGGCCATCGCGGCCCACCCCCACCACGACGCCTTCATCGGGCTGCACGACGGGAAGCCGGCGTTCCTGATGGAGCGGTACGACCCCCGGTACGTCGAGCTGACCGGTCTGTACGAGCCGCAGCCCGGCGACGTCGGCATGCACTTCCTCGTCGCGCCGACCGACACCCCGGTCCACGGCTTCACCCGCGCGGTGATCACCGCCGTGATGGAGGAGCTGTTCGCGGACCCCGCGACCGTCCGGGTCGTCGTCGAGCCCGACGTGCGCAACGAGGCCGTCCACGCGCTCAACGCGGCGGTCGGCTTCGAGAAGGTCAAGAGGATAGCCAAGCCGGAGAAGGACGCGTACCTGAGCGTCTGCACCCGGGAGCAGTTCCTGAAGAGCCGCGACCACGCGACAGCGGGAGCCGCCCGATGAGCGACCAGCGCCCCACGAGCCCCGTCTCCCACCTCACCCCCGAGCGCTGGGCCGACGCCGACCGTCTGCTGATCCGCAAGGCACTCGCCGAGTTCAGCCATGAACGGCTGCTGACGCCCGAGCCGCTCGGAGACGACCGCTACCGGGTCCTCGCCGACGACGGCGCGACCGAGTACCGGTTCGCCGCCGCACGGTTCGCGCTCGACCACTGGCAGGTGGACGCCGACTCGATCACCCGCCACCGCGACGGCGCCGAGCTCCCCCTGGACGCGCTGGAGTTCGTCATCGGGCTGCGCGGCGCGCTCGGCCTGAGCGACGAGATCCTGCCGGTCTACCTGGAGGAGATCTCCTCCACCCTCTCCGGTACGGCGTTCAAGTCGACGAAACCGCGGGTGAGCGCCGCCGAGCTGGCGAAGTCGGACTTCCAGGCCGTCGAGACGGGCATGACCGAGGGCCACCCCTGCTTCGTCGCCAACAACGGCCGCCTGGGCTTCGGCATCGACGAGTACCACGCGTACGCCCCGGAGGCCGCGACCCCGATCCGGCTGATCTGGCTGGCCGCCCGCCGCGACCGCGCCACCTTCACCGCCGGCGCGGGCATCGACTACGACGGTTTCATCCGCGCGGAGCTCGGTGACGCGGCCGTGGACGGCTTCGCCCGGAAACTCTCCGAGCTGGGTCTCGACCTCGCCGACCACCTCCTGGTGCCCGCCCACCCCTGGCAGTGGTGGAACAAGCTGTCGGTCACCTTCGCCGCCGAGATCGCCCAGCAGCGGCTGGTCTACCTGGGCGAGGGCGACGACGACTACCTGGCCCAGCAGTCGATCCGTACGTTCTTCAACACGAGCGATCCGTCGAAGCACTACGTCAAGACGGCGCTGTCGGTCCTCAACATGGGCTTCATGCGCGGTCTGTCCGCCGCCTACATGGAGGCCACCCCGGCCATCAACGACTGGCTGGCGGGCCTGATCGAGAGCGACGGCGTCCTCAGGGCGGCCCGCTTCTCGATCATTCGTGAGCGGGCGGCCGTCGGCTACCGCCACCTCGAGTACGAGGCCGCCACCGACCGCTACTCGCCCTACCGCAAGATGCTCGCCGCGCTCTGGCGGGAAAGCCCGGTGCCGACCCTCGACGAAGGGCAGCGGCTCGCCACGATGGCGTCCCTGCTGCACGTGGACCACGAGGGCGCGTCGTTCGCCGGTGCGCTGATCGCCGAGTCCGGCCTGGAGCCCGCCGTCTGGCTGCGCCGCTACCTGGACGCCTACCTGCTGCCGATCCTGCACACGTTCTACGCGTACGACCTGGTGTTCATGCCGCACGGCGAGAACGTCATCCTCGTCGTCGAGGACGGCGCGGTCCAGCGTGCGATCTTCAAGGACATCGCCGAGGAGATCGCGGTGATGGACATGGACGCGGTCCTGCCGCCCGCCGTCGAGCGCATCCGCGTCGAGGTGCCCGAGGACACGAAACTGCTGTCCGTCTTCACCGACGTCTTCGACTGCTTCTTCCGCTTCCTGGGCGCGACGCTCGCCGCGGAGGGGGTGCTGGGCGAGGACGACTTCTGGCGCACGGTCGCCGAGTGCGTGCACGGGTACCAGGACTCGGTGCCGGAGCTGGCGGACAGGTTCAAGCAGTACGACATGTTCGCGGAGGAGTTCTCGCTCTCCTGCCTCAACCGGCTCCAGCTGCGCAACAACCGGCAGATGGTGGACCTGGCGGACCCGTCCGGCGCGCTCCAGCTCATCGGCACGCTGCGGAACCCCATCGCGCGGTTCGCCCGCTGAGGCCCCCGTGCGGACCGGACCGGGCCCGGTGAGCCCGGTCCGGTCCGCACGAGACCCTGGACCTGGCCGGCGCCCGGGACGGTCCCCGGGCGCCGGTCCAGTACGTCCGGCCGGGCCGGTCCTCCCGCGCGGACCAGGGCACCTGCCGGGAGCCGGCGGTCGATGCCGCCGGGCCGGGCTCCGGCGGCCGCGCGCCCCGCGCCGCCGTGCGTGCCGCGCGCCTTGTTCGCGGTCACGGTGCGGACCGTACTCGCGTACCCGGATGGAACAATCCCTCCATGGCCGAGATCATCCAGAAGGACGGGACCTGGACCTTCGACGGGGACACGCTGCGCATCGTGCCGGGTGGGGACAGGAGCGTCGGACTGCTGCGCCGGACGCTGGGCGAGGTCGCCGTACCCCTGCGCGCGCTGGCCGGCATCTCGTTCGAGGCGGGGAAGAAGGCGGGACGGCTGCGGCTGCGGCTGCGGGACGGGGCCGATCCCCTGCTGGCGATCACCGGGGGCAAGCTGGAGGACGGCGCGGACCCGTACCGGCTGACCGTGGCGAACGACCGGGCGGGGGG
This sequence comes from Streptomyces sp. SP18CS02, assembly GCF_036322365.1. NCBI lineage: Bacteria > Bacillati > Actinomycetota > Actinomycetes > Kitasatosporales > Streptomycetaceae > Streptomyces > Streptomyces sp. SP18CS02. Next base: position 198,396 of record NZ_JAQYXC010000280.1, read on the forward strand.
CGCCGAGTACTTCGTCGACGAGGTGCGCGGCGCGCTGCTGCTCGAACAGGTGGAGTCCGGCCCGGTGACCGGGTATCTGCTCCCCGGGCCCGCGCTGCCGCTCACCGTCGGAGCGGGTGACGGCACCGTCACCTTCGACGGGGAGCGGATCCGTCTGGAGTGGAACTGGAAGACGGAGGAGTCCAAGGCGTCCGGCGGGGACCGCACCCTCGCGCTGGCCGACGTGGACGCGGTGGAGTGGCTGCCGGCCATCGGGCTGGAGAACGGGTACCTGCGTTTCCGTACGGGCGGGACGCCCGCCCCGGCGCCCAAGCACGATCCGCACGCCGTGGAGCTGTGGGGCTTCCGCAAGGACCCCCTCATGGCGCTGGTGGCCGCCGCCGTGGTCGCCCGGCTGCCGCACCCCAACGCCCCGCGCACCGCGCCCGCCCTCACCCCGCCGCCCGCCGCGACACCCGGGCCGGCCCCCGCCACGGCCCCCGCGACAGTCCCTGCCACCGACGCCGTCGATCACGACGTGCTGCTGCGGCGCCTGCGGGAGCTCGGCGAGCTCCACCAGGCGGGAATACTGACCGCCGAGGAGTTCGCCACCGCCAAGCAGGCGGTTCTCAGGCAGCTCTGAGCTCCCGGCCCGGACACAGGGCCTCAGGCCTCCTGACTGATGGCCCCCGACTCCCCCCGACTCAAGGCTCTGACTCGGAGCGCAGAGCACGGACCACGGGTCACGGGTCACGGGTCACGGGTCACGGGTCACGGGTCACGGGTCACGGGTCACGGGTCACGGGTCACGGGTCACGGGTCACGGGTCACGGGTCACGGGTCACGGACGATGCACCACGGACGGGCCGATTCCACTCGCGTATGCGGTGGATCACGAAGAGTCCTGCCCGATATCGGGCAGGATTCTTGCAAAGAACCGCTTCCTGACCCCAGTATCTACGGGTGCTCGAACGCCGCCCGTCGCATGACGACCTCATCGACCATCTGGTCCGCAGCACCGCGCTCCCGCGCGGTGAGGCGTCCCGGGTGGTGCTCGACGTGCTGGCGTACTTCGACGAGACGACCGAGGAGTTCGTCCGTCGCCGCCATCGCGAGCTCCAGGCCGGCGGCGCCGTGAACTCCGCGATCTTCGAGCGCATCGCGGCGGAACTGCCGCACCGCGCCGTGGCGCCACCGGAGCTCTCGCTCCGGCAGCTGCGCCGCATGGTCTACGGCTGAGCACACACCTGTACGTTTTCGGAGGGGCAGAGACTTTATGTGCGGAATTGTCGGTTACATCGGTAGGCGTGACGTCGCTCCGCTGCTGCTGGAAGGTCTGGCGCGGCTGGAGTACCGGGGCTACGACTCCGCGGGCATGGTGATCACCAGCCCGAAGGCCGCCGGCCTGAAGATGGTCAAGGCCAAGGGCCGGGTCCGTGACCTGGAGGCCCGGGTCCCCAAGCGCTTCACCGGCACCACCGGCATCGCCCACACCCGCTGGGCCACCCACGGCGCCCCGAGCGACGTGAACTCGCACCCGCACATGGACCCCGAGAACAAGGTCGCGGTCGTCCACAACGGCATCGTCGACAACGCCGACGAGCTGCGCGCGAAGCTCGAGGCGGACGGTGTGGTCTTCGTCTCCGAGACCGACACCGAGGTGCTCACCCACCTGATCGCCCGCTCCCAGGCCGAGACCCTGGAGGAGAAGGTCCGCGAGGCGCTGAAGGTCGTCGAGGGCACGTACGGCATCGCCGTCATGCACGCCGACTTCAACGACCGCATCGTCGTCGCCCGCAACGGCTCCCCGGTCGTCCTCGGCATCGGCGAGAAGGAGATGCTCGTCGCCTCCGACGTCGCCGCGCTGATCGCCCACACCCGCCAGATCGTCACCCTCGACGACGGCGAGATGGCGACCCTGAAGGCCGACGACTTCCGCACCTACACCACCTCGGGCACGGTGACCACCGCCACGCCTGAGACCGTGGAGTGGGAGGCCGCCTCCTACGACATGGGCGGCCACGACACGTACATGCACAAGGAGATCTCCGAGCAGGCCGACGCCGTGGACCGCGTCCTGCGCGGCCGCATCGACGAGAAGTTCTCCACCGTCCACCTGGGCGGCCTCAACCTGGACGCCCGTGAGGCCCGGGGCATCCGCCGGGTGAAGATCCTCGGCTGCGGCACCTCGTACCACGCGGGCATGATCGGCGCCTCGCTGATCGAGGGCCTGGCCCGCATCCCGGCCGACTCCGAGCCCGCCTCCGAGTTCCGCTACCGCAACCCGGTCGTCGATCCCGACACCCTGTACATCGCCGTCTCCCAGTCCGGTGAGACCTACGACGTGCTCGCCGCGGTGCAGGAGCTCAAGCGCAAGGGCGCCCGCGTCCTCGGCGTGGTCAACGTGGTGGGCTCGGCGATCGCCCGCGAGGCCGACGGCGGCGTGTACGTGCACGCCGGCCCGGAGGTCTGCGTCGTCTCCACCAAGTGCTTCACCAACACGGTCGTCGCGTTCGCGCTGCTCGCCCTGCACCTGGGCCGCATCCGGGACCTGTCGGTCGCCGACGGCAAGCGGATCATCGAGGGCCTGCGCAGGCTGCCCGCGCAGATCCAGGAGATCCTCGAAGGCGAAGAGGACATCAAGAAGCTGGCCGCGGAGTACGCGGACGCCAAGTCGATGATGTTCATCGGCCGCGTCCGGGGCTACCCGGTCGCCCTGGAGGCCTCCCTGAAGCTCAAGGAGATCTCCTACATCCACGCCGAGGCCTACCCGGCCTCCGAGCTCAAGCACGGTCCGCTGGCGCTCATCGAGCCCGCGATGCCGACCGTCGCGATCGTCCCGAACGACTCCCTGCTGGAGAAGAACCGGGCCGCGATGGAGGAGATCAAGGCGCGCAGCGGCAGGATCCTCGCCGTCGCGCACCAGGTCCAGGAGAAGGCCGACCACACGATCCTCGTCCCGAAGAACGAGGACGAGCTGGACCCGATCCTGATGGGCATCCCGCTCCAGCTCCTCGCCTATCACACCGCCCTGGCCCTCGGCCGGGACATCGACAAGCCGCGCAACCTGGCCAAGTCGGTCACCGTGGAGTAGTCCGGCCCGGTGCCGGGGCGGCCGTCGGCCGGCCCCGGCCGGGGAAATGCGGCGCCCCCCCCGCGCGTGCCACCAACGCGCGGGGGGTCGCCCTTTCCGTACGGCCGGCGCCGCCCTGACACCGGCCTTGTGGTCCCGAAGTGGTCCGCGGATGCTCCGGAAGCGGTCCCGGCGAGGCCACGAAGCGGCCCCGGCCGGCCTTGTGCGGGCCGGACCCCCGGGTCAGCCGGCGGCCGTCACGCCCCGGCCCGGGGAGCGGCTCCCCGGCAGGGGCCACCTGGCCAGGCCCGCCGTCGCGCCGTACCAGGCCCCGAGGCCCGCCACCGCCGCGACCCAGCCGCCCGCCGTGGCCAGGCCGCCGACGTCCGCGAAGGAGCCGACGCCGCCCAGGAGCAGCGACACGAACAGCAGTCCGTACACGCCCTGGCCGAGCAGCCCGGCGCCCGCGGACGCGGCCGTCAGTGTGAGCGCCAGCAGCGACCACACCAGCAGGAACAGGCCGGTGGCCTCCGCGGAGGCGTCGGTGCCCACGCCGGTGCCCCAGGTGAACCAGAAGGCGCCCAGCCCCGCGAAGGCCGTGCCGGTACGGCCGTCGCCCGCGCGCAGTCCGAGCAGGCCCGTGACGAACAGGGCGACTCCGCCGATCCAGGTGGCGAGGGAGGAGGCGTCGGCCGCCGTGACGTTGTCGATCGCGCCGGTGCCGCCGATGCCGAACGCGAGCAGGGTCAGGCCGAGTGCGAGATGGCCGAGAGTGGAGGTCGTGGTGCTTCCCGCAGAGACGTCGTTGTCCACGGCGGGCTCCCTTCATGTGCGGTTGCGCTGCTTCCCAGCACTGTCCCTTTACCCTTCACAAGCGCACAAGCAACCTCGGAACATGGCCGAATTCCTGTACCAGTAGGGGAAGATGACGGTCTCTCATGTCCACCCCGTCCGCGACGACGGGGAAAGGCGGTCCGGCGGCACCACGGGACGACGTCGCGGCCTCGGGACGCACCCGGACGTCGCGGATTGATCGTCCCGGCGCGGGACGGCGACGCTACGGGATGACGACGACGGGCCGCTGGGCGCGCCGGGCGAGCCGTCCGGCCACCGAGCCGAACATCCGTCCCACGATGCCGTGGGTGGAGCCGACGACGATCGCGTCGGCCGAGTACTCCCGGCCGACCTCCTCCAGCTCGTGGCAGATGTCGCCGCCGCGCTCGACCAGGATCCACGGCACCTCGCTGAGGTAGTCCGCGCAGGCGAGCTCCAGACCGAGCACCTCGGTGCGGTGATCCGGTACGTCGACGAAGACCGGCGGCTCGCAGCCCGCCCAGACCGTGGTGGGCAGCCGGTTGGCCACGTGCACGATGATCAGCCCGGAGCCGGAGCGCCGGGCCATGCCGATGGCATAGGCGAGCGCCCGCTCACTGGAGGTCGAACCGTCGAAGCCGACGACCACGCCGTGCTGGAACGCGGGATCGCGGGAGTGGCGTGTCTCTTCCGCCGCGAGGGGGTCGACCGTGGGATCGGCGACCTGCCTGCGGTCCGCGGGTTCAGGGATTTCGTGACCGGCCATCGGTGTCTCGACGAAGAAGGTCCTTGTGGGAAGGGAGCGGCAGAACAGCGGTCGGCGCGGAGCGGTGTCCGGGAATCGTCTTCCCAGCCCCATACCCCCAAGGGTACGGCGGCACGCCCCTCCTGCCCAGTGTCCGCCACCCTGCACGCGGCGTCCCAGGGAGCATGCACGAGCCCGTCCCGTATGGCAATGCCGGATGTGCCCTACAGGCGTCCACCGGACACCGTTCGCACCCGTTCCGGCACCCCCGTCGCGCCCCTCGGGCCCAGTGACCGGAACGCTCCGCTACTCGTTGGCCAGGGGGTGTCCCGCGGCCGGCCCGGCCCTTTCGCCCCCGTCCGCCCGACACCCCCCGGTCCACCCGCCCGCCCCACCGTCCCCTGGGAGCTCTCCGTGCCCGCACCACCGGCCGCCCCGAGCCCGTCGTCCGCCTCCGAATCGGCGAGCGATGTGGTCCGATGGGCCGCCTTCAGCTGCGCTCTGGTACCCGTGGTGCTCGTGGTGTACGGAACCTCCGTCGGCGGCGCCGCCGCCACGGCCGTCGGCCTGGCCGCCGTGACCGCCGTCTGCCGGATCCTGCTGCGGCGCTCCGAGCGGACCCCGGTCCGCCCGCTCGTGGAGGATTCGCCCGCGCACGCGCGGCCGCCGGGCCCGCCGCGCGGCCGGCACTCCCGCACGAGCCCCGGGGCGCGTCACGGAGGGCGCCCCGGGGCGGGGTGTGCGCCCGGAGACTGACGCGTTCGCACACACGCGCCCGTATGTTTTCAGCCAACTTCGGCCAACCGGCCGATCCTTGCCCGAATGGCCTGCCAACCCCCTTGTCACCAGGGAGGAAAGGACCGTGGGGGTCGTCCGCACCCTACGTGGATGGGCCATGCGCGTGAGGCGCACTTCCCTGCGCGGCCCGCGAGTGGAACGCTTCGTGATCGAATGCTTCGCGCCAAGTTGCCTTGTCGACATAGCGCTGGTTGGGGAACTTGTCACGCCGGCGCCACGGGACACAGTAGATTCGATCATGACTATCGAAGACTGGGGACTCGTGCAAAACCGAGGGGAAACGTGCAGGAGCGACAGGACCTAGGAGACGCGAACACCGAGGGGGGCTTAGCGTCATGAGCCAGGACTCCGCCGCACCGGAGACCGGACGAAAACTGTCCGGCCGCCGCCGTCGCGAGGTCGTCGCAGTGCTGCTGTTCAGCGGCGGCCCCATCTTCGAGAGTTCCATCCCGCTCTCGGTGTTCGGGATTGACCGCCAGGACGCCGGAGTGCCCCGCTACAGGCTGCTTGTCTGTGCGGGTGAAGAAGGGCCGCTGCGTACGACCGGAGGGCTGGAGCTCTCCGCGCCGTACGGCCTGGAGGCGATCAGCAGGGCGGGCACCGTCGTCGTACCGGCCTGGCGGTCGATCACCTCGCCGCCACCGGCCGAGGCGCTCGACGCGCTGCGCCGCGCACACGAGGAGGGTGCCCGGATCGTCGGGCTGTGCACAGGCGCCTTCGTGCTCGCGGCCGCCGGTTTACTGGACGGGCGGCCGGCCACCACGCACTGGATGTACGCGCCGACGCTCGCCAAGCGCTACCCGTCGGTCCATGTGGACCCGCGGGAGCTCTTCGTCGACGACGGCGACGTGCTGACGTCCGCGGGGACGGCGGCCGGAATCGATCTCTGTCTGCACATCGTGCGCACGGACCACGGCAGTGAGGCGGCCGGGGCACTCGCCCGGCGCCTCGTGGTACCGCCGCGCCGCAGTGGCGGACAGGAGCGGTACCTCGACCGGTCCCTGCCCGAGGAGATCGGCGCCGACCCGCTCGCCGAGGTCGTCGCCTGGGCGCTGGAGCACCTCCACGAGCAGTTCGACGTGGAGACGCTCGCCGCGCGGGCGTACATGAGCAGGCGGACCTTCGACCGCAGGTTCCGCTCGCTCACCGGCAGCGCGCCGCTGCAGTGGCTGATCACCCAGCGGGTGCTCCAGGCGCAGCGGCTGCTGGAGACCTCCGACTACTCGGTCGACGAGGTGGCCGGCCGCTGCGGCTTCCGCTCGCCGGTGGCCCTGCGCGGGCACTTCCGGCGCCAGCTGGGCTCGTCCCCGGCGGCCTACCGGGCCGCCTACCGGGCCCGTCGGCCGCAGGCGGACACGGCAGTGCCGGCGGCGGCCGTGGAGGCGGTGCTGCCGCAGCAGGTGCCGCCGGGAATGAGGCGCGCCTCGGCGATGTCCGAGGCGGGCAAGCCGCACGCGGACGCCTACACGCAGGGGCGCGCGGCCCTCCCGGGCCAGCGCAGCGCGCCGTAACCGCACGCGCGGGACCGCAGGGGCGGCCGCCGGGCAGGTGCACGACAGCACCCGCCCGGCGGCCGCCCCTCTAAGGTAGGACGCATGAACGATCGCATGGTGTGGATCGACTGCGAGATGACCGGGCTCTCGTTGACGGACGACGCACTTATCGAGGTGGCCGCACTGGTCACCGACTCGGAACTGAACGTGCTCGGCGACGGCGTGGACATCGTCATCCGTCCGCCGGACGAGGCGCTGGAGACCATGCCCGACGTGGTGCGCGCGATGCACACCGCCTCGGGGCTGCTCGACGAGCTGGCGGGGGGCACCACCCTCGCCGACGCCGAGGAGCAGGTCCTCGCCTACGTACGTGAGCACGTCAAGGAGCCCGGCAAGGCGCCGCTGTGCGGGAACTCGGTCGGCACCGACCGCGGTTTCCTGCTCCGCGACATGCCGAAGGTGGAGCAGTACCTCCACTACCGGATCGTCGATGTCTCCTCGGTCAAGGAACTGGCCCGGCGCTGGTACCCGAGGGCGTACTTCAACAGTCCGGAGAAGGGCGGCAACCACCGGGCCCTCGCCGACATCCGGGAATCCATCGCCGAGCTGCGCTACTACCGCGAAGCGATCTTCGTGGCCCAGCCCGGCCCGGACTCCGACACGGCCAAGGCCATCGCGGCCCGCCACGTGCTGCCCGCGACACCCGTGAAGTAGGCCGCCCGGAAGGCGGGAGCGAGCACCCTCCCGGACCCTGTACACTTTTTCTCGGCCGGTCGGGAAAAAGACCGGTCGTGGTGGGTATAGCTCAGCTGGTAGAGCACCTGGTTGTGGTCCAGGATGTCGCGGGTTCGAGTCCCGTTACTCACCCTGAATGATCAAGGGCTGACCTGTGAAAACAGGTCAGCCCTTCGTCATTCCCGGAACTTCGGGAACACCGCGGGAACACCGACCCGGGGAACGGTCCTGTCGTCTGCCCACGGCGAGCATCGTGGAACGGCCCAGGAAGGACGGCAGCTGCGCCTTCCAGGTGAAGTGGCGCCAGGACGGGAGCTGGCGGACGGAACTCTTCGGCGAGCGCCCTGCCGCTGAACAGTTTCAGACCCTGGTCGAGGCGCACGGCGGACGATGGCCTCACGGATGGATGCGTGGCGAGGTTTCATGGCGCAGCCAGCGATTCCGGGCGACGTACCGCTCGCGGCCTGCGCCACCCGCTCCGTGGACATCTGCGGGGCATCGCGGTCAGCACGCTGGTCGGCGATGTGCGGGTGCTGCACGCGCAGGTCGCGGCCACGAGTGAGACCCCGGCCGAGCCGGACCCCGCCTGCGCGGTGGCCGATCTGCCGGACCGGACCAGGTGCCGGCACCGATACCCGGGTCCCGCGGCGGGACAGGCCCGTCCGGGCCCCCAGGCCCCACCGGCTGGCCCGGCCGGTCGGGGACCGACGGTGCGCCCGGGGTCGGCCAGACCGGCGCCCCGGACACCAACGATGCGGACGGGCAGGACGGCGCCGCCGGACCGGCCGGCCCGCCCGGCCCCCAGGGCGAGACCGGCCCCGCTGGCCAGCCCTGCCCCGACGGACAGACCCTCCAGCCCCGGCCGGCGACCCCGACGCCCTGATCTGCCGACGCACCGGAGCACCCGGCCCCGCCCCGACTCCCGCACCCGAGCGGCCCGGCCTGCTACCGATGGCCCTCGGCGGCCGGCAGTACCCATGATGTGACGAAGCCCCCTGCCCGACCCCTTGAGGGTCAGGCAGGGAGGCACTTCCGGCCCTCTGGGGTCAGGTCTCCGCGGCCGAACAGTTCACGCAACAGCGTCCAGTGCCAGCCCCCACGGGTACGCCTCTGGACGCCCCTGGCCCGGCTCGTTGGGCACGAACCCGCCATCACCGAACAGGACCTTGACCCCGGCCGCGCGTAGCGTCTCGATCGATCGGTCGAGCTGGGGGTGTCGTGCGTACGCCGCGTTCACGCACGGCATCGCGACGAGCGGGATGCCCTTGCCGATTCCCTCGGCCACCACGCCCACGACCCACTTCGACGTGAGTCCCAAGGCCAATTCGTTCACCGAGTTGAACGTCAGGGGGGCGAACAGGATCGCGTCCGCCGTGGGCCACACATCCGGGTCTCCGGGCATCCGGTACTCAGACCGGACCGGGTACCCGGTGAGCGCGGCCAGGCCGTCAATGCTGGGGGCGAGCCACCGTGACGCGGTGGGCGTGAGTCCCAGACACACGTCCCACCCACGGGCCTGGGCGTCCTCGATCACGCGCGCTACGTCGAAGGTCGGCGGAGCAGCCGAACAGAACAGATACAGGGTCCTCGTCATGCGCCTATCCGAACACACACGACTGCCCCCATCCCGAGTGGGATGAGGGCAGTTGAGGGTCCAGCGCGTGATGGCGCGGGTACCGTCCCAGATGACGAGTCCGGAACGGAGACCAGTATGCCCACCCACGACGACGAGCACACAGGCGCCCGCATCCGAGAGCAGCGGAAACGGGCCGGGCTGACGCAGCGGCAGCTCGCGGACCGAATCCCCTACTCGTACAGTCTGCTGAACCAGGTGGAATGCGGGGCGCGACCGGCAACCCCTGCATTCGTCGATGCGGTCGCCTGTGTGCTCCGGATTGATGCCACCGTGCTTACCGGCCCCGCTGATGTGAGCGAGGTCCAGCGAGACCGCATCGCTGCCCTGGTGCGCCCGATCCGCGAGGCACTGGCCTGGTACGACCTGGACGCACCGATGACAGACCCGGCCAGGCCAGTGGCTGACCTCGCCGTGGCGGCAGACCAGGTGTGCCAGGACGTACGCGCCACCCATCTGCGCAAGGCAGCCCGCAACCTTCCTCCGCTCATCACCGCGCTGACCGCCGCTGCGCAGGCCAACCCCACGACGGCCACGTGGCAGGCACTCGCGTCCACGTATCGCACGGCTCACGACGTCGCGTTGAAGCTGGGTCACCGGGATCTGGCGACGATCGCTCTTGACCGCATGGGGTGGGCCGCGGAGCGCGCCTCCGACCCATGCCTGGGTGCCATCCGGCACTACAAGCGGGCACTGGGGCACAAGCGGGCCGATCACCTGCTCGGTCAGCGGCTCATCGAGGCCGGCCAGCGGCTCCTCGAAGGGGATACCTCGCGCGAGGCCTTGGCCGTCGCCGGGCAGCTGCACCTCGGCGCGGCCGCGGTCGCAGCCCGAGCCGAGGACGCGGCCGCCGTTGCCACGCACATTGCGCAGGCCCGAGAACTGGCCGGCCGGGTAGGCGGAGAGGCGCCCGAGGTGCATTGGCTGTCGTTCGGTTACGTCAATGCGGCGCTGCATGAAATGACCGCGTCGCTGCATCAGCGCCGCTTCGATGAGGCCCTCTCCCAGGCCCGGAGGATTCGGTTGCCGGCTTCCACGCTCACCTCGCGGCGGGCACGGTACATGGTCGACCGGGCCGTAGCGGAGATGGAGACCGGGCATCCCGATCACGCCCTGCGGTATCTGCTGGAAGCGCGGAGGGTGGCCCCCGAGCAGACCCGCTATCACCCTGGCGCCCGGGACGCGATCACCGGGCTGCTCCACACCGCGCGCCGCCCCCCCGACACCCTGAACCACCTGGCCGCCTGGATCGGCCTATAGAACGCTCACAGCGCTCACAAATCTGTGAGCGCTGCGGTCTCCCTGGAGCGCCACGCTGGTCTCGTATCCAGAAGCGGACAACCCCGGGGAGACCCAACCCGTGATGACGATCAAGGTGTACCGCGTTCTACCGGACGGCGCGCGCCGTACGATCCGGCCCGAGGAATCGATCGAGCCGGCCGACACCATCTCGAACGCCAGCTCGTCCCACGTGCGTCTGCCGCCGTTGCACGGCCGAGACAGCCCGACGTCGGCCGGGCACCCTGTGATCGCGGCGACTGAGGCCCATGCTGTCACGGAGGACGACATCGGCTGCCTCGTCGTCGACAAGACAGGAAAGACGGCCGTACTGGTCGGCGTGATGAGCGACTACGAGGACCCCGCCCGGATGGCCGGCCACCGGGACCAGAGCCCGATGGCGTTCGTCCGCCCCGAGGGCGGGCCCGAGCGGATGCTGCCCCTCAACACTGTAAGGCCGGCGACGTGACGCGACGCATCCTGGCGATGGGGATCCTGCGGCTCTTCTGCGAGTGTGGCGGCGTGATCGCACCCAACGAACAGGGTCGGCCGCAGTGCCGCAAGTGCGGCCAGCTGTACGGATGTGCGCCCAATCACGGTGCGGCATCGTGACGCCGCCCAGTGAGCAGCCTGCGGCGCGCACCATCACCCACGTGTGCTGGAGCGTCCGCCCCGGCCATCCGCCGCTGCACTGCACCCTGTCGCCGCGACACAAGGGTGATCACTACCACTACTACACGCGCACCGCGTGGCCCCAGCGGCCGAGCTCCTGATCTCCGCCCGCTGCCTGTGACCGATGGCGGGGACGGGGCAGCGGCCGGGCACTACCTCCCCGCAGAAACGACCGATCACGACCCAGGAGGTCCGTATGTCCGACGACGGTAAGCACGGCGGCGAGCCGAGCGACAAGCCGTGGACGCCCCCGCCGGCCCCGCCGTCCCCCGACGGTTCCGGCCCGAGCAAGCACAGCACCGGGAGCTGATGTGACGACCGCCCACAAGGGCGGGCACGCCGCGCTCGTAGACGACCTCTACGAGCGCGGTCTGCTCACCGACGCATGGCGCGACGTATGGCTAGCCGTCCCCCGCGAGGACTTCCTCCCCCACCAGATCTGGCGGCAGGGCCCGACCGGATGCGAGCCCATCACGACCGAGGGCGACCGGCTCGCCCTCGCGCACAGCGACGAGCCCGTCATCATCCAGCTCGACGACGGGCACACCGACGGTCCCGGCATCGCCACCTCGTCCAACTCCCAGCCCAGCATGGTCGCCAAGATGCTCGGGCTGCTCAGCATCCAGACCGGTCACCGCGTACTGGAGATCGGCACCGCGTCCGGGTTCGTGGCAGCCCTGCTGTGCAAGCGGCTCGGCGACCGCCGGGTGTACAGCGTCGAGCTCGACCCCGCGCTGGCCGGCCATGCACAGCGGGCGCTGCGGGCCGCCGGGTACCTGCCGCATCTGGCCTGCTCCGACGGGGCGTGGGGCTGGCCGGACACCGACCCGTTCGACCGGGTCATCGCCACGTGCGCTCTGCGGGACGTCCCGCACGCCCTCGTCCGTCAGGTCCGGCCCGGCGGCCACATCGTGGCGCCGATCCACCGCGACTTCTGGACCGGCGCGGTGGTCAAACTCGACGTCGTCGGGCTCGTAGCGGCCGGTCGCTTCCGCACCCCGGCCTCGTACATGCCGATGCGCGCACACCGCACCCCGGCCGGCGCATCGGTGGACGACTCGACCGCCCGGGAGGCCTCCATCGGCGATGTCGAACCGCGCGAGGTCCTCAACCACGGCTTCGCCCTGTATGCAGGCACCCGCCTGCCTGGGGTGCGCATGTGGCACTCCGAGTCCGATGACGGCGTACAGGTGTGGGCGCAGGACGGTGACGGCTCAGCGGCCACGGCCGCGACGGGCGGGGAAGTGCGGCAGTACGGGCCGCGCGACCTGTGGGAGGAGATCGCGCAGGCGCACGTGGAGTACATCGAGCTGGGCGCGCCCGAGCTCGACCGGTTCGGTCTGTCCGTCTCGGCCGAGGGACAACGGATCTGGCTGGACCACCCCGCCCGAGTCATCGAGCCCGCCCCCCGCCCAGAGCGGGCTCCGCACCCTGCTGGCTGAGCTCCGTCGACTGCCCCGTCCGGCCGCGCCCCCCCCGTCGCGGCCGGGCGGTGGCTCTCCTCCACCCCCGACCGGGGACATCCGACGCAGCCGCCGGACCGCAGGGTGGGCGGGGGCCGGACGAGGTCGGAGGGGGACGCCGGTCGCGTCGGCGAAAAGGACCAGGGTGTCAAGGAGCGGGCCGGCGTGGCCCTGCTCGATCCGGTTGGAGCCGTGGCGTTCCATCCGGCAGCGGTTCGCGACTGCAAGATCGAGGCCCCGGTTCATCGAACCGGGGCCTCGGCCGTTCTCCGGACCCCGCCCGCTTCCCGGCCGGTCCGGGGCCGGCAACCGTTCCCCCCGCGGCGGCGACTGTGAGGTACGCGACGCCCTCTCTCCCCCCAGGAGGAAACGTGCAGCACCCGCAGACACCCCGCAGGAGAAGCCGCCCTCTGCGCGCCCTCATGGCCGCGGCCGTCGCCGGCGCCGTCTCCGTCGCCGGGCTCACCGCTCTCGCCGGGCCGTCCGAGGCCGCGACCGCGCGCCAGGCCGAACGGCTCGACCGGGGCGTGGTCAGCGTCCACACCGGCACCGGCAACCTGGTCGGCTGGCGCTGGCTCGCGACCGACCCGGACTCCGTCGCCTTCAACGTCTACCGGGGCGGTACGAAGGTGAACGCGACGCCCGTCACGGGCTCCACCAACTACTTCCACGCCGGGGCGCCCAACAGCGCCGACTACACGGTCCGCGCGGTCGTGGGCGGCGTGGAGCAGGGCGACTCCGTGCACGCCGTCCAGTTCCGGGCCGGGTACAAGGACGTGCCGCTCACTCCCCCGGCGGGCGGCACCACGCCCGACGGAGTGGCGTACACCTATGAGGCCAACGACGCGTCCGTCGGCGACCTCGACGGCGACGGCGACCTCGACTTCGTACTGAAGTGGCAGCCGACCAACGCCAAGGACAACTCGCAGTCCGGCTACACCGGCAGCACCGTCGTCGACGGCATCAGGCTCGACGGCACCCGGCTGTGGCGCGTCGACCTGGGGCGCAACATCCGCTCCGGAGCCCACTACACCCAGTTCCAGGTGTACGACTACGACGGCGACGGCAGGGCCGAGGTGGCCATGAAGACCGCCGACGGCACCGTCGACGGCACCGGGAAGGTCATCGGCAGCGCCTCGGCGGACCACCGCAACTCCAGCGGTTACGTCCTCGCCGGGGGCGAGTACCTGACCATGTTCGACGGCCTCACCGGCGCGGCGATGGGGACCACCGGCTACGTCCCGGCGCGCGGCACCGTGTCGTCGTGGGGTGACGGCTACGGCAACCGCGTCGACCGGTTCCTCGCCGGGACCGCCTACCTGGACGGGGCGAGGCCGTCGCTGATCATGGCGCGCGGGTACTACACCCGTTCGGTGATCGTGGCCTGGGACTGGCGCGGCGGGCAGTTGACCCGGCGCTGGACCTTCGACACCGACGCGTCGGCCAACGTCGGCAAGGGCTTCGACGGCCAGGGCTCGCACAGCCTGTCGGTGGGAGACGTGGACGGGGACGGCAAGGACGAGATCGTGTACGGGTCGATGGCCGTCGACGACAACGGCAACGGCCTGTGGACGGCGAGGACGGGGCACGGCGACGCCCAGCATCTGGCCGACCTCGACCCCGGGGATCCGGGCCTGGAGTACTTCAAGGTGTCCGAGTCCGCGTCCCAGCCCTCCGCGCTGTACCTCGACCCGGGCAATGGGGCCGTGCGCTGGAAGCTGGCGGCCTGCTGCGACAACGGGCGCGGCGTGGCCGCCGACATCCACGCCGGCAACGACGGGGCCGAGGTGTGGTCCGCCTCCGACACCTCCGTCCGGGACGAGGCGGGCGCCGCGAAGGGCCGTGAGCCGTCGTCGGCCAACTTCGTGAGCTGGTGGGACGGCGACACCTCGCGCGAGCTGCTCGACGGCACCCGCATCGACAAGTACGGCACCGGCGGGGACACCCGGCTGCTGACGGGGGCCTCCGTCGCGTCCGGCAACGGCACCAAGGCGACCCCCTCGCTCTCCGGGGACATCCTCGGGGACTGGCGCGAGGAGGTCGTCTGGCGCACGTCCGACAACCGGGCGCTGCGGATCTACTCGACGCCGTACGAGACGGACACGCGGATCACCACGCTTCTGCACGACACCATGTACCGCACGGGGCTGGCCTGGCAGAACACCGCCTACAACCAGCCCCCGCACCCGAGTTTCCACATCGGTGCCGGGATGGCGCCCGCACCCCGGCCGTCGGTGATCACCCCGTAGCGTCGCCGTAGACGATGCCGCGGCCGTTCGTCGACACGTACACCCTTCCGTAGATCCGGGGGTCGCCGGTGATCGCGGCACCGGTCCAGCCAAACTGGTGGGCGTCGTCGTTGACGCGGACCCAGGTGGCGCCCGCGTCGATGGAGCGGAAGATGCCGCGCACGCCGCCGATCCTGGCGCTGGTGTACAGCGTCTGGTACGCGGCGCCGGGCGCGGCCTTGCCGAAGCCGATGGTGTCGGCCTGTTCGACACCGGCGGCCCTGGTGAACGTCGCGCCCGCGTCCGTGGAGTGCCACAGCCCGTACTGCCCGGCCGCCGCGCCGCCGGCGAGCCAGATGTCGCCGCCGCGGCCGGGGACCGCCTTGAAGCGGACATCACCCGAGACGGGCAGGCCGGTGGCCCTCGCGGTGAAGCTGACGCCGCCGTCCCTGCTGACGTAGAAGGTGCCGGACTTGAAGCCGTAGAACGTCTTCGGGTCGACCCGGTCGGACTCGACGGTCGCGCCGGCCGGGATGCCCCGGGAGGCCGTCCACGACGAACCGAAGCCCGACGCGGTGTGCACGGCCGCCCCGGCGGGGCTCCAGACGAAGCGGCTGCCGTCCGCCGCGGCGGCGACCGTGCCGCCGCCCGACACTCCGGGCGGTTCCTGCCCGGCCCACCAGTTGGCGCCGTTGTCGGTGGAGAAGGCGATCCGCGGTCCGCTGTCCAGGTCGCCGACCCTGACCATGGTGTTCGGGCTGGTCTCGGCGTAGTCGAGGGAGGTCGTGGTGGTGAAGACCGGCTGGGTGAACATCCGCCCGGGCACCTGGGTGACATCGGTGTGGCGGAAGCCGCCGACGTCGCCGAGCGCGCTGATCAGCGGGGCGCCGGAGGGCGGGGACACGAGGTCGTTCACCGCCGTCTCCTCCAGCCCCTTCACCATCGGCCGGATGGTGAAGGGGCTTCCCGTGTCCCACCGGGTGAGGTCCTCGGTGCCGTAGACCGTGGCCCCCGTGCCGTACATCATCCGGTTCGAGTCGAACGGGTCGATCTCCAGGGACTCGGTCATCCACCCGAGCTTGGGGGTCTGTTCGGGCGGCTGCGGGGCGGCGCCCCAGGTCAGCCAGGGGACGGAGGAGACGTCCATGGTGTAGCGGTTGGAGCGGTCGGGGTACGAGGTGTAGTCCCAGGCACGGGTCCAGTGCGCGCCGCTGTCGGTGGTGCGGAAGATCTGCGTGTCGGGCCACCAGGAGCTGTAACCGGTGACCATCACCGTGCCGGGCCTCTGCCGGTCGACGCTCAGCCCGCTGAAGCCGTAGGAGGCGTCGGCGGCCGGGGTGATGTCCTGCCAGGTGCCGGTCCTCGTGGCGTACCGCCACACCTGGCCCCGGCCTCCGTCGTAGGGGCCGCCCGTGTCGCTGTACGCCAGGTACAGATGCCCGGCGGCCGCCTCCAGGACGCCCTTGTGGGCGAGGAGTCCGGTCGGCTGACCGGGCAGGCGGGTCCAGGTGGCGCCCGCGTCGGTGGAGCGGTAGACGGAGTTCTCCTTGTCGGCGACCCCGACGTAGACGGTTCTGGTGGCGCTCCCGGGGGTGCCGGTCGACTCGTCGAAGGTGACCCAGACGACGCCCTGGTTGTCGGAGGCGTACCCGGTGGTGTCGTCGGGGTCCTGGCGGTAGGTGCCGGGGTTGGGGAAGGAGGTGACCCGGGACCAGGTGACGCCGGAGTCGGTGGAGCGCCACAGGCCGTTGCCGCTGGGCGCGCCGAGGTACAGCACGCTGTTGCGGTGGGGGTCGACCGCGAGGCGTTCGCCCATGCCGCGGCCGGGCATGTTGCCGCCCAGCTTGAACGGCAGGTCGGTCCTCTGCCAGGTCGCGCCCCGGTCGGCGGAGCGCAGGACGGCTCCGTTGCCGGGGTCCCAGCTGTTGGTGTAGGTGCCGACGGCCGCGTACACCCGGTTCGGGGCGACGGAGTCGGAGGCGATGGCGACGACGCCGGTGTGGCCCCACCGGTCCCAGCCGACCGAGTCCAGCAGCGGCACCCAGGACTTGGTCGTCTGCTGCCAGCGGTAGGCGCCGCCGATGTCGGTGCGGGCGTAGGCGAGGTTCTTCTCGGTCCGGTTGAAGACGATGCCCGGTACGAAGCCGCCGCCGTCGATCCGGACGTTCTTCCAGGTGTAGGGCTCCGCCGCCGCGGCCCGGGGCTCGGGCCGGGTCTCGGGCCCGGCCTGGGCGGCGGGCGCCGCGCCGGTCAGCAGACCGGCGGCGAGCGCCAGGCCGATGAGCAGGCTCCTCTTCTTGCGCACAGGGGGATTCCTCTCCGGGCGGGGGGATGGGAGAGAGCCGGGCGGGCCGCGGGCAGCGCGGCACGCCCGGCTGTGACGTACGCGGAGGCCGCGGGGCTATTCGAGGAGCTCCGCGTACGAACCCATGGCCAGGGCGATGTCCGCCTGGGCCCAGAAGCGGTGGTACGTGAAGACGGGGGCCGAGCCGCCCGCCAGATAGGACTCGATCTTCGGCCAGGCCGGGTCGTCCTGGTAGAAGGAGCGGATGGAGGCGAAGGTGGACGAGGAGTCGACCCTGTCGCCGTTGGGCATGACGCCGCTCCAGCCGCTCGGCACGTACACCGGGTCGTCGAAGCGGTTGTAGTCGGCCCTGGTCTCGGGAACGGCGATGCCCAGCGGGTCCTGGTGGTGCTGCCACATGCCGTCCAGGAGCGCCTTGGCGACCCTCTTCGCCTCGGCGTCACCGGACTTGGCGGCGTAGTACGTCAGCGTCTTGGCGTACGCGGCGGCCACGCCGACGTCGTCGGTGTAGTCGGCGACGGTGACGTGCAGTCCCGTGTTGGCGCCGGGGCTCGCCGGATTCCAGGTGTCGGGCTTGCCCGACCACTGGAGGGTGGAGGGGATGCGGTAGGTGCCGTCCGGGTTGATTGTGGTCTTGGACAGGGCCCAGCCGACCCACTTGTCGAGGACGGTCTTCGCGGCGGCGTCACCGGTCTGGTGGTAGTACTCGGCGACCCGCTCCATCGACCACGCCTGGAAGCCGAACCACTGGTTGGACGCCGGGTCGTGGTAGACGGGTTTCTCGTCGTAGTACAGCCCGTGGAAGGTGGGCGTGCCGGCCGGCGGGGTGGCGTAGCGGCCCTGCCAGCTGTTGGTGGCCCCGCCCGCTATGGCGCCCTCGGAGGACTGGAGCCAGCGGTAGAACTCCAGCTGCCGGTCCAGGCTGGTCGCCCAGTCCTGCTGCCCGGTGGCCGACTTGGGCCTGAGCGGCGCGTACTCGCTGAGCGCGTAGGCGGCGAGGGGGTTCTGGTAGCCGCCGTGGGCGTGGCTGGATCCGATGCGCCAGGACCAGCCGGCCGAGGTGTCGGTGGCGCCGCCCCAGGCGTAGTACCAGGACATCAGGTAGTGGGCGCTGTTCTTGCCGGTGCCGGCCGGGCAGGCGGTCGGTCCGACGCAGTCGCCGGCCTTCTTGAAGTACTTGTCGAACATCGCGTAGCGCAGGTAGTCACCCATTTTCGCGGCCTTGCCGACGGTCGCGGTGACCTGGCCGCCCTTGCCCTGCTGCTTGGCCCAGATGTCGGCCCAGTAGGCCGCCTGGACGGCGCGCGCGTCGGCGTCGGGGGCGTTGGTGAACTTCCACTGCTTGGCGTAGGAGGCGTCCCCGGTGAACAGGTCGAGGTAGCCGTTCTTGCCGCCGTAGGAGAAGTTGTCGCAGGTGGGGTGGGTGACGGTCTCCCAGACGGACTCCTGCGGGCCGCGCTGGAAGGTGTTGATGTAGGAGGGCCCGGTGGCCGTGGGGCCGGCGGAGCACTTGCCGGGCTCGTTGCCGTATCCGTAGACGTTGTCGACGTCCTGGATCCAGTGCATGCCGTAGATGTCGTCCGTGCCGTAGGCGCTCTTCAGCTCGCCCGCGAGGGGGTCGGCGCCGGACGCGACGCCGGGGTCGAGCTTCGCCGGGTACTGGGACGGCAGGTCGTGCTCGGGGGCGTACGTCGCCGGCTTGGAGGCGTTGTAGCTGCCGGTCGTGGGCTGGTCGGCGTGCGTGGGGATCATGTACTTCTCCATGGTGTCCCACGCGCCGTTGAACTTGGTCCAGTCGCCGGTGATCTTGCCGTACATGGCCTGGAGCCAGATCAGGTAGCTGTACGCCTCCGAGGTCGTCTCGTGACCGTGGTCCGGCGCCTCGACGATCAGCGTCTCGACCGAGTGGTACGGGATGCCCTCGGGCGAGAAGTAGCCGTTGGCCGGGTTGGTGATCTTCCCGTGGAGGTCGAGGAAGCGGGCGTCGTACGTGGAGTCCGCCGCCAGCTGCGCGATGGTGACCTCGGCCTTGGTGTGGCCGGGGGCGGTCGCGGTGAAGACGGCCGAACCGGTGCCGGTGGCGGCCGCCGTGACGGTCACCTTCTGGGCGGTGGCCCAGTTCGCCGGGGTGAACGTGAGAGCCGAACCCGCGGTGACGCTGAGGCCGGTGTTGCCCGAGGTCCGGGCGACGGCGACCGTGACGTTCGCGGTCGGCCGGGTGGAGAGCTTCAGCTCGAACGTGCCGGTGGTGCCCTGGCGGATGCCGAGCTGGGAGGGGGTGGCGACCAGGGCGGGACCGGCGGCGACCGTGATGCCGACGGGGGCCGATTCGGCGGAGGCGCCCCGGCTGTCGTAGGCCTTGGCGTAGAGCGAGTGACCGCCGGCGGCCAGGTTCTGCGCGCTGTACGTGTACGGCGAGGTGGTGTCCGTGCCGAGCAGGGTCGTGTCGCTGTAGAACTCGACCTTGCCGATGGTGGCGCCGGCGGCGGCCGCGGCGGTCGCGGCCATCGGGACGGGGTCACCGGTCGTGAAGACCGCGCCGGCCGCCGGGCTCGTCAGCACGGCGACGGGCGGCTGCTGGGCACCGGCGCACAGGGTGCCGTTGACGGCGAAGCCCGTGGGCGCCGCGTTCGTGCCGGTGTAGGTGAACTGGGCGCCGGTGGTGACCGCCGCGCCCGCCGCGACGGTCCCGTTCCAGGTGGCGTTCCGCACGGTGACGGCCTTGCCGGACTGGGACCAGACACCGTTCCAGCCGTTGGTGAGCTTCTGGTCGCCCGCCTGATCGTAGGTCAGGGTCCAGCCGTCCAGGGCTGCGGTGCCCCGGTTGGTGAGGGTCAGCTCGGCGGTGAACCCGGAACCCCAGTCGTTGACGGGCTTGTAGTCGACGCTGCACTGGACGTCGGCGGCGTGGGCGGGGGCGCCCGCGACGGCCGTCATCCCGAGGGGGAGGGAGACGGCGGCGGCCAGCGCGGCCAGGGCCCGGCGCAGCCGGGAGCGTGGTCGTTTTCTTGATCCTGGTGACATGCGCTTGCTTCTCCTCGCGGCTCGGCGGAGGGGTGTACAGGTGGGGACCGTACGGAGATGAACACAAGCCTTGAACCAGTGGGAGCGCTCCCACTATGCGGAGAGGGGGCCTGGGGGTCAAGGTGCTTGAAGAGTCGAAGAAAATCGAAAGTGAAAATTGACGGACCCTCTGTTCCTTGACGCCACTTGGCGCTACGGTCTGCCCCACCAGTGGGAGCGATTCCATTTCAGTCGGCGCATTGTCAGGTACGCGCCCGAGCTGCAAGGACTCGCTTCATGCGACATCCCCCGCGCCATCCCCCGCGTCACCCTTCACGTCATCCCCCGCGTTCGGGTTTCCGCTTACTCGCACTGCTGGCCGGTGCGGTGCTCGCGACGGTGAGCACCGCACTCTCCCCGGTCGTACCGACGGCGTCCGCCGCCGCGGGTACCGCCGGGGCGGCCGCCCCCGTGTGCACCGTGGACTACGGCGTCACGAGCTCATGGGCCGGCGGCTTCCAGGGAGCGGTCACCCTCACCAACAACGGTCCGGCGGTGAACGGCTGGAGCCTCGGCTTCTCCTTCTCCGGCGGTCAGAAGGTGTCCCAGGGCTGGGGCGCCGCATGGTCCCAGTCCGGTACGTCGGTCACCGCCGTGAACGAGAGCTGGAACGGTTCCCTCGCCACGGGCGCCTCGGTCACCACCGGGTTCCTCGCCTCCTGGTCGGGCACCAATCCCCCGCCGGCCTCGTTCACGCTGAACGGCACGGCGTGCGGCACGGACCCGGGCGGTCCCACCGATCCGCCGGACCCGCCGGAACCCACAGACGGGCCACCGGTGCTGAGCGTGAACGGCAACCGGCTCGTCGACGAGAACGGCGCCACCCGCCGGATGCTCGGCGTCAACCGCTCCGGCGGAGAGTTCATGTGCGTCCAGGGCCGCGGCATCTTCGACGGCCCGGTCGACGACCCGTCCGTGAGGGCGATCGCGGACTGGAACGCCGACACCGTACGTATCCCCCTCAACGAGGAGTGCTGGCTGGGCCTGGACAACATCGACCCCGCGTACCGGGGCACCGCGTACATCGACGCCGTGAAGGACCTGGTCGCCCGGGTCGAGGCGCACGGCATGACACCGGTCGTCGAGCTCCACTGGACCTGGGGCCAGTACACCGGCAACTCCGCCGGCTGCGCCGACGTCCACGCCACCTGCCAGAAGCCGATGCCCAACGCCAGGTACACCCCGGCCTTCTGGACTTCGGTGGCCGACACCTTCAAGAACGACCGCCGGGTCGTCTTCGACCTGTTCAACGAGCCGTACCCGGACCGGGCCACCCCCACCGCCGCCCAGGCGTGGACCTGCTGGCGCGACGGCGGCGACTGCCCCGGCATCGGTTACGAGGTCGCCGGGATGCAGGACCTGCTGGACGCGGTCCGCGTGACCGGCGCGCGGAACCTGGTCCTCGTCCCCGGGGTGGCGTACTCCAACGACCTGAGCCAGTGGCTCACCCACGCACCGGTCGACCCGGCCGGCAATCTGGCCGCCGCCTGGCACGTCTACAACTTCAACACCTGCGCCACCGAGACGTGCTGGAACTCCACCCTCGCACCGGTCGCCGCACGCGTACCGCTGGTGGCGGGCGAGATCGGCGAGAACACCTGCGGACACGCCTTCATCGACCGCGTCATGAAGTGGTTCGACGACCGCGGCCTGTCCTACCTCGGCTGGACCTGGAACACCTGGGACTGCTCCTCGGGTCCGGCCCTGATCAGCAACTACGACGGCACACCCACCGCATTCGGCATCGGGCTGCGCGACCATCTGCGCGCCCAGGACTGAGAGGAACGAACCGTATGAGCCGCACCGACACGGCACCCTCACGGCGCCGTACGGCCTTGTTGGCCGCCGGCGCACTGATCGCGGCGACCGGCGCGACGGCCACCGCGATGACCACCACCGCCGGAGCCGCCGCGCCCGGCTGCAAGGTCGAGTACAAGGTCACCAACCAGTGGGACGCCGGCTTCGGCGCCAACGTCACCGTCACGAACACCGGCGACCCGGTGAGCAGCTGGAACCTGGAGTGGTCCTTCGCGGGCAACCAGAGGATCTCGCAGGGCTGGAACGCCGCGGTCAGCCAGACCGGGGCGGCCGTCAGCGCCAGGAACGTCTCGTACAACGGCACCCTGGCCACGGGCGGTTCCGCCTCCTTCGGCTTCAACGCCGCGTACAGCGGGACGAACGCCATACCGACCTCGTTCAAGCTGAACGGCATCACCTGCAACGGTGCCACCGATCCGACCGACCCGCCCGGCCCGACCGACCCGCCGCCCACGGGTGGCAAGGTCGACAACCCGTACGCGGGCGCCAAGGTCTACGTGAACCCGGAGTGGTCCGCGAAGGCCGCCGCCGAGCCCGGCGGCAGCCGGATCGCCAACCAGCCGACCGGTGTGTGGCTCGACCGGATCGCCGCCATCGAGGGCGTCAACGGCGGCATGGGACTGCGCGACCACCTCGACGAGGCCCTGAAGCAGAAGGGCACCGGAGAGCTCGCGATCCAGCTGGTGATCTACAACCTGCCCGGGCGTGACTGCGCGGCGCTCGCCTCCAACGGCGAGCTCGGCCCGACCGAGATCGACAAGTACAAGACGCAGTACATCGACCCGATCGCCGCGATCCTCGCCGACCCGAAGTACGCCGGGCTGCGGATCGTCAACACGGTCGAGATCGACTCGCTGCCGAACCTGGTCACCAACACCACGCCCCGCCCCACCGCCACGCCCAACTGTGACGTGATGAAGGCGAACGGCAACTACACCAAGGGCGTCGGGTACGCGCTGAACAAGCTGGGCGCGGTGGGCAACGTCTACAACTACGTGGACGCGGGCCATCACGGCTGGCTGGGCTGGGACGACAACTTCGGCGCCTCCGCCGAGCTCTTCAAGCAGGCCGCGACCGCCGAGGGCGCCACGGTCTCCAAGGTGCACGGCTTCATCGTCAACACCGCCAACTACAGCGCGCTGAAGGAGGAGCACTTCACCATCGACGACAGCGTGAACGGCGTCTCCGTACGCCAGTCGAAGTGGGTCGACTGGAACCGGTACACCGACGAGCTGTCCTACGCCCAGGCCATGCGCGCCAAGCTGGTCTCGCTGGGCTTCGACTCCGGCATCGGCATGCTGATCGACACCTCCCGCAACGGCTGGGGCGGCACGGCCCGGCCGACCGCGCCGGGGGCGAAGACCACGGTCGACACCTACGTCAACGGCGGTAAGTACGACCGTCGCATCCACCTCGGCAACTGGTGCAACCAGTCGGGCGCCGGTCTGGGCGAGCGCCCGAAGGCGGCCCCCGCCGCCGGTATCGACGCGTACGTCTGGATGAAGCCTCCGGGCGAGTCCGACGGCGCCAGCAAGGAGATCCCGAACACCGAGGGCAAGGGCTTCGACCGGATGTGCGACCCGACCTACACGGGCAACCCGCGCAACGGCAACAACCTCTCGGGCGCCCTCGCGGACGCCCCGCTGTCGGGCCACTGGTTCTCGGCCCAGTTCCAGGAGCTCATGAAGAACGCCTACCCGGCGCTCTGACCCGCCCCTGACCAGAGCCCCCGCCCCGGCACCCCGCCGGGGCGGGGGTTCCGCGTGCGCCGGCCGGTCCCGAAGACGGCCCCTCCGTCACGCACCTGTGTCTGTCCCGCTTCGTGCACGCCGCGCGTCCGGATGGGCGAGGATGCTGCGGTGACCGGCGACAGGGGCGGACCGCCCGGAGGCAGCCAGCCGCCCATCGGACAGCCCGCGGGAGCCACGCCCGCGGCACGGGCGCTGAAGGAGCTCGTGCACCGGCTCCACACGGAGGCCGGCGCGCCTTCCGCCGCGTACATCGCGGCATCGGTCACCCGCGACCGTGCCCCGCGACCGGGTCTCTCGAAGGAGTCGGTGCGCGGGATCATCGGATCGTCCGGGCCGACGGCCGGCCAGGCCGACCTCGTGTCCGTGGCGACCGTGCTTGCGCGGAAGGCACGCTGGGACGTCGCGGACGTGGCGCGCCGGGTGAGGGATCTGTGGGTCGCCGCGCGGCTCACCCCGCGGCTGGGCGTGCCGGTGAGGGATCTGGACCCGTTCGCGCTGGAGGTGCACCAGGCCATCACCCTGCCCGGACAGGGCGCCTTGCCGACCCTGCCGTCGTACGTGGAGCGGGAGCACGATCGCCAGCTCCACCGGATCATGGACCGGGCGGCGGCCGGGGAGAGTCTGCTGGTGACCCTCATCGGCGAGTCCTCGACGGGCAAGACCCGTGCCTGCTGGGAAGCGCTGCGGCGGCTGCCGGCCGGCTGGCGGGTGTGGCATCCGTACGATCCCACCCGCCCGGAGGCCGCCCTCGGTCATCTGGCCGACGTGGGGCCGCGCACGGTGATCTGGCTCAACGAGGCCCAGCACTACCTCCTGGCCCCGGAGGCGAGAACCGCCGAACGGATCACGGCCGGTCTGCGCACCCTCCTGCGCGACCCGGGCCGGGCCCCCGTCCTCGTACTGGCCACCATGTGGCCGCGCTTCTGGGAGCCCCTGACGGTGCTGTCCGCGTCGGCGACCCAGGATTCCTTCGCCCAGCAGCGCGAGCTCCTCACCGGCGTAGGGCTGCGCCTCCCCGTCCCGAAGTCCTTCACGAGCGCGGACATCGACTCGGCCCACCGCGAGGCCCGCCGCGACCCCCGGCTGGCCCGCGCCCTGGAGGGGGCCGCCGACGGCGAGGTCACCCAGTTCCTGGCCGGTGTCCCGGCCCTGCGGGACCACTACCGCTACGCACCACCGGGCGCCGCCGCCCTGATCCGGGCGGCGATGGACTTCCGGCGCCTGGGACACGGACGCGCGCTGCCCCACGCGCTGCTGGCAGGAGCGGTCGAGGACTACCTCACGGACCGGGAACTCGACTCCCTGGGGGAGGGCTGGCTGGAGTCGGCCCTCGAATACTGCGCCGAGCCCTGCCGCGGCGTACCCGGCCCGCTGACCAGGGTCCGCCGCAGGGGCGAGCGGCTGGCGACCGTCGCCTACCGCCTCGCCGACTACCTGGAGCAGCACGGCAACGCCGAGCGGCGGCTGAACTGCCCGCCCCGCTCCTTCTGGGAGTCGGCGGCCCGGCACGCCGCCCACGGCGAGGACCTCCTGGCCCTGGCCCACGCGGCAGAGGTGCGGGGACGTCTGCGGCACGCCGCGGACCTCTTCCGGGCCGCCACCGAGGCCGGGAACACCGGTGCCCTGCCCGAGCTGGCCCGGCTGCGCGAGAGGACCGGCGACACCGGCGGGGCCCGCGAGCTCTACGAGGCCTCCTACGAGGCCGACCACACCGTGCGCCGGGAGCTGGTGCGCCTACGGGAGCGGGACGGCGACCGGGAAGGGGCGGAACGCCTCGCGTTCGAGGCCGCCGACACGGGCGACACGGAGCTCCTCGCGGACCTGGCCCGGCTGCGGCAGGAGGCCGGCGACAAGGAGAGCGCGGAGCGCCTCGTGTCCACCGCGGCCAGACAGGGGAAGATCCAGACCTTCCCCGAACTGGCCCGCTCCCGGGAGGCGGCGGGCGACGGGGCGGGCGCCGAGGAGCTCGCCTTCGCGGCGCTGCGCGCGGGGTACACGTACGCCCTGGCGGAGCTGGTAAGGATCCGGCACGGACAGGGGGACGGGGGCGGTGCCGAACGCCTCGTCGTCGCCGCGGCCCGGGCGGGCAGGGTCCGCCCGGCGGCCAGGATGGCCCGCCTGCTCGAACAGTCGGGCGACACGGCCGGCGCGGAGCGGCTGCTGCGCGTGGCGGCGGACGCGGGCAGCAGGTTCGCCCTGACCGAGCTGGCGCGCCTGCGCACCCGGGCCGGGGACAGGCCCGGTGCGAAGAGCCTGCTGGGGACGGCCGCCGAAGCGGGCAGTACGTTCGCCATGACCCAACTGGGCAGGCTGCGCGACAGGGCGGGCGACACGGGCGGTGCGGAGGAGCTCTACCGGGCGGCCGCCGACCGGGGCAACACCGACGCGCTGGCCGCGCTCGCCCTGCTCCGGGAGCTGGCGGGGGACAGCAAGGAGGCCGAACGGATGGCGTGCGAGGCCGCCGACGGCGGGAGCACCTTCGCCCTCGCGGAGCTCGTCTGGGTACGCGAGACCGCGCGGGCCTCCCAGCAGGCCGAGAGCCTGGCCCGTACCGCCACGCGGGCCGGCAACACCGGCGCGCTCGTCCTCCTCGCCCGTCTGCGGGAGCAGGCCGGCGACAAGGCGGGCGCCGAACGCCTCGTCGGGCTCGCGGCGCTCGGCGGCAACAGCCTCGTGCTCAACGAGTTCGTGCGGCTGCGGGAGGAGAGCGGGGACAAACAGGGGGCGGAGCGGCTGGCCCTCGCGGGCACGAGCCGGGTCGTGGCCGGTCTGGCGCACCTGCGGGAGGAGGCCGGTGAGATCCGGGACGCCGAGCGGCTTTTCCTGAAGGCCGTCGCCCTCGGGGAGACGCGCGCGCTGACCGAACTGGCGCGGCTGCGCGAGGAAGCGGGGGACCGGGAGGGGGCCGAAGCCACGGCCCGCAGTGCCGCCCACGCGGGACACGTCGACGCCCTGGCCGTGACGGCCCGGCTGCGGGCCCGTTCGGGGAGCGTCGAGGACGCCCGGCGCCTGTACCGGTCGGCCGCCGACGCCGGGTACGGGAGCGCGCTCGACGAGCTGGCCGCCGCTCTGCGGAGGACGGGGCACGCGGAGTGGGAGGACCTGCGCCGCTACGGGCTTGAGGCCGACGGCACGCCGGCGAAGGCGTGGTGAGAAGACAGAGGTGCGGAGCCGGGGGTGAGGGGCCGGGGTGGGACGGGACGGGGTCCGGGCGGGGCAGGGCGTCGCGGAGGGCGGGCGTGCGGCCCGGGCGGGCGCCGGGCCGCCCTCGTACGCCACGGCGGCCGGCCGGGAGCCGACGCCCGCGGCGGCGCCGCTCCCCTTCAGGCCGCGCCGTCCAGGCCGCCCCCTCCAGGCCGCGCGCTTCAGGTCGAGTCGCGGACCACCAGTTCCGTCGGGAGCACCAGCTGGCGCGGTTGCGCCGTGCCGCCCGCGATCTCCTGGAGCAGGACGCGGGCCATCACCCGGCCCATCTCCTCGATCGGCTGACGCACGCTGGTGAGCGCCGGTTCCATGTGCCGGGCCACCGCCGAGTCGTCGACGCCGATGAGCGCCACGTCCTCGGGCACCCGGCGGCCCGACTCCCGCAGCACGCCACGGGCGCCGGCCGCCATCACGTCGGACGCGGCGAAGACCCCGTCCAGATCGGGGCAGCGCTCCAGCAGCTCCCGCATCGCCCGGCGCCCCCCCTCCTCGGTGAAGTCGGCCGGGGCCACCAGGCGTTCGTCCGCCGCGAGCCCCGCGGCCTCGATGCCCTGACGGTAGCCGTCCAGCCGGCACCGCGCCACGTACATGTCGAGCGGCCCGGTGATCGTCGCGATCCTGCGCCGTCCCCGCCCCGTCAGATGGTCCACGGCGGACCGGCCCGCGCCCACGTTGTCGGAGTCGACGTACGCCACCGGCTCGCTCTCGGAGCGGCGGCCGTTGAGGACGGTGGGCAGCCGCAGCTCCTCCATCAGGTCCGGCAGCGGGTCGTCGCGGTGGACGGAGACCAGGAGCACGCCGTCCACCCGCTGGGCGGCGAGGTACTGCTCGAACCGCTGCCGCTCCTGCTGGGTGCGGATCAGGGTCAGCAGCAGCTGCATGTCCGCGTCGGCGAGTTCGGCGCTGACACCCCGGATGATGTCCAGGAAGTAGGGCTCGGCGAAGAGACGCGCCTCGGTCTCGGGGATGACCAGGGCGATGGCGTCGGTACGCGCCCCGGCCAGGGCCCGGGCGGCGCGATTGGGGACGTACCCCAGCTCGGCGATGGCCTGGCCGACCGCGGCCCTGGCCCGGTCGCTCACCCGGGGGGAGCCGTTGATCACCCGGGACACGGTGCCGCGCCCCACCCCGGCCCGCGCGGCGACCTCCTCCAGCGTGGGCCTGCCGGTCTGCCGTCCGCTCGCCGCCATCGGTCTCCCATCGAATGAGGTAATGACTCAGCCAACCTAGAGGGTGCCCCGGAGGATGCGGTCAGCGGGAGTCCCGGAGCACGCCGTTCAATCGTGGGAGCGCTCCCAAGGTAGGGGACGAACCCGTCGGGCGCCACTGCGAGCATTCAGGAACTGACGTCAACTCTCGGCTCGTGACCCTCGGTTGCCCCTCACCCGACGAATTCGTCTTCATCTCTTGACACTCACCCCCAGGAGGCAGCAACCTTCCGGCAGACGACGTGGGAGCGCTCCCACTCATTCTGCGGCCGACCCCCGAGCGACCTGCAGCTATGTCCGATCCGGCCGCCGCCGAGCCGCTGAAGCCGACCTCGGACCTCTCATTCGGCGCACAGCAGCACCACCCTGGACGAGGAGATGGAATGCGCACTTCCAGCAGAACCCGCGGGCGCCGCCCCGCACTGGCAGCAGCCGCGGCGTTCGTGACCGGCGCGGTCCTGATCACCGGCTGCAGCAGCGACGAGGGCGGATCCGGCGCGGCGAGCGGCGACGGGAAGATCACCCTGCGGATCGGGACCTTCGGCGCCTTCGGGTACGACAACGAGAACGGGGCCAAGCTCTACGCCGAGTACGAGAAGCTCCACCCCAACATCAAGATCGTCGAGTCGAACGTGGCCGACGGGCAGAAGTACTGGGACACGCTGAAGCTGCGGCTCTCCCGCAACAGCGGTCTCGCGGACATCCAGGCCATCGAGGTCGGCTACATCGCCGAGGCCACCGGCCCGGCCATGGCCGGCAAGTGGGTGGACCTCTCCAAGACCGGCGGCGCCGACACCTCGGCCTACCTGGAGTGGAAGGTCAAGCAGGCCACCAGCGCCGACGGCAAGCTCATCGGCCTCGGCACCGACATCGGCCCGATGGCCATCTGCTACAACAAGGAGCTCTTCGCCAAGGCGAAGCTGCCCACCGACCGCGCCCAGGTCGCCCGGCTCTGGGCGGGCGACTGGGCGAAGTACGTCGCCGTCGGCAAGACGTACCAGAAGAACGCCCCGGCGGGCACCGCCTTCCTCGACTCCTCCAGCGGCCTGTTCCAGGCCGTGCTGGCCAGCCAGCCGCAGCAGTACGCCGACGACAAGGGCGAGCTCGCCTGGGAGAACAGCCCCGGCGTGAAGAAGGCGTGGAGCCTGGCCGTCGACGCCGCGCAGAGCGGGATCTCCGCCAAGCTGCGGCAGTTCGACGAGAAGGGCACCTGGAACGCCGGCTTCAAGAACTCGAAGTTCGCCACCGTCTCCTGCCCGAGCTGGATGACCGGCATGATCAAGGACCAGGCCGGCGCCGGCAACCAGGGCAAGTGGGACATCGCGGCTCCGCCGGTCGCGGGCAACTGGGGCGGCTCGTTCCTGGCCGTGCCCAAGTCCGGCAAGAACGCCGAGGAGGCCGCCAAGCTCGCCGCCTGGCTGACCGCCCCGGAGCAGCACGCGAAGGTCTTCGGGGTGAACGGCAACATCCCGTCCACCAAGGCGACCCTGGCCTCGCCCGCGGTGCAGAACGCCAAGATCCCGTACTTCGGTGACACCCCGGTCGGCAAGATCTACTCGACCGCCGCCGCCGGCATCGCCCCGGCCCCGGTCAGCCGGCACGACGGCCAGGTGAAGACGTTCATCACCGACAACGGCATCCTCGACATCGAGCAGCGCGGCACGGCGCCCGACAAGGCCTGGGACAACGTGAAGAAGCTGATCGAGGACAAGATCGACCAGTAGGGGGACGCGGGTGGCCGCCCGGCGCTCCCCCGCCGGGCGGCCACCCGCACGGACCGCCCGGCACGCGCCGGCGCGGTGACCGGACCGAACCACCACACGCACCGAGCTGGAAGGAAGCCCTCGTGGCCACCTCCGTCCGGGCGGCGGCCGACGGCGCCCCGCCGCCCGCCGCGCCGCCCCCCGTCCTCCCGGAACAGGCACCCGACCGCCCCGGCTGGCGCAGCAGGCTGTACCGCTGGGACCTCAAAGCCACCCCGTACGCCTTCGTCACCCCGTTCTTCCTGTGCTTCGCGGCGTTCGGGCTCTTCCCGCTGATCTACACGGGCTGGCTCTCGCTGCACCGGGTCGAGCTCGGCGGGGACGCGCAGTGGCGCGGCTTCGACAACTACACCGGCCTGTGGGACAGCGGGTTCTTCTGGAACGCGCTGGCCAACACGTTCACCATCGGGGTCCTCTCCACCGTTCCGCAGCTGCTGATGGCGCTGGGGCTGGCCCATCTGCTCAATTACAAACTGCGCGGCCGCGGCTTCTTCCGCGTCGCGGTCCTCGCCCCGTACGCCACGTCGATCGCGGCGGCGACCCTGGTGTTCGCACAGCTGTTCAACAGCGACTACGGGCTGATCAACACCATGCTCGGCTGGGTCGGCTTCGATCCGGTCGACTGGGAGTCGTCCAAGTGGCCCGCCCAGATCGCCATCTCGGTGATCGTCACCTGGCGGTGGACCGGCTACAACGCGCTGATCTACCTGGCCGCGATGCAGGCCGTCCCGCAGGACCTGTACGAGGCCGCGGCCCTCGACGGGGCCTCGCGCTGGCGGCAGTTCATCAGCGTCACCATTCCCTCGATCCGTCCCACGATCCTGTTCACCATCGTCGTCTCGACGATCGGCGCCACGCAGCTCTTCGGCGAGCCGATGCTGTTCGGCGGCAGCCTCGGGGTCAGCGGCGGCAGCGGCAACCAGTTCCAGACCCTCAGCCTGCTCATGTACGAGAAGGGCTGGATGACCGGCGCACTGGGACAGGCCTCGGCGATCGCCTGGGTGATGCTCCTGCTGCTGCTCCTGATCGGCGCCTTCCGGCTGCTCGTCGCCCGCGTGAACCGCTCCAAGCTGGGGGGCTGACCTCGATGACGTCCACACTCGACAGGCCGAGGCGGCTGCGGCAGAAGGCCGGACGGCAGCACCATGCCGGACCGCTGACGTACCTCCTGCTCATCCTGGCCGCCGTGGTCTCGCTCTTCCCGCTGTACTGGAACCTCGTCGCCGCCTCGCACAGCGGGGAGCGCGTGGTCGAGGCCCCGGCACCGCTGCTGCCCGGCCCCCGCCTCTTCGAGAACCTCACCTTCGCCTGGAACCAGGTCGACATGGGCGAGGCACTGATCAACACCACCGTGGTGGCGGGGCTGGTGGCGCTGTCCACCGTGCTCTTCTCCACCCTGGCGGGCTTCGCCTTCGCCAAGCTGCCGTTCCGCGGCCGCAATGTGATGCTGGCGCTCGTGGTGGCGACGATGACGATCCCGCCGCAGCTCAGCGTCATCCCGCTGTACCGGATCATCACCGACCTGGGCTGGGTGGACCAGCTGCAGTCGGTCGTGCTGCCCTCGCTGGTCGCCGCGTTCGGCGTGTTCTTCATGCGGCAGTACCTGCTGGAGGCGCTGCCCATCGAGCTGGTGGAGGCGGCCCGGATGGACGGGGCGCACAGCCTGCGGGTCATCTGGCACGTGGTGTTCCCCGTCGCGCGGCCCGCCATGGCCGTCCTGGGCATGCTGGTCTTCGTGCAGGCGTGGAACGACTTCTTCTGGCCCTTCATCGCGCTCACCCCGGACGGCAATCCGACGCTCCAGGTCGCGCTCGCCGGTCTCGGCTCCGGCAACCACACCGTGAACCAGGCGATCGTCCTGACCGGTGCGCTCATCTCCACCGTGCCGCTCCTCCTGGTCTTCGCCCTGCTCGGCAAGCACATCGTGGGCGGCATCACCTCGGGCGCGGTCAAGAGCTGACGCGTCCCGCGCCGCCCTCACCTCCCGCCCTCGCCACGAACCCGTCTCTGCGTCGACGCGTCTCCGTGTTGACCCGCCATAACGTTGGGAGCGCTCCCATATGACTGCGTCCGATGCCCGGCCGCTCACCGCGACCCGCCGGTTCCCGCCAGGCTTCCTCTGGGGCTCCGCGACCGCCGCCTACCAGATCGAGGGCGCCGCCCAGGAGGACGGCCGTACCCCCTCCATCTGGGACACCTTCTCCCGCACACCGGGGAAGGTCTTCGAGGGCCACACCGGCGATGTGGCGGTCGACCACTACCACCGGTTCCGCGACGACGTACGGCTGATGAAGGACCTCGGGCTGAGCGCCTACCGCTTCTCGGTGTCCTGGTCCCGCGTCCAGCCCACCGGCCGGGGCCCGGCCGTCCAGAAGGGCCTCGACTTCTACCGGGGGCTCACCGACGAACTGCTGTCCGCGGGCATCACGCCCGTCCTGACCCTCTACCACTGGGACCTGCCGCAGGAACTGGAGGACGCGGGCGGCTGGCCCCACCGCGCCACCGCCGAACGCTTCGCCGACTACGCCGGTATCGTCGCCGACGCCCTCGGCGACCGCGTCCAGCGCTGGACCACCCTCAACGAACCCTGGTGCAGCGCCTTCCTCGGATACGGCTCCGGAGTCCACGCCCCCGGACGCACCGACCCCGTCGCCGCCCTGCGCGCCGCCCA